>NZ_CALIMS010000009.1 GCF_938045345.1 uncultured Campylobacter sp.
TCGCATAAAAGCGCTTTGGCAAAAATCCTAGCCGTCGAGGTTTTGCCGCTGCCGCGAAGTCCGCTGAAAAGATATGCGTGGCTCAGCCTGCCCGAATCCAGCGCGTGCGCGAGGCTTTTGGCGACGGCGTCTTGACCGATGAGCTGCTCGAAGCTTTTGGGTCTGTATTTTAAAGCGAGTGCTTGCAAAATTTCTCCTTTGATATTGCAATGATACAAAAAAATCTATAAATTTTAAATTTAGTGCTACAATGCGCCCGAATTTCAGAAAAAAGGATCGAAATGAAAAAATTTTTACTCGGCGTCTTTGCGCTATTTTTTGTCGCCTGCTCGCAAACCAGCAGCGTCATCAGCTTAAATCCGTATCTTTCTAAGGCCGATCAGACCGTAAGCGGCAAGTCCGTAAATATCAACGCGATCAACGATCAGCGCGAAAATCAGATGGTAATTGCCGTTATAAACGACAACGACGGCAAACTCGTCGATGAAGTGCTTTTAAAAAACAATCTCTCGGCGTGGTTCGACAAGGCCTTGCGCGCGGAGCTTGAGGCTCGCGGCGTAAAGATCGATCCGGCAAGCCCGAATATCGTAACCGTAAATATTAGAAGCATCTCGGCAGCGATCAACGGCTACTCAAAGGAAAATATGAGCGCAAGAGGCGAGGTTGCGATCTCTATCGTGCAGGGCAACAAAACTACGACCAAGCGCGTTTCGCAGGATCAGAGCCAATTTACGGCGCTTCGCACGGCTAGATCGCTTAATCCTTTTGTGCAAAGCTTGCTTGGCGACATCGTCAAAAAATCCGCCGATCAAATCATCTTGACGCTTTAGATGCGCTGCGTAAATTGCGGCGCGTTTAGCCTGCGCACGATCTGCGCCGCCTGCGCCGCAAATTTAGCCGAATGCCGCCTAGGTATGCGGCAGGTGGAGGGCTTTAGCGTATTTTATTACTACGGTTACTCCGAAATTCGAGAGCTTATACTTTCTAAACATCACGAATACGGCGCTGCGGTGCTTGCGCGCATAGCTTCTTTAAGCCTAGCGAAATTCCCGCTTCATCTGCGGCGCGAAATTTCAGCAAATCCGCAAAACTACGAAGCGTTTAAAACGGGCGGAATTTTTAAATTTAACGCCGTGCCGCTGGATGATGACGCTCGCAGCGGCTATTCGCACACGGCGATTTTAGCTCGCGCGCTAAAAAGCGAACTCGTGGAGCCAAAATTTCACTGCCTACGCGCGCAAAACCGCGTCAAATACACCGGGCAGAGTTTGGAATTTCGCCTAAAACACAAGCGAAATTTTAAAATTTTAACCCCGCCGCAATTCCCCGTGATCATGGTAGACGACATCATCACCTCGGGTCTTAGCATGCTGCAAGCGCGCGAGAGCTTGATCGATGGCGGCTTTATGCCCGTGTGCGGCTTGGTTTTAGCTAATGCAAAAGAATAATTCGCTATAATCGCGCTTTAAAATTTAAAAGGATATTTATGCAATCAAATATGTTTGAAAATCAGGAGATCATCGATATCGACGTCGAAGAATCGATCAAGACGAGCTATCTTGATTACTCGATGAGCGTTATCATCGGTCGTGCGCTGCCGGACGCCAGAGACGGTCTAAAGCCGGTGCATAGGCGAATTTTATATGCGATGAACGATCTTGGCGTGGGCTCTCGCCAGCCTTACAAAAAATCCGC
>NZ_CALIMS010000010.1 GCF_938045345.1 uncultured Campylobacter sp.
ATATTAATAAATAAAGTTATATTATTTCTTTAAGAATAAGCATGCTTAGGATTAAATTTTATTAGGAAAGGACGGTTTGAAATGGAATTTCTTATTTTGACGCTATTTTTGATCAGCGGGCTTATACTATATTTTAAGCCACAGAGGAAAAATTTAGCTACGGGCTGTGCTGCGGCAGGCTGCGCGATACTGATCGCGCTTGAGTTTTACGTAAATTTATGGGTCGTCGTGCCTATAGGTAACTTTTAGGAGGGCGATATGCAAAATTTAGAACAAAATCAAATTCCCGTCGCCGAGCGAGGATTTTTTAACTTAATGTCACTAGCCATCATCGCCCTCGTGGCGCTCCCGGTCGGCATAGCCTGTTTGATACTGGGCTTTGGTATGGGAGATAGCCCGTGCGTGATGTGCTGGTCGGAGAGGATCACGATGATAGCCATCAGCCTTATCGCGCTTTTTATCCTTAGATACGGCCTAAGACCCGGCTACGTCGCAGCGCTTTTGCTAATGGCTTGCTGGGGAATGTTCAACGGCTTTATCCATTATAGCCTTGATGGGACATTCGGAGGCTACCTCGACATAAAGCAGGGGTTCGGGCTTGAAATTTTAGGCGCACACACGCAGCTTTGGGTCGTCGTCGTAGATTTTTGCGTAATCGCGTTTTTGGCGGTCATATTTTTATGTAGCAAAAATTTGGGCGAGATAATGAAAAAGAGCGCGAGCGGCGAATACGGCGAGTTTTTGCGCTATTTGCCTCTTGGCAAAATTGCAAATTTAATCTTCATCGTCATCATTGCCGCAAACTGCGTGCAGGCTTTCATCGTCTCAGGCCCGCCGCCGTATCTGGGCTCTAGCACGCCGGCTAGGCTAAGTCTTGATCCTGCAAAATGGTTCTGGGAAAAAGATCACTGGCAAAGCGCGCTTGATTTTAGATTCGATTGGAATCCGGAGCTTCCGGATCTGCCAAACTAAGGAGCAAAAAGATGAAAAAGCTGATAATTTTTACGGCGCTAGCGGCTCTGGCGTTTGGGTTTGAGTTTAATCTTGATAGCAAAGCAGGCGCGCTTGAGGGCGTAAAAGAGCTCGGTGCACCGAGTGCGGAAGTGAGCCTAAGCTTACAAAACGACGCACCGATTACGGGAGCGGATTATGACGCAGATAAAAAGCAGTTTGCGCTGGTTTCTAAAAATAACGAATTTTACGTTGCGGACGAAAATTTAAAGCCGCTTAGATACGGCAAGCACGATCGCCACTTTATAATGGAGATGGAGGCAACCGTGGGTGCAGCGTGGTATAAAAACGAGATCGGCATGATAAGTTTTAATAAAACCTTCGTCTTTTATGAGCCTGCGGACGGATTGAGTGCAGAGGAGCAAAACAGCCAGTGGAGGCATTTGACCGAGGGCTGGGACAAATGGAAGCTAAATGATCTCGGCAACAAAGGGCGCTTCTCCACGCTTCGAGCAAAGCAGCAGTATATCCTCGGCTGGGATTACGACGCGGCTGCAAATAAATTTATCGTTGCGTCCGTGCCTAACGACGTGAGGGATTATTGGAGCGTGGCAGTATTTGACGGCGACGATAAGATGATTTTGGAGGAATTTATTCCGCAAATTGGCTCAAATTTAAAGCTAAAAGAGAGCAGGAGCCTAGGCGAATACTACGTCACGGGCATCGACGCTCAGCCTGACGCCGTTTATCTTTTGAGTAAAAATTTCTCGACCATTTTAAAGTTAAATTTGCAAACCCATAAGATTGAGGATGCATATAGCTTTAGCGGAGCGGCAAACGCAAGAGCGCTTGCGGTGAAGGACGGCAAATTTTATGTTTTTTCGCGCGAAGGCAAAGAAAATAAAGTTTTCATATACGATATGAAATAAAGCCCACATTTAAGGAGAAGAGATGCAAAGACGTTCTTTCTTAAAAGGCGCGGGAGCGGCTCTGGCTACGGCGGGAGCCTCTCCAAGCCTATTTGGTATGGAGCAGTTTGAGGTGGATTTTAAACCGAAATCCTATAAAAACGAGCAGGGCGTAGAGTATCACTATCTCACCTGTCCTAGAAACTGCCGCGACGCCTGTTCGATGATCGCAGAGATCAAAGACGGTAAGATGGTTAGTATCAAGGGCGATCCGAAACACCCTTTAACGCAAGGCACGGTCTGCGTTAAAGGTCATACTTACGCAATGCATCTATACAATGCCGATCGCATAATGTATCCGATGAAGCGCGTCGGTAAAAAGTGCGAGGGCAAATGGGAGCGCATCAGTTGGGATCAAGCGCTAAAAGAGATAGCCGCCAAGCTTACCGAGATCAAGGCAAAATACGGCGGCGAGGCACTGACGGAATTTGTCTATTCGGGCAACGAAGGGCATATCTCAAAGACTATTTCGTCTGGAAATTTCTTTGAAAAATACGGCGCTACGAGGCTTGTGCGCAATCCATGCGACTGGCCGCGCTATGCGGGCACGCCGAGCGTTATCGGCACGGACTTTTCAA
>NZ_CALIMS010000011.1 GCF_938045345.1 uncultured Campylobacter sp.
AATAAAATTTCAATAAAATGATATGAATTTTTATTTAAAGACAGAATTTTAAATTCGCGCCTCGGGTTTTGACTATAATATTGCCGCGTAAAGCTTCAATAAATTTTTGAAATTTTACGCGATGCAAAGCGCGGGTAAAATTTAGAATTTTAAAAGCTATAAAATTTATTAGCTCCGGCGACCCAGATATGCAGCTATAGCCCGGATGGTAAATTTAGTCCGCGCAGCTTTATCTTTGTCTAAATATTTCATTGTATAATTCTTAGCTTTTGGAGGTTATATGGAAAAATCGCGGCTAGGACTACTACAAACCGAGGCCATTGCCACGCTTAGCGACGAGGAGCTTGCAATGTTCGAGCACCAAGTCATCAAAAAAGGCTATGTTTTTTATAGTGAGGCGCCTAAAGTTTTTATTTTTAAAAGCGGGCAGGCGAAGCTTTCGTTTTTTGAAGACGGCGAAGAATTCATCATCAACTACCTAAACAAGGACAATATCACTATTCTTAATGAAATTTGCGCACTTGAGTTTTTAGAGGACAGCGAGATTTATACGATCGATGCGAGCGGACTAGGGGAGATCTTGGCAAATCGCAGCTTTTGCGAGGCATATATAAAAATTTTAACAGAGATAATTCTGCTGCAGCGCAAAATCACACGCTCTATACTTTTTGAAAATGCAAAAGGGCGCATCGCGAGCTTTTTGATCGAGCTTGCAAACGAGCAAAATTTTCATCAAAACGGCTACAAATACGTCTTTTTGCCATTTTCGCTAAAGGTGCTTTCATCCTTTGTGGGGCTCAAGCGCCAAAGCGCGAGTACCGCGTTTAACGAGCTTGTAAAAGATAACGTAATTCAAAAAATCAGCCAGCACGAGTTTTTGATCCTAGACTACGACAGATTGCTTAGTTACTGTGTTTAGGCGCGGGCTAGAGTTTTTAAAGCATTTATATGGCTTACGCTTACGGCTTAAGCGCGAAATTTTGTCTAAAGTTACGGCGCAGGATTTTACCTAGATTTACAGCGTAAAATTTTTATCAAGAGTTTTGTTTCAGAATTTCATCCCGAATTTCGTTAGGATTTCGTCTAAAATTTTGGATCAAATGAAATTTTACGCATCGGAATTTTTAAAATTTTAGAAATTAAAAATGCGCGGCAAAGTGCCGCGCCCATATTTTGTTTATATCGTACTGAAGCGCGATAGATTAGTCTTTCTTTTTCATATCGTATTTATTTACCATAAATCCGACCAAGCCTACGAAAAATAGACCGCCGCAGATGTTGCCTAGCGTAACTGGGATCATATTTTTAACGATGAAATTTCCCCAGTTTATTGAATCTATTTGAGCCGCCGTTACGCCGTGAAGCGAGCTTGCAAGAGCATTTACATCGCCACCTGCAGCCGCAAGGTAGTGGCCTTTAGCGATGATACCTTCGGTTAGGATAAACATATTTGCCACGCAGTGTTCCATAGAGCAAGCTACGAATGCGCCGATCATCCACATAATTGCAAAGAATTTACCCGATAGATTGCTCTCGCTGGTCGCAGTCCAGATAGACATACATACAAACACGTTACAAAAAATTCCGCGGATGAATAGCTCATGAAAAGGTGCGTTTATTTTGCCTACTGCTGCAGGAATGAAGTGCTGCAAGATGTAGCCGTCATATTTAAGCGGAAGTCCTGAGTAATAATACATATACGCGATTAACGCGCCGCCTACGAAGTTAAAGCACCAAACGATAGCCCAATAGCCGATTGTTTTACCTAGCGGTAATTTGCCATCGGCAGCAGGTACGCCCGTTAAAACCGAGCTAGTAAATAGATGCCCGCCGTAAAAAACCACCATCATCAGACCGCAGCTAAAGGTAATACCACCGATGAAATTCGATAAGCCAATAGATTGCTTTTCAGCCATTCCGACGGTCGAGTGAGCCCAGAAAATATCACCCATAGCGATTGCAGCGCCCGCCATTATAGCTAGAAAAATTATGCTAATTAGCGGGGTATGCGCCTTGTGTTGCATCGAACTAGACACCGCTTGCGCGGTTTCTGCAGGATTTAACATTTACTCCTCCTCATTTAAATTTGAATCAATTTCTAAGATACGCTCATAAGCTTTTTGCGCACTTTTTTTTGCGCTCTCGCTCAGTCCTTCTTTAAAATCAAGGACGTTATCGAGCAACACGCTAATGCCCAAAAACAACGTCTTTGGGCAAATTTTGCGCAGATAGCTTAGAAGCACCGGCGTAGGCAGGTTATGCGTCGAGTAGATATAGTCGCGATCGTTGCTGAGGTCGAAAAATTCTATCTTATCCTCATCAAAGCCGCTCATCGCATCTACTACGATTAGAATTTCAGGGGCGAATTCCCTAAGTGCTGCAAATTCGTTTTCGGGCACATCCTGCCCATAAAAAACGCGCCAGTCTTTTAGATTCGCCTCGACTATTCGCCCTGTTTCATTGCCCACGTCATCGTCGCCGCGAAGGGGATTGCCGATACAAAGCAACGCCTTTCGCATCAAAAATCCTTCCTTAGCACGAAGTATCCTTCGCGCATATTTTTTAGCAGATCTTTAAGCTCACATTCGCAAAGCTGAGGGATTAGCTTGGCTGCGTGCTCGGCAAAAATTTCAATCTCGAAATACTTGCTTAGGTTACCGATCTTAAATTTAACGTAGTCGCCCGAGTTCTCGACGATGCGTTTAAATTCTTCATCGTCTATCTCAAGCACCTTTTCGCTAAAATCTATCGTACCCACGCCGTGACCGACGCAGGTGGAAAAAACCTTGATATCCTTTAGCTCTTTAGGTAAATTTTCGTTTTCGTCCATATGCCGCTTTGTAAGCTTAAAAACCTCAATCATCGTTTGCTCCAGACCTCTTTTTGCGGATCGATCTTAAATTCTTCCGTAGCGCGGGCGTATTTTAGATATACGTCATTGTGCAATAGTGCCATGCACTCCGCGTATCTAGGATCCTCTTCGGTATGGATGGCGTTAAGTAGAGCCTCGCGAGAAGCTTTTGGATCGTGAACGTCAGATGAGGTTTTGATCGCATCCATATATTTTGCGAATAAAACTCTTCCGAAAATATAGCTCATCAGCCTCTTAGCTTCAGCTTGCAGATCGCGCTCGAATAAAATATCGCCGATAACTGAACTCTTAACCGGTGGCGGAAGAGTGCTATCTTGCTCATAGCTCTTCTTTTGAAGCTTTTGATCGATGATGCCAAGCGCCATGCCAAGACCATAGATGATGCTAGCAGGATGCGGAGGGCAGCCGGGGATATATACATCTACCGGTACAATCTTATCGATACCACTCCATACGCTATATGCGTCATGGAAAATTCCACCAGTGCTTCCGCAGGCCCCAAGAGCTACTACGATCTTTGGATCAGGTGCAGCCTCATAAGCGCGGAGCAGCGGATAATACATCTGTCGAGTAACCGGACCGGTGCAGACTAAGATATCTGCGTGGCGAGGGTTAGCTACAAGTTTAAATCCGAAGCGCTCCGGATCCCACATCGGCGTGATAGAAGCAAAAATTTCGATTTCACAGCCATTGCAACTTCCGCAGTCGATACGATAAACGCTGAAGCTTCGTTTGATATTTTTCAAAAGCTCCAATTTTGCGGTTAGATCGTTTGCGTTTTTAATATTTTCGGGGACTTGATACAAACTCATTTTATTGCCTCCTCTATACCTTTGGTCACTCTTTCGACCGCTTGAGCTTTTTTGCATTCAGGACAGATATAGAGATATTTTTTAGCTTCTTCTAATCTGCCTGGGAGCAAATTTGCCGTACTTAGCTTTTCTAGCGTGTAGTTGATGAGCCTTTTTGGGGTCATCGGCTTGCCGCAGCAGCTGCATTTCTCCATCTCAAGCTCGCCGTGTTGGATAAGCGCGCTTTTATCAAATTTTACCGCTAGCTCAAAGCTATTGCCTAGCCTTACCGCTCCCGTAGGGCATACCTCGTCGCAGCGACCGCAAAATATGCAGCGTCCGCAATCAAATTCCCAAATAAGCTTGGTTTGAGCTTCATTCATCTTAAGCTCGATCGCATTGGATGGGCAGGCGATACCGCACGCGGCACAGCCTATGCAAAGCTCATAGGTGTATTCAGGTTGCCCGCGAAAATTCTCGGGCACGATGTATGGCTCGAACGGATAAGCATAGGTCGCCTTACCATATTTTTCGGTAATGTCGAATAATTTCATCATCTTAAATCCTTTTTGCTAACCTTGCCGTCTTGGCAAAATTTCTTAAGGTCTTTTTCGGTTAGAATTTTACTCTTTCCGCTATTAATATCGACTAAAGTTACGCGCTCGGTGCATGAGTAGCACGGATCCATCGAGCATACGATTAGCGCCGCATCGGAGATGTTATTTCCGCGGAATTGAAATCGCAAGCTCGGCCAGTTGTTATACGTAGCGGCACGACATCTCCAGCGGTAAACCTTCTGTGCGTTTCCTTGCATGATCCAGTGGACATTTTCGCCGCGTGGTGCTTCGTCGTGACCTAAAGCGTAGTTTTCTGGTCTGATCATAGTCTGTGGATCGATCATTATCGGAGTTTGCGGCATTTGATGCAAGCACTGCCTGATGATGTGGATCGATTGTTTAAGCTCTTTATATCTTACGACTTCGCGGCTGAATACATCGCCACCGTGCTCTACGGCTACTTCGAATTCTATCTTGTTGAAGAAATCATAAGGGTGATCGTAGCGGTTGTCGCGTTTAAAACCGGAAGCTCTCATATTCGGACCTACCGGGCTGAAATCGCGCGCCACTTTGCGATCTAATACGCCCACACCTTTCCAGCGACCGATTTGGCGTTTATCCTCCATAACGGCATCCCAAATTTCAGAAATTTGAACATCAAGTTTATTGATGATCTCGATACTCTTGCGAATTTCATTGTCGGTCATATCGCGGCGAAGTCCGCCCATAATGACATTGCCGTAGGTCTTGCGGCCGCCGGTTACGAGCTGAGCTAACTCCATGGAGTATTCGCGCACCCTAAAGATATGCATGAAGGCGTTGTAGTTACCCGTTACCTCGCAGGCTAGACCGATATTTAAAAGATGGCTGTGAAGGCGTTCGATCTCAAGGCAGATGACGCGGATGGCTTGCGCACGAAGCGGAATTTCAAGCTTGATAGCTTTTTCCGCCGCTTCAATACACGCAATCGCGTGAGCGTAGCCGCAAATTCCGCAGACGCGCTCTGCTAAATAGCCCATCTGATCGTAGTTCATTCTATTTTCGGCTAGCTTTTCCATACCGCGGTGCTGATAAAACAAGCGGTAGTCTGCATCGATAATCTCATCGCCGTCGCAAAATAGTCTAAAGTGTCCCGGCTCATCGCTCGTTACGTGAAGAGGTCCAAGCGGAACATCTACTACGCCATCACCGCTAGGAAATAAAAACTCTGCATTAGGTTCGTCTTTATGATCTACAGGATCGGGTCTATAGCGATAGTCCATCGCGTCTTTGCGAAGCGGATGAAGCCCCTCCGGCCAATCGTCGCTTAACACCAAACGGCGTTTATCAGGCAAATCCTCAGCGATTAAACCGAACATATCGAAGGCTTCTCTTTCGTACCATACGCAAGCAGGCACTAAAGGAGTAACTGACGGGAATGTAGGATCCGATCCGGGAATTAGCGTCCTAACGGTGATGAAGCATTTATCCTCTGCGGCGAAATCCTCCGCTTCGGTCATTTTGCCACCTTCCATAGATATCGCATAGTAAAGCGCGAAATTTCCGTTTAGCTCGCGCTCATCGTTAGGGATCATCGTGCTGATAAAACCGCCGATGTCATAATATAGCGTCTTAACCGCAAGCGGCAGATCATTTCTATCCACTAAAACGGTGATTTGATCCTCGGCTTGGCGGGTAACTTCTAAGACCTTGACTTTGGTCTTTAAAATTTCTATAAATTTATCGCCTCTCATTTTTAACCTCTCATCATTATTCTAACGCCGTTTTCGACGAGCATCCAAAAATCGCCTACGTGCCATACGCCGAAAATTATCACTAAAGCGCAAAGCAAGATTAGCGGTAAATTTTCAAACAAGCTCATCTCTTTAGCATAAACCACTTCACCTTTAGGCGTACCGAAGCTCGCTAGATTAAAGTGTGCGAAGTCCGCAATGAAAATAATTACGAGCGCGATCGCAAATAACGCTACGGCTATGTATTGACCGCTGGCTATTGCGCCTTTGAAAACGTTAAATTCGCTTACGAATATCGCAAACGCAGGAACACCTACGAGCGAGCAAACCGCAGCACCAAACATTATCGTAGTAAGCGGAGCGATTTTTACCATACCGCCCATTCTAGTCATATCTTTGTGACCATAAATTCTAGCGATATTACCGGTAGAGCAGAATGCAAGAGCCTTGGTAAAGCTGTGAGCTAAGCAGTGAAAGATCGCGGCAAGCAAGCCAAAATATCCGCCGATGCCTAGCGCAAATGCAATAACACCCATATGAACGACCGAGTGGTAAGCAAACATCCTTTTTACATCGTGCTGACGAACTAGGAAAATTCCTGCTATAAATAGCGTGATCGTGCCCGAAATCAGCATCACGTGCTTAACGAAGTCTGGCCCTACCGCTTCGGCGGTTACCGCGTAATATCTAAATATCGCTAGCATCGCACATTTTAAAAGCACACCCGAAAGTAGTGCCGAAATCGGAGCCGGACCTTCTGCGTGAACGTCAGGAAGCCAAGTGTGAGTAGGAGCAAGTCCTGCTTTGGTTCCAAAGCCTATTAGAGCGAATATAAAGATAAGCTTAGCAGCATCGCCGTTTAAATTTTTGGCATTATCCATAATGCTCGTCCAAAGCATCGAAGCCTCGCCATCGCCCGTGATTTTGAATGTAGCCGCATATAGTAAAACGGTCGCATAAAGCGCAAACGCTAAGCCGATCGAGCAGATAACGATATATTTGTAACCGCTCTCGGTGGATTTTTTATCTTTATGAATAGCGACCAAAAATACCGATGCTAACGTAGTAGCCTCTACCGCAGCCCACATAAACGCAACGTTGTTACAGATCACGCTAAGCGTCATCGTAAAAACGAAAACGTGGCAGAGCGCGTAGTATTTTCTAAGATCGCTAAGATCCAGATGGCCGCCCTGTATCTCCCATTTCATATAGGTGGTGGAGTATAAATTTACCAAAAAGCCCGTTACGGCGATTAGCACTAAAAATACGCAACCTAGGCTATCTAGGAATAGGAATTTATCGTATGCGTAAAACGCCTCGAAGTTGCCGCTGATAAGCTTGCCTACGTTACAGAGTAGTCCTGCGGATGTAACTGCAGAAATCAAAACGTGTAGCGAGCTTAGGAGCTTGAAATTCTTAGGGCATAAGAATAATATCAGCGCTCCGAGCAACGGAAAAATTAATATAAAAGCTAAACTATTCATCATTAACCCCTTAAATTCGAAGCTTTAGACGTATCAAGCCCGTCATAAGCTTTGTAAAATCTAACCGCCAAAATGCTCATAATAATAACCGCAAAGATTGCATCGGTTAAAATTCCAAGCTCGACTAGCTCGTGAGAGTTGTAAGCCATAAGTGCAAGGCTTAGGTGTATGCCGTTTTCAAAGAGGCAGTAGGCTAGAATTTGCTTGATGAAAGAATTTCTTAGCATGAAGCCGAAAATTCCCATCATAAATACGGTTACCGCCGCTATTAGAACGATTCTTTCTTGAATAAGAGAGAATTTAAGCAAGATCGGATTGATTGTCATCGCAATCGCTAGCGAAAATCCCATCGCAATAACGGGGCTTACGAAAAAGCCGCCTACCGGCTCATCCTCGCTGATCACATCCAGCTTTTTAACTAGCCAAAATAAAATTCCTGGCACGAAAATAACCTTCGTAAAAAACGCCACTATCGCCCAAATTCTAAGCTGCGGCGCATTGAAGTTAGAATACAGCATAAAAAATATGCTTACCAAAAATAGCGTCTGAATCGCGTAAATTCCGATCGAAAGTTTTAAATTTCTAAGTCCGAATACCGCGAGTGACGTTACGATCATACAAATTGCTAAAATATCGATACTATTCATCTTAAAATCCTACTACGTAAAGCGTTAATGCCGCAAAAGCAATGGCAAGAGCGCCGCATGAAATTTTGCGCATGCTCGAAGTCATTCTGAAGCGTGGTCCAAAGTTGTCGATGAAAACGGCTGCTACGTAAAATACGCCGGTTTTTAGTACAAAGATTATGATCGCCAAAAACGGATTGCTAAAATTCCACGGCTCAAATATCGTTAGGAATAATCCGATCATCGCAAATTGCTTCAAAATAAGCGCCGCTTGCACTAAGCCGAGATCGCTGCCTGCATATTCGCCAAGTAGACCTTCTTGAAGCTCTTGCTCGGCTTCGGCAAGATCAAATGGCTTTCTGCCGGTCTCGACATACATGCACCATAAAAATGCAATCGAAGCGACAGCAAAGCTTGGAATTTGATAGCCGATCTGACCGCTGCGCACCATCCCCTGAATCTCAACTAAATTTGAAGTTCCCGCAGCCATCATTACTACGATTAGGCACATCATCATCACAGGTTCGACAAAAACGGCAAGCATCTGCTCGCGTCCGCCGCCGGTTGCGGCAAACGGGTTACCGCTATCTATCGAAGCCGCACCGAATACGAAGCGCAAAAGCGCGCCTAGATATAGGATAACGAAAATATCCGAATATGCTCCGAAAATTTTATCGGTGGTTGGATCGCTGTATGTAATAGGAATAGCCGCCAAAATCGCTGCCGAAGTAGCGAAAAGGAAAAACGGCGCCCACCTAAATACCCAGTGGCTGCACGCAGGAACGGTTCTGCCGCGCTTAAAAAGCTTAATAATATCGCGGTAAGTCTGGAAAAAATCGCTTCCTTGTTTCGACTGAAGCTTGGCTCGAAGTTTTCTCGCCATACCGTCGAAAAGTGGAGCGACTAGGACGATAACCGCGACTTGAAATATCATTAAAAATATAGTTTGTATAGTCTGCATCTTAAACCTCCTAGATCAAGAAATATCCGACGCCCAGTATCGCGCAAAGATAGATTAGGATGTAAAGCGTATATAAATTTGCATAGCCGCTTTGAATAATTCCTATCTTATCGGCGATCTTCTTACTCCAATCGATTACCGGTTGATAAATCATCGTCCACCAAATGTCTTGTGGGTGGTTGTGATACTCGATCGGTCCGAAGTAGCCGTTTTGCTCTATTCTGCGTTTATGACCTCTAAATAACCAGTCCATAATCTTTCTTAAATCGCCGGTAAAAGGACCGCCGGTCATCTGCATGCGAGGGCTATATTTAAAGCCGCATGCCCAAGGATCGGTCTCACGAGGTTTGTCGCGATTTGCTTTCATAACCGCTAGGATGATAAACGGAAGCAGCATTGTAGAACACAAAATCACTGCAATAAGAGGAGTTGAAACGATACTTCCCAAAGGCGAAGTGATTGACGAAGCGCCTAGGCTTGCAACATACCCGCTATTGGAAGTGATAGAATTTACCGCCTGCATGATGTAATCGACTATGAAGTGTGCGCCTACACCAAATCCCACGCAGCCTATCATCAGTATGATCATTCCTAAAACCATTCCTAGTGGGCTTTCTTTTGCATTTTCCCAAATTTTTTCATCTCTTGGGGTTCCTGCAAAGATTACCGCATAAAGCTTAAGGTGCATACCGACTAAAACGCCCGTAAGCGCAAGTGCGACTACTGCTAGCGAGAAAGCGTATCTGATGAAAATTCCGCTTTCCTTAGCGCCTTGAAGCATTCCTTGATAGGTAAACCACTCTGAGACGAAGCCGTTTACCGGAGGGAGTGCTGCGATACCCATGATGCCGATAAACATACCGACGGCAGTTAGAGGCATTTTTTTAGCTAGCCCTCCTAGCACGTCCATATTTTGCGTATGAGTAGCGTGGATTACAGAGCCTGCACATAAGAATAGCAAGCCTTTGAATATTGCGTGATTTACTACGTGGTAGCAGCCTGCTAAAAATCCGACTGCGGCTAGCGTTACATTGCCTGCTGCGACGCCGTAAATTCCGGTGCCAAGACCTAGCAAGATAATGCCGATATTTTCGACCGAGTGATACGCAAGAAGCGCTTTAAAGTCGTGCTGGCACAACGCGTATAAAACGCCAAAAAGCGAGCTAGCTGCTCCTAGGATCAAAACTGCAAGCCCAAAATAGATGCTTAGCGGCAAAAATAGCGTAAATTTAACAAGTGTAAAGAGCGCTACTTTAATCATAACGCCGCTCATTAGCGCGGAGACGTTTGATGGAGCCGCAGGGTGAGCTTGCGGTAGCCAAACGTGGAAAGGCCACATTCCCGCTTTTGAGCCGAAGCCGACCAAAAATAGCACGAAAGCAGCCACAGAAGCACCCATCGGCATATTTACTTTTCCCCACTCCGCAAATTCGAAGCTGCCTGCGTAGTTTGCAATGATAAGTAATCCACAGGTGATACAAAATGCACCGATCTGCGCTATACCTAAATATACCATAACGGCTTTGAGCGTGCCTTTGCCATCGTTTACTATGATTAGAAATGACGAAATTAACGTCATAAGCTCCCATAAAACAGCGAAGCAAAATACATTATCCGCACTGATGACTAAAAGCATAGATAAGATGAAGGTATTAAATAAACATGCAAAAACGCCAATATTTGCCTTTCCGATATATTCCTCAGCATAGCTCATACCGTAAACGCTGCTTGCAAAGCCTATAAAAACGACTACGAAGCTGAAGAAATTTCCAAGCGGACTTAAAGCAAATTTTGGCGCATATAAGAAAGTACCGCCCAAAACGAAGCTATCGCTTACGCCCATATTGGCTACGAAATGACACATCGCGTAAAAACAGCTGATAGCACCTAATCCAAATCCCACCTTAACGGCAGTTTTTGGAGCGCAGTATAAAAGAATACTAATTACTGCACTGACGATAAATAAAGTATAGACGCTTATCATTTTGCGCCTCCTTCTTTTTTGGCGACGCAACTGATTTCGCCGTTTAATACGTCTTTTGCAAAAGCATTAGCCGCATCGTAGTCTATCGCAAAGCCCAATTTATGCTTACCCTCTTTAGGATCTATCATAATGATAGCGCTAGTTGGGCAAACCTCGACGCATGCAGGACCGTTTTCGCGTCCATTGCATAGATCGCATTTGATGGCGGTGCTTTTGGCGCCCGCTTGGCTTTCAATCTCGAGATAATACTTCGGCTCGACCGCATAATTTACTGACGGCATAAGCTCGGCATTCGAGCTGATCGCGCCATAAGGACAGGCGAGCGTACACATCTTGCATCCGATGCAAATTTCTTCGTGTAATTCGATATAGTTATTATCGAAGCGAAGCGCACCGGTAGGGCAGACGTTTGCGCATGGTCCGTCATCGCACTGCCTGCACTGCGTAGGCATAACGCCGTAAGCCTGTCTAAGCACGGTAAGTCGCGATTTAGCAAGCTTACCGCGCTCGTAGGCACTTGAGTAACAGGCTGCCATGCACGTCGTGCAACCGATACATCGTTTGTAATCGCAGATTACAAATTTATGTTGTTTCATACCTTTCTCCTTGACTTAAGGAATTTTAAAAATTTTTTACTAAAAATTTTGGTGTAATTATATTTAAGTCCGTAAAAAAATTCCGTCATTTATCTGACGATATTTGGAATTTATTTGATAAATTTACTTTAAAAGCTTAAATTTAAAAACTAATTTCTTTTTTAAACCGGTTCGTTGATTATTTGCTTTAAAAGTCTAGTATATCACTATTAAAGTATATTTTAAAATTTAAATTGCTACTGAAATTACCCCAACTTACTCCTAATTATAATTGAAAAAATTCTTTTAGCTTAAGACAAAATTTCAATTTTATTTTAGGTAAGAATTTATATAATTGTGCCGAAATTGCATATATGGTAATTTTGCATGTTTAGTATTTTCGAAAGGAGAAAATATGGCGAATAAAGGCAAGGTCATATGCCCTTATTGTGGCACAGGCTGTCAAATTGAGCTGACTGCGGAAGACAATTATATCAAATCCGCAACCGGCGTAAGCGACAACCCCGTAAATCAGGGTTGTTTATGTTTGAAAGGTTATTACGGATGGAATTACGTAGGCTCTAGAGATAGGCTTACTACTCCGCTAATTCGTAAAAAGAATGGCAAATTTAGTAAAGACGGCGATTTAGTCGAGGCTAGCTGGGACGAAGCGCTTGATTTGGTTGCTAAAAAGATGCTCGAAGTTAAAGAAAAATACGGCGCCGACGCGATAGCGGGAAACTATTCCGCACGCTGTACGCATGAGGATAATTACGTAGCACAAAAACTACTTAGAATTTTAGGCACGAATAATATCGATCACTGCGCGCGTATTTGACACGCTCCGACAGTAGCAGGACTTGCTAAAACAATCGGAAACGGAGCGGCTACAAATAGCTTCACGGAGATCGGAACTCACAGCAACTGCATTATGATGATCGGCTCAAACCCGGAAAATGGTCATCCGATCGTAGCTATGCACGTTCAAAGAGCGTTAAACAGAGGCGCCAAACTCATCGTCATCGACCCGGTTAAGACGGAATTTGCAAATCGCGCAGATATCCACCTTCAGCTCGAGCCGGAGCACAATATCCCAGTCATCAATGCTCTAATCCATGCTATTATCGACGAGGATTTGGTAAATCATGAATTCGTTAATAAATACACCAAGGGTTTTGAATATGTAAAAGAGGCGGTTAAGGATTATTCGCCTGAAGCCGTAGCCAAATACACTAGGCTAAACGCCGAGGATATTAGAAAAGCAGCTAGAATTTACGCCACTACGCGACCTGCGGTTATCACGCACGGAATGGGTGTAACTCACTTCAACCACGGCGTGGGCGCAGTCTGCGACATTTCAAATTTAATGCTCGTAACGGGCAATGTGGGCGAGCTCGGAAGCGGCGATCTACCGATCCGTGGACAAGAAAACGTTCAAGGCTGCTGCGATATGGGAATGCTTCCTAACGTATTTACCGGCTATAAAGCCGTAACCGACGAAAGTGCCCGTGATTGGTTTGAGCGCCAGTGGAATTTGCCGAAAGGTCATCTAAATGGCAAGATCGGTATTCATAAAACTGAAGTTCCTGACGCAATTCTTGACGGCAGGGTAAAATTTTTCTGGACGATGGGCGAAAACCCGGTTATGACCGATCCGAACGCAAACCACTTCTTGCGCGCGATTTCGCAGGTAGAGATGTATGTGATCCAAGATATTTTCTTAACCGAGACGAGCCGCAAAGCAGATGTTGTGCTTCCTGGAGCTTGCAGCGGCGAGAAGGAGGGTACTTATGCTAACGCCGAGCGCCGCGTACAGCATAGCGAAATTGTAGTTGCCCCTCCGGGACAAGCTAGACAAGACTGGGCTATCATCTGCGAGCTTGCCAGACGTTTAGGTCTAGGAGATTATTTCACATTCCAATCTCCAGAGCAGATTTGGGAAGAGGTGCGCAGGGTAGCTCCACACAACTACGGCGGAATGAGCTATTACCGCATCAAAAAATACCACGGACTTCACTGGCCGTGCCCTGATGAGAATTCTATGGGCGGACCTGCATTGTACCTTGATAAAAAATTCTTTACCCCGGACGGTAAAGGAAATTTCGTCCCAGTTCTATTCGTGGATGATAAGAGCAAGATCGAAAGCGCCAAAGAGGAGTTCGCAAAGCGTATGAATATGCCGAAAGATTATCCTGTAATGGCGGGCTCGGTCGATGAGAAGACCGACGAGGAGTTCCCGATCCAGCTTCTAACTACGCGTAAGGTTTACGAGTATGCAGGAGGCGCGATGACTAGGCGCTCTAAGACCGTCGAGCAGGGCGGCGATGCAATAGGACCGATTGCGGAAATGAATCCGAAGCTTGCCGAGCGATACGGAATTTCGCAGGGCGATTTTATCGTCGCGTGGAGCCGCTACGGTTATATCGCGATTAAGGCGGACATCACCGAGTGTATAATGGATGGTATCATTCAGATGTCTTATCACTACTGGGAGAGCTGTTGCAACGAGCTAACCAGCGGCGGCTGGGATCTAATCGCCAAAACGCCTACGTTTAAGGCAGCGATTCAGATTAAAAAGATCGATGAAGAGGAATTTTTGCGTATCCGCGAGCTTAAGCGCATTAAGTTTCAAACCAATAAAGTCGTTTACGACGACTTCCACCACCATCCGATTAAATTCTAAGAATTTAATCTTATCCGTAGATTCGGGGGCTATGCTTCCGAATCTATTTTTTAACAATCAATTCAAATAATATGAAATTTTGGCGATCTAGCCGTCTTGCGATATTTTAAAGATCAAAAATTTAAAAAATTCAATAAATTTCGCGGTATTAATACGCTTTTTTGCGTAGTTGCACTATCGATAAAAGGGCATAGAAATTTATCTGCTATTGCGTTAATAGATGTAGCGGCAGAGACTGGGCATTCATGTTTTATCAAATCCTAATAAATTTAGTCTCAATAAGAGTGGCGCAATGGAGTAAATTTTAAAGATAAGCATGATAATAAGGCTATTTTATCGCGACAAATCTTGTCAAATTACATTATTGATTAAATTTTAACGCGCGCAGGCTGATTTTATGTATCAAGTAGCGCTGTAATTTTAATAACGCAAATGCAATTTTTGTGATTTTAATATATAAATGCAAAAGGCTCATAGGCTTTTAAAGCGCTAGACGCGGCTTTTAGTCTTAATAGTTGCAAATACCGGTTTCTAGCATAACCGGAGTAGTTTCGCGCTCCGTCTGAAATCCATAAATTTTGATTTTAAAATTTTAGATTTAAAATTCCGAATTCCACCGTGCTTGGAGCTCGGAATTTTTAGAATTTTATTTTATCGTGTGTTTTTGGCATTCTATTTTCACGCGGGAGCCCTTTGCTGCGCCAGATCACGCCGCTTGCGATGTTAAAGCTATTGCGCCAAAGCTTCTGCCTGCTTGCGGACGAGATTTATGAAGCTAGGCTCTGATATTGAAGCTATTGCGCCAAAGCTGCTGCGGCAGAATTCCATCTACTTTATGCAAAAATAGTTAGAATTTCTGCCGCTTGTCGCACTTGAGCTACTTATTGTGCCGGTCTGTTCGTCTCGCTTTAATTTTTATCGCTAGCAGCACCCACTTTACTTTGTCGCTCCTAAATTTTTGCTGTCAGTCGCGTTAGAATCGCTCGCAGCGCCGTGATTTTCGCTGCTTGCAGAATCTGAGCTTGTCGTACCGCTAGGACTTGCGGAGATTGGATTTGCTATGCTTTCGCCCGCGATGCCACTTACGTTATTTATGTAGGCTACGGTGCTTATTTTGTTCCATTCTCTACCGATTTTCAAAAACGCGCGCTGGCTGTCTAGGATCTCTTTAAACATCGGATCTTTCGCCGCTTCTTCGTCTAAGATTTCATTCGTTGCTTTTTTAAGTGCAGCTATCACGTCCGCAGGAAAGTCGCGCACCTGCACATCCGGAAACTGCGCTTTTAGCTCCGCCCAAATGCGAGCGTTTTCGTAAAAGCCCTTATTTTGGAAGTTTTCGCCAGCAAGTCTTGCTGCAGCCTCTAAGATCGCTTGAAGATCCGCAGGCAGCTTCTCTAGCGCCTTTTGATTTACCAGCAGTTGGCAGTCTCCCATAGGCTCTTGCCAGCCTGTGTAGTAGTATTTAGCCACTTTGTGAAATCCAAGTGGCATATCATAGACAGGGCTTACCCACTCGACCGCGTCGATCGTACCCATCTCTAACGCCATAAATAGCTCGCCCGTAGGCACCGTGTTTATAGTGGCACCCAGCTTGCTCATCACCTCTCCGCCTAGCCCCGGTATGCGGAATTTAAGCCCTTGCAAATCTGCGACTGAGTTGATCTCTTTTTTAAACCAACCGCCCATTTGCATGCCGGTAGATCCCATCAAAAAGGTCTTTATGCCGTATTGCGCGAACATCTTATCATTAAGCTCTCGCCCACCACCATAATAATACCACGCGTGCTGCTCATCGGTAGTCATACCGAAAGGCACTGCCGTCCAGAGCATAGTTTTGGCGTCTTTGCCTTTATAATAATAAAGCGAAGTATATCCTAGATCGTATTGACCGCTTTTGACGAAGTCGAATATGCCAAAGCTTGCCTTGTGCTTGCTCGGCGTATCGATGCGGATCTGAAGCCTACCGCCACTAAGGCTTTCGGCATAGTTTTTAAAATCCTCAGCAGCAGCGCCCAAAACGGGCGTAGTAGCCTCCCACGTACTAGCAAGTCTTAGGCGATAGACCTTATCGTCGCCGAAAAGCTGCGAGCCCAAAAGCATGAGACATGCAAACAAAAAAATCTTTTTCATTTCTATCCTTTCATAAAGTTTTAAATTCATAAAATTTCAAAATTTAGCGCGCCGCCGGCTTAAAATTTAATCGCGTCCTGCGTTACTGCTACGAAATTCTGCTTCACGGTGTCTATTTTATCGACACGTTGCTTTCTATTCTATTTTACGACGCTTCATCTTATAGGCACCTTGCTCTACAAATATCTTATTTTGCGACATTTTACTTCTTAGCGCCCCGCCCAAGCTTTTTATTTTACTATGCCTGGCTTTGCGACGATAGAGCGCCGTGTTCGTTTAATTTCGCCATGTTTGGATGTTACCGCACCTGCGCCATATCTAGCGATAATATTTTATCAAGCGCGCTTTCTTAAAAGCTTCCAACGCGGATCTTTTTCGCTTAGAAATAACAAAAATATCTTAAAATGCCATCTCTGCGCTTTTGCAGATAAAATTCTCCCTTCCTTTCAAAGCGAGCTTTGTCATTATTGGCAAGCTTAGACGCTACGCCATTTTTTGATCTTAGACGGCAGAATCGTGCTTTTAAATTTAAAATTCCACAATCTGCGTGATCTTCGCGCCACACTGGCAAGCAAAGATTTAGCCTTTATATTTGAATTTTGCGCCTTAGTTGAGCGTAAAATTCCGCGCGGAGTTTTTGAAATTCCGCGCGAAGTCTAGATTAGAATTTTACGCAGAGCTGCCCCGCGTTGTCTAAAATTTTTTGCAAAATTCCGTGCCGCAAAATGCACTTAAAATTTTGAATTTGCTATTGCGCGGAATTTCTTAGCGTAAATTCTAAGCCTTGAAATTTTGCTCTTGTTTGACAGCATAAAATTTTAAAATTAAATTCTGCAACTGCCATGCCTTAAAATTTTATTTGCAAAGCCTGTCTGCTAAATTTTAAAATTTTAAGCCTAAGTCCGCAAAATTCCGTATTTCGCATTCCGCATTTTAGAAATTCTATTTCGCAAAATTTTATCTCGCGGATTTATCGCTCCATAAATTTCTGCGCTAAATGAAATTTTACTCCGCATAGTTTGCGCTTCGTAAAATTCTAGCTCGCAAAATTTCGCTTAAAATTTCGCGAGCTAGCCCTTATTTTCGAATATTTCCGCGTGTTTGCCGCGTAAAAACTCGACCACGGCGATCACCTCGTCCGCGCCGCTAGCGTCAGAGTTCGCAAGCACCGTGTCGATATTTTCGATATATAGCTGCGCCGCATCAGCGAGCCGCTCGCGCCTCACGCCCGCATAAAGCAGCATCGCGTCAAGCAGGATATTAATCTCGTAGATGAGGTCCTGCTCGGCGATTTTTTCGTCATTATTTTTCATATTCTTCCTTTAAAATTTGAGTTTTTTTCTCGATTAGATCCACGATTTGCGCCTTTACGGCTTCGTACGAGCTCGCGTCTTTAAAGCCTGCAAACATCCCGCCGCTCGCGTTTACGTGTCCGCCGCCGCCGAGGAGCAGCTTTGCCATTTCGCTAACGTCGGTTTTGCCGTCGGCGCGGAAGCTGAGCGTTTTTTTGCTCGTTACGTCGATGAAAAAATCGACATCGGGGTTTTGCGTCAAAAAGTCGTTGCCGATGACGCTTACGTTGCCGATATTGTAGGTCAAAATGCCCTTTTTATCAAGATAGCTGATCTCGAAGCGCTGCTTTTGCACGCTTAGGCGATCGACTACGAAGTGCGAAACGAGATTGCTTAGCGTATCGTCGCGCTCGCTTTTAAAAAATTCTTTCTTTATGCCGTGCAGTGCGCTATCTAGCGCGATGTGTGCGCTCGGCTCGTCTTGAAATTTAAAAATTTTTTCTAACAAGAAAAAGATATAATCCCTGCTCTCCCGCTCGAACATGATCTTATTGATCTCTTTCGCGCCCGAGACCATGCCGAGGCAGACCTTGCCGAGCTCAAACTCGCTTTCGTCTTTCAGCCAGATATCCACGGCGTTTACGACGCGCACGAGCTTATCCAGCCGCGGCGAGCCGCCGAACATCGCACTGAAAAAATCATAGGTGATCTTCGTGGCGCAGCGCGATGAGTCCAAAAAATACCACGGGAATTTTTTCGCGCACTCAAGCCCACTTTGATGGTGATCCAGAAGGATCACGCGGGCGTTGCGACGTGCCAGCTCGCCGCTAAATTTCTCGCACTGCGCGGGCAGTAAATTTAGATCGGTGATTAAAACCAGGCTTTTTTCGTCTGCGTCCGTAGCGAGCCGCTCGTCGATACGAGCGAGGATGAGATCAAATTTTTCGTTTATCTCTTTGCCGTAGTTGGCATTGAAAAATTCCACGTCTGTCAAGTAGTGCGCCGCGACGAACTGCGCGCCGTAGCCGTCCAGATCGGTGTGGCTGAGGTGATATATTTTCATTTTCGCTCTTTGCCGATGATGTTCGCTAGAGTGATCGTATCCATATACTCATCGACCTTCTCCTGAAGCTCGCCGAACATTAGATTGACGCGGCACAGCGTGCGACCGTTCGGGCAGGCGTCGATCCCCTCGGCGGTGCAATCAAACACCGTCGCCTTGCGTCTTTCGGCGCTTTTGATGATCTCGCTTAGCGTGATCTCGTCCGCATTGCGTGCGAGCACAAAACCGCCCTTGGCGCCTTTGAAGGAATTTAGAAGTCCCGCGCGAGCTAAATTTTGTAAAATTTTAGCCAAAAAGCTGCGTGAAATTCCAAGCTCGCTAGAGATCGAATCGACATCCATCGACTCTTCCTTGCCCGCGATGCAGATCATTGAAAGCAGGGCGTATTCGCTTGCTTTTGTAAAAAGCATTTATTCTCTCCTTTGGTCTGAAAGCGTGCATTTTACACAAAGAAAGCAAAAATTTAGGTTAATTAAGTATAATCGCTTCCTATTTTACCGATCAGGAGGTCATCATGGCTTTAGACACGGCTCAAAAGGCACAGATAGTTGCGAAATTCGCTAGAAGAGAGAAGGATACGGGCTCTGCGGAGGTGCAAATCGCGCTTCTTACCGAGAGGATCACGCTTTTGACCTCTCATTTGCAAGCAAATCCGAAAGATTTTTCATCTCGCTTAGGACTACTAAAGCTAGTAGGTCAGCGCAAAAGGATGATGAAATATCTTAAAGACAAAGACTACGCAGTTTACTCCAAGCTTGTTAGCGAGTTAAATTTAAGAGATAAATAAGCTCCTTTGCTCGCGGTGATTGAAATTCCATCGCTATGAATGGGCTAAAAATTTGTCATCGGTAGCATTTAAATTTATTGCTGCAACAGTGCCTGCTTTGGGATTTTAAACCCAAAGCAGGCGTTTTTATTTGTGAGTCATACTTTTTGTTATTTTATATCTTTAAAAAATTCATCCATATTGCACCTGAAAAGCTTCGAGAGCTTGTATAGATGAAGCAAATTGAATCGTTTTTGATCTGTGAAATTTTCCATGTTTGCGTAAAATCCGTTTGAAGCTTGACCTATGCTTAGGGCAGTTTCTAGCTGGCTTAAACCACATTCTTGGCGTATTCTCTTAACATTGCTTGCTACGATTTTTAAAAATTCTTCATCTTCTTCTTTTGTAGTTATTTGCGGCAAAGAAAGCATAGAAATAATTCCTATATAAAAGTTTTCTATAAGTTTAGTTCTTATATAATGCTTTTTCAATTTCCATCAGCGATTATTTCTATAGAGATTAAATTGTAAATGATGTAATTTTGAAATTTTTTTAATTTTAAATGAAAATCATGGATGGATTTGTAATTTTGTTTTATAAAAAAGCAATAAATTCAAAAGAGGTAAATATGAAAAAATTGTAGCCTTTATTTTGGCTTGCATTTTAGGATTCATTACTTTCTTTATAGTAGTTGGATCTCTAAATTTTTTGCTTTTATTTAATAACCTAAAAATGGGACCAATACTCATATTGGCGTTGTTTTCATTTTTTATTTGGATCACCAAACGACTTTATTTTTTCTTTTACAGAAAGATTGACCGCGAGCATACGGAAGAAGAGCAAAAATGAAAGCTATTATTTCCATGATTGCTCTTTTTATGAGTGCATTTTCATTGGACGGATATACCTATTATTCCACTCAAAATAATCCTAAGGCGAAAGGTCTTGATTTGAAAATAGGAATTCCTAATTCCTTTATATTGAAGGATGGTTATAGACCAAATGTGGTTTTAAAATTTATAGATACAAATTTAAATATGATTATGGTCCTAATATATAAATCACCGGATTTTATGGGAGTAGAATTGAATCAAACTAATTACAAAGAATTTTGTGAGTCCAATATAGTGGATATGTCTAAAAATAATATGCTATCGCGGTTAATTTCTTGTGATATGCTAGTTATTGAAAATTTACCAGCTGTTGGTATGGTAAGTGAGATTTTAGGAAAGAGATTAAATCTAGAAATTACAAGCTATAATAATACATATTTTGTATTCTATAGAGACTATCTTATAGAAATAAATTTTGTTTCTGTTGATATGCAGAAATTATTGACCCTAGAAGATACAATATATCAGGTTTTAAATTCAATAGTAATCAATGATATGTACAGATAAGGAGCATAGATGTCACTTTTGATCTCAATTATATTTTTCCTATTATACTGTATGAGTTTTAGACCATCGTTCAATCCGTATAACCCATATAGAGATCATATATTTTTATTAAATAGGCTTTTTAAGTGGCTTTCTATCATCTCGGCAATCATTTTTATTGTGAGAATTTTTTCATAAGGAAGGTAGTCATGAAAATATTATTGATTTCTATATGTTTTATAATAACAGCCAAATCTTATATGATAAATGGCATGTACGCAACTATGGAAAGTTGTAGATATGAACAATTTGGTTATGAATTTGGATATGTGGGTTATTATCGTGGCAACGATAATAATCTGTATATTATATTTTTTGGAAAAAATTATTGTGAATTTTAATAAGAGGAATTAAAAATGAAAAAAGTACTAGCCTTTTTGGTTGTATGTTCTTGTTGTTTTTCTGCAAATAAACAAAGTTGCAATATAGCGTTGCAACAAATTTTAAGTTATGAAAAATATCCTATAAATCAGCAAAACATGATTATTATAAATGAACCTTTTTGTGATGAATATGGGAATCTGAACAGAGTAGTGATTTTGACAAATCTATTTCTAAATAATAGCAATATGAGTATTGAAGAATTAGAAAATCACATGGCTAATAATGCGAGTCCGCAGTTTTGTAGGTTTTTAAATATGGGTGGATTTTTTGACTATATTAACAAGCACACTTCATTTTATAAAACCGAAGATGGAAAAATCTATTTGAATTATCTGTAAGCAAGGAAGGTTGTGCCAAATATAGATAAATTTTAGAGTAAAAGTATCTTTAGAGGGTATAGAGAGGTCATTTAAACGCCGCGAAGCTCATAAAATTCGCCCATTTAAAGATACTCTCGACGCGCTTAAAGCCCGCGCTTAGCGCCAAGGCTCGGTTTTCTGCCTCGGTGTAGGGCACGAGCACGTTTTCAAGCGCCTCGCGTTTTTGCGCGATCTCGTAGCGCGAGTAGCCCTGCGCGCGCTTGTAATCCTCGTAAATTTCGATCATCTGACGCGCGAGTACCCGGTCTTCGTAGATGATCTTTTCGCTAAAGATCAAAACCCCGTCCTCGCGTAATCCGTCGTAAATTTTGCTCACGAGCGCGGCGCGGCGCGGCGGCCTGATAAATTGTAGCGTGTAGTTTAAAATCACGGCGTCGCAGTCCGCGAGGCTCGCATCCAGCACGTCCGATACGCTAAGATCGAGCTTCGCGCCGAACGCCGCCGCCTTGGCGCGGGCGTTTTGTATCATCGCCTCCGAGCTGTCGATGCCGCACAGCCGCAGATCGGGGCGTAGCGCAAACAGCGCCAGCAGCGCGGTCGCAGTCGAGCAGCCAAGATCGATCACGCGGGCCTTTTGTGGCAGTGTCCTCGCCAAAAGCTCGCTGCTAAGCCGCGTGCTAGCCTCATAAAACGGCACGCTGCGCCCGATCATATCATCAAAAACCGACGCGACGCTGGCGTCAAACTCAAACTGTTTTTTGATAGGCTCTTTAAAAATTTCGTCTCTCATCTGTTTCCTTTTAGTTTTGCTATTCGCGCAGTACTTAATTTATATTTTCTGCGCATGATAAGCGCAGAATTCTCACGCCGTGCTTTCTGCGCTTACGCGACACTCGATTTGCGACCGCTACGCATGGAATTTTTGCGCTTAGTTTGCCCCGCGCGAAGCATACCTAAATTTTAAACGCAGCATGGGCGCTTTTGATGCAAGCGAGCTGCATCCCAGTTTGCGCCCAACTTCTAGCCCGGATATGCTCGATGCATGATTAAATTTCACGTCTTGCTTGACACGCCTTAAAATTTCACGCCGTGCAAATACGTCCTTAAAATTCTACGCCGTATTTTCGCAGCATTAATTTTATGTCGCCAAATCTCACGCTACCAAAACAGCTCCTTGAAATTCTTTAATTACGAACTTAAACTAAAAGCATAGTCGAAGCTCCATTGGTAGAATTTCGCGCCCATTTTGCGATTTTACGCACCGCAAAAATAGAGGCGCTTGGCTCTTGCTTGGCAGCTTAGCCCTGCTAAATTTTAAAGCTTCGCAGCACAACTAAGATTTTTTATCGCCCTTGATTCTCGGTGCAGCTCACACTTACCTCGCCTTACATAAGCCTAAGCCCAAAGTACGTTAAAGTCCTGCAGGCGGTACGTCGTTAAAATTTAACGACTTTTTAGCAGCTTGCGCGCCGCTTTTGTGTACACTTCCCATATGGCATCGCAGACGCAGGCGGCGCACCAAGTATTCTCAGTGACAACGGGCGCATGACTTTTATACGGGACGACGCAGACGGCTCATTTAATGCGTCGTAGATGCAAAACGCGGGCAGACGCATCAAATCAAGCGCACAGCCCGCAAATTTCATTTTTAAGCTTACAAGCCGTAGATTAAAATTTACGGCTTCGTAGTACCGCCTCCGCCTCTGAAGCGTCTTTTAAAATCTGCTCTTTAAGCTGCGCTAGATCACTAAATTTACGATTTTCGCGTAGGAACTTTATAAATTTCACGCAAGCAAATTTCGCGCCGCTGTTTTTGTCCGCAGCCTCTAAATTTTTATTTTCGGCGTCCAAGCTCTCGCTCGCCGCAAAATTTTGTGTAGAAATTTCTACTGAATTACGAGCCGAAATTTCATCTGAATTTCGCGCAGAATGTGCGACTTGCCCCCCGCAGCACGGCGCGCGATCTTGGGCGGAATTTAAACCCGCTTCAAAGCCTGCAAAGTCCCCTAAAATGTGCGTTTCAAGCGCAAAAGCCCCGTCGGTGCTGAGCCTGTGCCCCAAGAAGCTCACGCTTGCAAATTCCTTGCTTCCAGCGCGCGCCAGGGTCGCATACACGCCGCTTTTTGGCATAAAATAGCCGCTCGTATCAAGATTTAGCGTCGCTACGAACTCCCGCGCCCCGCGCCCCTGACCGCGCACTACGCGTCCGCAGATCTCGTAATTTCGCCCTAAAAGCTCCGCCGCCTCTTCGCACCGACCACGCGATAAAAGTTCCTTGATCCTGCTTGAATGCACGCCGCCGCCGCTTAAGCAAAACTCCCCTAAGACGCAGGTTTGCCCGCTAAATTCGCGCTGCAAAAACTCCGCGCCCCATGCTCTGTCACGCCCAAATCTAAAGTCCTCGCCTACGACAATTTTTTGTAAATTTATGAAATTCTGCCTTAAAAGTGCGATAAATTCGCCTCCGCTAAGGCTTTTGATAGCGCGTAGATCGCAATAAAAAATCTTTTTGTTCGTAAATGCCTGCCGTGACGCAAAAGGGGTTAGCTTCGTGCCACCACCTGCTAGGATTACGATTATTGCGCCTTGCTCGCCTAGGCGCTCAAATAATTTTTGATGTCCAAGGTGCATGCCGTCGAAGTTACCGATCGCTACGGCGTGCACATTATCGCGGTTTGCGCCTTGTAGCGTTGCGAAAATCTCGCCACGTGTGAACTGCTCGCTTAGGCGCGCGTGTAGCACTTCCGCACAAGCAGGAAGCATGCCCTGGGCTTGCGCGTCTACGCCATCGCCGCAAGTGCCGCCATAAGTCGTTTCATTTCTGCAAGAGGTGTCGGTGTCTGCTTCATCTGCGCGGTGCGCATTGCTGGTTTTATTTTCACTGAACTCTTGCTTTGTACGTTTGATATTTTGAGATGAATTTTCTCCATTGCTTGTGGAATTCTGTTCCGTAAAATTTTTCAAGTTGGAATTCTGCGATACGAAATTTTGCTCTTTAAAATTCCGTAGCGAAGCCTCTGTATGGTCTTTACATGATTTTTGATTAGCCATTACTTTTGCTTCGTCCAGATAATTTTTTTGGTGTCGTAACCGCTATGCTTCGCCTTTTTGAGATATAGGATGCGGATCGGCTCGGGCAGGGTTTTGGTGCGCGAGAGGATGTAAAGCTCGCTCGTATCGGCGCCGAAGATCAGGGCGTAGCGATAGTCGCCGTCCACCTGCGCCACGCGGTAGAGGGAGTCGGAAATTAGGCCTTTTTGATAGAGCAGGCCTACGTTTTTATCGCCCGCAAACTCCAGCACATGCTGCTCGTTTTCGATTTTGCCCGAGCTTGTTTTGGCGGTTTTTAGAAGATTGATCGTGGAGTTTTTATCGATGAAGCACTCGTACGCGGTGTTTTGCAGATCGCCGCCGCCCTTCATACGAGCGATCTCATACCAGCCGCCGCTAAATTTAGCGATGTCGAAGTTTTTTACCAGCGGCGCTTTTGGGCTTAGGCTTTTGGCGCATGAGCCCAAAAATAGCGCGCAAAACGCCAAGATAATTAAGTTTTTAAATTTCATCGTTCATCCTTTTTAGAAGATAGAAAAATTCCCTATTTCCCTCTTTGCCCGCGATTTTGCAGGCGCTGGCATATAGCACGGCAAGCCCCAGCTCGGCGCATAGCTGCTCAAATTTCGCCCGTGCGGCGCGCACCGCTTTTTCGTCCTTGAGCACGCCTTTTTTATTTCGCTTGATCTCCGCGCCGACCTCAAATTGCGGCTTAAATAGCACGATGAGAGCGCTTTTTGCAAGGCGCACGAGGCTTTCTAGGATTAAATTTAGCGAGATGAAGCTCACGTCGCAGGTGATGAGATCAAATTTTTTCTTGCTCGCAAACTCCCTGATGTCGGTGTTTTCGCGCACTATCACGCGAGGGTCGCGCCGCAAAATTTCGCTTAGCTGCGAGCTGCCGACGTCAAGCGCGGTCACGCTCTTCGCGCCGTGCTGAAGTAAAATCTGCACGAACCCGCCGGTGCTACTGCCCACGTCCAAAACATCGACTCCCGCTAAATTTAAAACCTCTTTTTGAGAAGGCTTTGTTTGTAGCGGCTCCGCGCCGCCTTCGCTGCGGCACGCGCCCGCCTTGCCGCCAGATTTGGAGGCTGCCGTATTTGAAATCTCTGCCGTTTCGGCGTCTACGTCCGTTTGCAAATGCCCTGCCGTATCGGCGCCTGTGCTCATCTGTAAAAATTCCACCGTTTGCTTGCCTCCACCGGTTTGTAAAAGCTCCGCCGTATCGGCAGTTTTTGCGGTACGGATCGCCTCGGTAGTGGCTTTTGCGCTCTTTGTCGTCGCGGCAGCCGCGCTTGGAATTTTATCAGCTTCGTTCGCGCCTAAAATTTTATCCGTAGTCGCAAAATCTACACTTGAAATTTGCGTCGCTGTCGCTTTGCTATCCGCGCTTTTTGTGGCACTGCACGGCTCTGAAATTTCTGCCGCCACGCTAGGCGAATTTGCGCCGCAGCTTGCTAAAAGCCCGTTTTCGGCAAGCTCGTCCAAAAAACCCGCAAGCTTGAGCGCGCCTCTGCTTACATAAATTTGATCAATCGCGCTGATTTCGCCGCTCTGCTCGGGCGCGATCTGCGCAGAGGGCCTATTTTGCACGGCGCCTCGCAGCAAAATTTTATCCCGCTTTATCAGTGCGGCGGCCTGATTTCTGCTGATTTTAAGCGTATTTGCGACGAGCAGATCAAATCTCATTTTGCTTTTTCTCCGCGCCGCGATGAAATTTTAAAGCTCACGCAGTTTTTGCGCGGCCTTGAGCTTAAAATTTTATCGCGCAAAGCAAAGTCGCGCGTAGCAGTGCCGCAAGGCTCAAATTTCAGCCAGCTGCACGCCGTAAATTTAACCATACCGCGCATTGTAAATTTTAGCTCGCCGTGCGTTGTAAATTTGATCTCATCGCTAGCGAAAATTTTAAAATTTTTCCTATCGGCGCAGTGTTCGCGCGCCGCAAAATTTTTAAAATTCTCGCGCTTCGTAAAACACGCAAGCGCCGCAGGACGGAGGTTGCTTTTAAAATTTAACCCCGCACCGTTTATGTACGGCTCCAACATCAAGCAAAAAACCTTCACTTGCCGCTCCCCGCAAGCGTTTGGGGCTCGTTCTTGCCGGGTGAATTCGTGTCGGTCGTCGCCAGGCTCGCGAGCGCTTCAAACTCGCTCTCGTCGATCACCCGCACGCCAAGCGAGTGAGCTTTTTGCAGCTTGGAGCCGGCGTCCTCTCCCGCAAGCACGAAGTCGGTCTTGGCAGATACCGAGCCCTGCACCTTCGCGCCCATCGCCAAAAGTCTGGCCTTAAACTCGTCACGCGGACGGCTGAGCGTGCCCGTGATGACGACGCTGCGGCCCGTGAAGGCACTTTTGACGGTCTGCGTCTCGGGCGGGCGCGGCGTGATGATTTCGCTTAAATTTAGAATTTTTTCGCGATTTATCTTGCAAAACTCCACTAGGCTCCTTGCCATCGCCTCTCCAAAGCCCTCTAGCCGCAGAATTTCATCCTCGCTCGCATTCAGCCAATCCTGCCCGAATGCCGCGGCTATCTTGCGCGCGGCCACCTCGCCGATGTGCTCGATCCCTAAAGAAGCGATGAAGCGCTCAAGCGGCGCGTTTTTGCTCGCATTTATCGCGCTTAAAAGGTTTGAAATTTTTTTATCCGCAAAGCCCTCAAGATCCGCCAAATCCTGCGCGCCGAGGGCGTAAATGTCGCCGATCTTTGAAATTTTGCCGCTTTCAAAAAGCTGCGTGATCGTCGCGTCGCTTAGCCCTTCGATATTCATGCATTTTTTGGAGCAGAAATAGATCAGCGAGCCTATCACACGCGCCTTGCAATCGAGATTTTGACACTTTATGAGCGCGCCTTCGTCAAGCAATTTCTCGCCGCAAACCGGGCAGCGATTCGGGCGCGAAATTTCACTCTGCGTGCCGTCTCTGCGCTGTTTGTAAACGCTCGTGATCTTCGGGATCACGTCACCGCTGCGGATGATGCCCACGAAATCGTTTTTCATTAGCCCCAGCCGCGCGATCTCGTCGAAATTATGAAGCGTCGCGTTTGAAACATTCGCGCCGTCGATGTTTACGCTATCTACGACGGCTACGGGGGTTACCGCGCCGGTGCGGCCGACCTGCAGATTGATCTCGCGTAGCCGCGTTACCTTTTCGACTGCGGGGAATTTGTACGCGACCATAAAGCGCGGAAATTTCACCGTATAGCCCATCTGCGCACACTTTGAAAGCTCGTTTACGCGGATTACCATGCCGTCAAGCATCAGATCTTTGCTCGCGCGCATGCTATGCAGCGCCTCGTACGCAGCCCTGATCTCGCTCGCGCTCTTGCAGATGCGGCAAAACTCGTCGCGCAAAAAGCCGAGACTGCGCACGAACTCCATTATCTGCGAGTGCAGTGCAAAGCTTAAGGAATGCTCACCGACCCCCCACGGGATAAATTTTAACTTCCGCTTCGCTACGATCGCGCTATCCAGCTGCCTCAGGCTGCCTGCGGCGGCGTTGCGCGGGTTTGAAAACAAGCTCTCGCCGTTTGCGGCGCGCTCGTCGTTTAGCGCGTCAAAATCGCTCTTTGCGATCAGCGTCTCGCCGCGGATCTCGATCCTTCCCTCGTATGGGATCTGAAGCGGCACCGATTTGATCGCTCTTGCGTTTTGCGTTACGTCCTCGCCTATAAGCCCGTCGCCGCGCGTCGCCGCGCTTATCAGCACGCCGCCTTCGTAGGTCAAATTTAAGCTCGCTCCGTCAAATTTCGGCTCGACGTAAAACTGCGCGCCGCTCTTCTCGCCGCGAGCTAGCCACGCCAAAAGACCCGCGTCGTCGAAAATATCCTCCATCGACCACATCTGCGCGCCGTGAGCGAGCTTGGAAAAGCCCTCGCTGATCGCGCCTCCGATGCGCCTTGTGGGCGAGTAGGGCAGCGCGAGTGCGGGATTTTGCTCCTCAAATTTCTCCGCTTGCGAATAAAGCTCGTCATACTCCTCGTCGCTTGCGATCGGCCGATCGTCGGTGTAATATGCCCGCGCCCACGCATTTAGTGTATCTACTGCAGATCTGTATTCATCGTAATTCATCTTGCGCTCGCATCTTTAAATTTTAAAATTCCGCGCTCCGCTAAAATTTTACGTCGCGTTAGAATTTTACGCTCCGCGGCAGGCCCCTGCATCCCAAACACTGCGCCGCACAGCCTATTATCGTTAAATTTTGTGGGTTCGCTCGCTTTAAATTTCGTGTTTAAAAAGGCGCGATCAAATTCCATTGCCGAACTCCTTTAGTGCGCGCTCGTAATCAGCCGGCGTGTCGATGCCGATGCTTTCGGTTTCGATCCCAAGCATCGCGATCTTTTCGCCCGCGCTTATGGCGCGAAGCTGCTCTAGTTTTTCGGTATCTTCCAGCGCTGAGGCGGGCAGGGCGCAAAACCGCTTTAAATTTCGCACGCTGTATGCGTAGATACCGATGTGTCCGAGGTAGCACTCGCATGCCGCACGCGGATAAGGGATGGGCGAGCGCGAAAAATAGATCGCAAAGCCAGCGTTGTCGAGCACGAGCTTGACTAAATTCGGATCCGCCGCCGCCTCCTGGCTTATGTATTTGTAGCAGCTCGCCATAAATGCGCCCTTTTGCGCGATCATGGCGTTGGCGAAATCTTTAAATTTAATCAAATTTTCGCTCTCAAAAAAGGGCTCGTCGGCTTGGATATTGATGATGATCTCGTTCTCCGCAAGAGCCGCGTTTGCGACCGCTTCATTGATCCGATCGGTGCCGCTTTGATGCTCGCGCGCGGTGAGAACGGCGTCAAAGCCGTAATCCTGCGCGATCTTTAAAATTTGCGGCTCATCCACGGCGATTAGCACGCGGTCTGCTTTGGCGGCATTTTGAGCCGTTTTGATAAACATCGGCACGCCGCCAAACTCACATAAAATTTTATTTTTAAAGCGCGTCGAAGCAAGGCGCGCAGGGATTACTATCATTTTTTGATCCACTCCATTATGGCGTTTTTGATCTCGCTTTGCTCCACGACGCTAGAGTGTACCTGCGGCGCGCTAAAAAGGCGTGAGATCTGCGGCGGAATGTCGCTGCGAAATTCCTTCGAAAGCGCGATCATATCGGCTCGCTCGTCTTTGCAAGCCCTGCCTTTGATCGCGCCGATCATCGACGGCGTAAATTTGATCCACTTCGCCGTCGAGATGACGAGATTTAGGCGGCTTTCGTCAAGTAGCTTAAAGCAGGTCGCCGTGTGCGGGTCGATCAGCACGCCGCGGCTGCTCTCTTGCTTGATAAATTTAGCGCACTGCGCATCGTCGCAAAAATCCGCCTCAAAAATCTCGCGCAGCTTCGCAAGCTCGCTCGCGCTAAGTTTATAAAATTTATCTCGCGCCAGGCTTTGCATCAGCTCGCTCGTGCGCGTATCGCCGAATAGATCGCTAAGTAGCCGCTCGACGTTGGAGCTAACTAAAATATCCATCGCAGGGCTGATCGTGCGGATGAGCTCGCGCCCGCGCAGATCGTAGATGCCGCTCGTAAAAAGCTCGGTTAGGATATTGTTCGCGTTTGAAGCGATCTTGATTTTGCCGATCTTTGCGCCCATTTTTTTGGCGAAATACGCTCCCAGCGCGTTGCCGAAATTTCCGCTAGGCACTATGACGTCGAAGCTGCAAAATTTGGCATTCGGTTTTGCGCTCTGCGCGCTGTTTGCGCTCGCTGCGGCGTCAAAATTTTTGCCGCACGCCGCGCACTGATCGCTTTGCTTTAAATTTTGCTCATAGCTCAATACGCCGTGCTTTGAGAAATAGATACTAGCATAGAGGTAGTAGATGATCTGAAATAAAATCCTGCCGAAATTTACGGAGTTTGCGGCGCTTAGATTTAAATTCGCCCGCGCGAGCTCATTTTTAAAATCCTCGTCAGCCAGCAGCGATTTTAGCGCGCGTTGCGTATCGTCGAAGTTGCCGCGCACGCCTAAAATTTTAAGATTTGCCGCGCTTTGTTTGATCATCTGCTGGCGCTGTATCTCGCTCGTGCCGCCCTGCGGGTAGAGGCAGACCGCTTTGATGTTTTCGTCGTCCGCAAAAGCCTCCAGCGTAGCAGGCCCCGTGTCGCCGCTCGTAGCGCACATTATTAAAAATTTTTCATTCCTGGATTTTGCGATGCTTTTTAAAAGCGCGCCGAAAGGTTGCAGCGCCATATCCTTAAACGCGAGCGTCGGACCGTGGTAAAGCTCCAAAATATAGGCGTTTTTGCTTAATTTTTTGATCTGGACGGGGCAGGCGGGGTTTTCAAATTTATCGTAGCGCTTTAGCGCGTCTTCAAAGACCTCGCTGCTTACGTCAAAATCGAAGCTCTCGATGATTTTAAGCGCGATCTGTTTGTAGCTCAGATCCTCGCACTGCTTAAAAAAATCCTCGCTCAAAAGCGGCAGCCGCTCGGGGCTGAAAAGCCCGCCGCCGCTTGCGCTCGGATTTAGCAGCGCGTAGCTAAGATCCGCTTTTTGCGAAAAATCTCTCGTTGAAACCAGTTTCATCTTTTTCCTTTTTAAAATTTTAAAATTTACGCCCGCCTAGGCGCTTTAAATTTGATCGCTTAGACCGCTTGCACGGACTTGCGGCATTGCCGCTTTAAGCCTGTCGCCTCCGCGCTCGCGTCTAAATTTCTTCCTTTATCAAACTTCCTATGCCGCCGTCCGTGAAAAGCTCAAGCAGGATCGAGTGCGGAATTTTGCCGTTGATGATATGCGCGGCACTTGCGCCGTTTCGCACGCATTGCAGGCACGCATCGACCTTTGGGATCATGCCGCCTGCGATCGTGCCGTCCTTTTTAAGCTTCGAAATTAGCGCGGCATCAAGCTTGCTGATTAAATTTCCCTCTTTATCGAGCACTCCGTCAATGTCGCTTAAAAATATCGCCTTGCTCGCTTTTAGCGCGGCTGCGATCCTGCTGGCGCAGAGATCGGCGTTGATATTAAAGCTCACGTTTTCGTCCGTCTCGCCGCCCGCAAGCGGGGCGATCACCGGCAGATAGTCCTTTTGCAGCAGGTCGTTTATCAGCTTGGTGTTTACCTCGGTGATCTCGCCTACGAAGCCGTATTTTTTCTCATCGAGAAATTTTGCCCTTAAAAGCCCGCCGTCCTTGCCGCTGATGCCGATCGCAGGCGCGCCGTTTTGGTTCAAAAGCGCCGTGATCTCTTTATTTACCGCGCCGCTTAGCACCATCTCGGTAATTTCGATCGCGTCTTTATTCGTTATGCGAAGCCCGTCCCTGAACTCGCTCTGCACGCCGATCTTATCCAGGGTCTGATTGATCTTTTTGCCGCCGCCGTGCACGACGATGATCTTGATGCCGACCATATGCAAAAGCACGATGTCGCGGGCAAAATCAAGCTTGAGCGTATCATCGGTTTGCGCCGCGCCGCCGTATTTGACGACGAAAATTTTATCTCTAAATTTACGGATATAGGGCAGCGCAGAGATGATGACTTCGGCGGTTTTGCTCTTTTTTATCATAAAATTCCTTTAAAAACCTTATTTTATCATAGCTTGGTTTATGTAGTTTTGAATTTTGCGGATAAAGTTTTCGCTTAGCTTTAAATTTAGCAAAATCACCGAAATTTCCGCGCCCAAATCCCTTAATTTCACGTAATCTTTTGCCGTGCAAAGGATATGCTCCGCATCCTCGCGCCTTAGCAGCTCTAAAATCTGCTCTTTTTTGAAATCATAATGATCGAGGAAAAACGCGTGCGCTTTTGCGAGCGGCAAAAACTCTTGCAAGCGCCAAGGTTTGGCGATAGCGCTGATTAAGATCGTGCGGGATTTTTCAAAACCAGCCTCTTTGGAGTTTGAAATTTTATCCTCGGTAGGGTTTAAATTTGAAATTTTATCTGCGGCGGTTTTTAAATTTAAATCCGAAATTTTATCCGCGGTGGAATTTGAAATTTCATCTGCGTCGGAATTTGAAATTTCATCCGTGCCGTTTAGCCCCTCTTGCAGATCCGCCGCCGAAACGATTTTAAGCTCCTGCGAGATGTCGCTCGAAGAGGGTATGAAATCCGCAAATTTATAAAAAAACGGCGGGTAGCGATACGCGGCGAGGGGCAGGCAAAAGGGCAGCTTCGGCGCGCTTTGTGGGCGCAGCAAGATATCAAATTTAGAGATATTAAATTTAGAAAATCCGTCGTCCAAGATCACGAGCTCAAAGCCGAGAGTTTGTGCGCGCAAAATCCCTGCGGCGCGATCTTCGCTAACGATTACGTTTGCGCCGCGCAAAAACAGCGCGTATTCCATCGCCTCATCTCCGCTTTGCTCTACGTCGCAAAGTATCCGTCCGCTGAGCGCCACTTCGAGCAAGCCTCTGCTTTTGCGCCCGTATCCGCGAAGGATGATACATGTTTTGAGCTCCTCGCTAAATTCTTTAAAAAGCGCCCGCACTAGCGGGGTTTTGCCGCTTCCGCCGAGGGTTAAATTTCCGACGCTGATTATTGGAATTTTAAATTTTTGCGGCTTAGCAAAGAGCCTTTTTAGGCAGACGATCAGTGTATAAAGCAGCGATAACGGCGCCAAAATCACTCCGAGCGCAAGCCACGCGGGGCTCGGGTCGTATAGGTTTCGCTCGATTAGGAGTTTAAACACGATTTTGCGCTATCTCTTTGATCTGCTCGCAGATGTAGCTTACATCGTCGTCGCTAAGCGCCGTGTAGATCGGCAAGGATAAAATTTGCTGATAGTTTTTAAGCGCATTCGGGAAATCATTGACCTTGTAATTATATTTGCTTTTGTAATAGCTTAGCAGATGCACCGGCACATAGTGCAGCGAAACGCTCACTCCGCGCGAGATCAGCGCCTTGGCGAAATCGTCGCGGTTTTTGTCGATCTTTACGATGAATTGAGTATAGATATGCTCCTCGCTGTCGCTTGGAAGCGTTACGTGCGGGCAGTTTGCAAGCTGCTCGCGGTAGGCTGCGGCGATCTGCTTGCGGCGCTTTATAAAAGCGTCGGTTTTCTCAAACTGGGCGATGGCGTAAGCGGAATTTATGGCGTTAAGATCGTATTTTTGACCGATGCGATCGACGTCGTAGGTAAAAGACATATTGCCGTCTTTGTAAAAGGCGTCCCCTACGATGCCGCCGTTTCTTAAAATTTGCGCGGCGCTTGCGATCTCATCGTCGTTCGTAACGAAAAAGCCCGCCGTAGAGATTGCGTCTTGCGCTTGAGGATTGATCTGAAAGCACGATATGAGCGAGCTTTTAAGCGCTCCGATTTTTGCGCCCTTATAGGTAGCGCCCATAGCGCGGCACGCATCGTCTATAAGGATGATATTTTCGCTTTTGGCGACCTCGCTGATGGCGTCTATATCCGCAGCAAGCCCCGCGATGTGCGAGATGAAAGCGCATTTTAGCTTCTTGTGGCGGTTCTGATCTATCGTGCGAGCAAGGCTTTCGCTCGTGATGTTAAAGCTTATCGGATCGATATCTACGAAAACTGGCTCTGCGTCGAAGTGGCGGATCACTTCGGCGACGTTAGGGAAGGAATTTACGGAGCATAAAATTTTATCTCCGCGCTTAATATCCATCGCACAAAGCGCCAGATGCAGTGCCGTCGTGCCGCTAGTAGTCGATACGGCATGCTTTACGCCGAAGTATTTACAAATATCCTCTTCAAAAATTTCGCTATATCTTATATCGCTGTTGTAGAGGGCGCTTTTAATTAAGTCTTCCTCTTTTTTATCGATTTGAGCCTTATAAAACGGTATCTCTTTCATAAATCTCTCCTTAGTGTGCGGGCTCTATGCGAGCGACCGCGGGCGCGCGAAGCTTAAAATTATTTTTAAGAATTCTACGGACGATAAATTTTACCAGCTCTTGATTGTGGTGCGAGTTTTGCAGATATTTTAGATCGTTTACGGTTATTTGCTCGCCTGAGCGAAATTTCGTCCGCAGCGCTTCGTGCGAAAAAATATCTCTTAGCACGCTATCTAAGATCTCGTAGCTGTATCCAAGCTCACGTTCGTCGCTTTGATTTTCCCATAGATCGGCGCTGGGAGCTTTTTTTATGATCGCATCGTCTATGCATAAAATTTTTGCAAATTTAAACAGATCGCTTTTAAAAATTTCGCCGATCGGATTAAACGCGCAGGCCAGATCGCCGTAGATCGTGCCGTAGCCGAGCATTCGCTCGCTAAGATTGCTCGTGCCTACGACTACGCCGCGTTTAGCCGCGCTGTAATCATAAAGCAAGCTCATTCTTATGCGCGCGGCGAAATTTCCGATGCGAAGAGCGCTTGCGCCGGGATTTAAAGCGGTAAAATTTTCTACAAATGGCGCGATCTCTTGGATTTCGTAGGGGATATTAAAGGATTCGCAGTGAAAGATGCCGTCTGCCATATTTTCTAAATTTGAACCCGCACTAGGTAGGATAAGCCCGTAAGTGGGGATCTCGGTAAGTGCACAAAGCGCAGAAACCACGGCGCTGTCAAGCCCACCGCTGATGCCTACTACAAAGGCGTCCGCGCCCGTTTCATCGAGTCTCTCCGATAAAAAATCAGTCAGTTGCGGCAGCAAATCGTCCAAAAACATAATATTTAGCCTTAAAATTTTACGTTAAATTGTGCGAATTTTAACTATTTTTGGCTAAATTACGGCTTTAATTTAAGCTTAAAAGGAGGATTTAAATGCAAATTTTAAAAAAAGCTTTCGGCGAATATGTGACGAATTGCTACATTCTAAAGGGTGAGCAGGGCGATCTGGTGATCGATCCGGGGCAGGGCAGCTTTGATTGGGTGATGCAAAATACGGGAAAAATCGCCGCGGTTTTGAATACGCACGGGCATTTCGATCATGTTTACGACGACGCCAAGCTGCAAAGGGCGGGCGCTAAAATTTATATCCACGAAAGCGACGCCTTTATGCTGCGGGCGGATCCTTTTGAGACGATGCCAGAATCCATAGAGGCGGACGTGCTCGTAAAAGGGCAGGAGCAAAGCTTTGAAATAGCGGGCTTTAACGTTAAATTTAGCCTCTTTGCCGGACACACGCCGGGCAGCTGTATGATCGAAGTGGACGGCGTGATCTTTAGCGGCGACGTCATATTTAAAGGCTCTATCGGCAGGTGGGATTTTCCCTTTTCAAGCGGCGAGCAGATGAGAGAGTCTCTGCATAAAATTTTGCAGATAGAGGGCGATTTTACGCTCTATCCGGGACACGGAGCAAATACTAGCCTAGCGGCCGAGAGGCAAAATTTAAAATATTTTTTGCAATTTTTTGAGCGCTGATCGTTTAAATTTAACTGCGTTTCGCCGCACAATAAGCGGTGAAGCGGTGTGAAGCGGTGTGAAGCGGTGTGAAGCTGCTCGGCGCCGGAAAATTTATACCGCTTTGCTTGCAGGCACCGGAATTGATGCTGCTTTACTTGCATTGCAGGCATTAAAATTTGCAACTTTATTTGTCGCCGCGAGCGTTGAATTCTGCGCTACGTTCGCACGATGCGCGCATTGGCGTGCTCTGCGTAGATAAAATTTTAAAATCTACCGCCGCTTGATTAAATTTAGAAAAATTCCGTGCCGTGTGCGCATGCAAGACGCAAAGCGTAACGCAAAAGGCGAAATTTAAAATTTGCGCCGCTGCGCTGATCCTGGCCGCTACAATGCGATCTAATCCAATTCGAGCCCGCTAAATTTAGCTAAATTTCACATCCCACCGAATGCAAAATTTTCCCTGCAAGCCGATTAAATTCGGTAAATTTTACGCGTTTTTAAAGATGCAGATCACATCCGAAGTTCATTTCATATCGGTGCACGGGTGCACGACAAATGTTTCAAAGGCGCGAATCACGCCCTAAGCCGCACATAGATACGCCGCGGGGCAGGATAGCCCTCGATCGTGCGCGAGCCGTCGAGCGGGTCTAGGAAATTCTCCAGGCTCTGCCCGTCGATCCACTCCGTTTTGCGCTGCTCGCTAGCATTCGTGGGCTTTTGAGCCAAAATTTCAAAATCTTTAAATTTCGCCCTCTCACACCAATTCTGCAGCGCGCCGACGGTCGGGACGAAGTAGATATTTGAAATTTTTGAGTAGCTGTTTTTCGGGCACAGCGCGAAATCGCCCACTCCTTCGATATACATCGTGTCCAAAAACACCTCGCCGCCCGCATTTAGCGAGGCTCGCAGATCTTTTAGCATCTTTACGGGATCGCTGCGATGGTAGATGACGCCGAGACAGAAGATCGTGTCGAATTTATGCTCGTAAAAGGGCAGATGCTCCACGCCCAAAAGCTCGAATTTCGCGCCGCTACGGAGGAATTTCTCGATGAAACGAAACTGCAAATAAAATAGCGCGCTCGGGTCAAACCCCACGAGCCGCGCAGGAGCAAGCTCGCTTGCGCGAAACATATAGTAGCCGTTGTTGCAGCCCACGTCGGCGACGGTTTTGCCGCGCAGATCTAAAAACGGCCGCAGCAGGTTAAATTTCACGAAGCTTCGCCACTCGGCGTCGATAAAAAGATCATTCAGCGCGAAAGGCCCCTTGCGCCACGGCTTTAGCGCTCGCGCGATACGCAAAATTTCATTCTCTTGCTCCGCGCTAGCGCTAAAGCTTGCACGCACGACGTCGTCGCACTCGCATTCGCACTCGCCTATTTTTAGCGCCTCGATCGCGCTTAAAATTTCGCGGTTTTGCCCACTTTGCAGCTTTTTAAAGTTTTCGTCTCTGATTTTTTGCAGATCCATTTTTAATCCTAAAATTTCAAATTTAGCACCATTTTAACATAAAATTTTATCCATTTTAAGGCGCAAAGAGATAAAATCGACTTGCAATTCAAGCAAAGGAGCAAAAATGCAAGAAGCAAAAACGAGAAAATTTAGTCTCAGATTTAATCACGAAATTTCAAGTAGTGGCGCAGAGGTGCGGCTTTGGCTGCCGTTAGTGCTGCAAGAGCCTTATCAAAGGTTGCTGGGTGAATATCATGCCCGCTCAAATGCACAAGAGTCGGCTATCTGCGGAGATCATATAAGCACGTACTACGCGCGCTTCGCACCCGATAAAGAGGCAAGAGCAGGCGTCGGCAAATACGGCGAGCAAGGTGTCGTAGGCGAAGAGGATGATTATTTTGAGCTTAGCTTCGATATCGAAATTTCGGAGCGAAACACTGATTTTAGCAAGGTAAGCTTTAATGAAAATGAGCGCTTGAGCCCCGAGATCGAGGAGTTTTTAAAGCCTTCAAAGCTAATTCCGGTAGAAGGCGCCGCAAAACAAAAATCAGACGAGATCACCGGCTCGCTTAAAGGTGATCTAGAAAAGGCGCGCGCGATCTACGAGTGGGTCGCTAAAAATATGAGCCGCGATAATAGCGTGATCGCATGCGGCAGCGGCGATGCAGCAGCGATTTTAAGCAGCGGCAAGCTAAGCGGCAAATGCGCCGATATTAATAGCGTGTTCGTAGCGCTCTGCAGGGCAGCGGGCATTCCTGCTCGCGCTATTTACGGCATCCGCACGGGCGCAGCGCAGAAATTTTCTCCTGAAATGGGTGTCATGGGCGCCTTAAGCGGCGGTGCGCTTGAAATTTCGGGCGCGCAGCACTGCAGAGCGGAATTTTATCTAAAAGGCTATGGCTGGATCCCTGTCGATCCTGCGGACGTTACGAAGGTGCGACTCGGCGAAGGCTTAAGCGAGGATGATTCTAAGCTGGCGCAGGTGCGCGAGTATCTTTTCGGTAACTGGGAGCCGTGCTGGCTGGGCTTTAACTACGCTCGCGAAATCGTGCTAAATCCGCGTCCGGCGCACGTTCCGATCGAAATTTTTTCGCATCCATATTGCGAAGTGGGCGGCACGCCGAAAGATCCGTACTCTCCTAAAAATTTTATCTACGAGTATTTTTCGCGCGAAATTTAGCCTTCTGACGGCTTGCATTTTGCTGCCTCGATTTGCTTAAGCTAAGCTATCGCGCTTCGTCGAAGCTCAACCGTTTCATCGAAGCGCACGCTTGGCTTTGCGACAGCGGCGCTTTTGCGTGGTTTTGCCTACGCCGCCATATACTGCCTACGCGCCTAGTTTGCGGGCTATTGTCATGCCCGCTTTGGCGAAATTTTGCGCCGTGTCTTTGGGCGAAATTTTAAAATTTTAAAATTCCGCGGCGAGCAAAATTTTAAAATTTTAAAGCGAGCAAAATTTTGAAATTTCAAATATGGATAGAATTTTAAAATTTACGGCTTGCGGAATTTTAAATTTAGCGATTTTAAAGCCGCAAAAGGTTAAAATCCACGCGTAATTAGGGCTAAGGCTTAGCCATTTTATTTTGAAGGCATTTCATGCAAAGACGCGATTTTTTAAGAAACACTGCGATTTTAGGCGCCGTTATGGCTGCTCCAAGTACCATTTTGGGCAGGGAAAAAGTCATTGGCAAAAAGAGAGCTTTCGGGCTATCGCTAAATCACGAAATTTTGGAGAAGGGTAAGCAGACGCGGCTTTGGATACCGCTTCCTCTCATCACGGAGTATCAAAAGGTAAGCGACATAAAATTTGACGGCAATTTCAACGATCCGTCCGTAGACTATGGCGAAATTCCGACGCTCTATGCCGGCTACGTCGGGGTGGCAAAGCCTACGCTAAATATTAAATTTAGCGTCGAGACCTTTGAGCGAAACACCGACTTTAGCAAGGTAAAATTTAATCCGAACGAAAAGCTTGACCCCGAGGTAGCGAAGTTTTTAGAGCCTAGTGCGCAGATTCAAATCGACGGCGTCGTTAAGCAAAAATCAGACGAGATCGCAGGCGGCATAAAGGGCGATTTGGAAAAGGCGCGCGCGATTTATACGTGGGTGGCAAACACTATGCAGCGCGATAACAGCGTGCTAGGCTGCGGGTTAGGGGACGTGAAGCAAATTTTAAGTAGCGGCAAGCTAAGCGGCAAATGCACCGACATAAATAGTGTTTTCGTCGCACTTTGCCGCGCGCAGGGCATAGCCGCAAGAGAGATGTTTGGTATCCGCGTAGGCGCGTCGAGATTTAGCGCTCAAATGGGCGCCGCGCCTAAAGACGGCGTCAGCCATATCTCGGGTGCGCAGCACTGCAGGACGGAATTTTATCTCAAAGGCCACGGCTGGATCCCCGTCGATCCTGCGGACGTTACAAAAGTGCGATTGGGCGAGAAGCTAAGCAATGACGACAGCAAGCTCGTTAAAATCCGCGAGTATTTATTTGGTAACTGGGAGATGTGCTGGATCGGCTTTAACTACGGCAGAGACTTCACGCTAAGCCCGCGCCCAGCGCAGTTTCCGATCAATAATTTTGGCTATCCTTACGGCGAAGTGGACGGCAACACGCTTAATTACTACTCGCCGAAAGATTTCAGCTACGATTACAGATCGAAGGAGCTGTAGCGGCGCGCGTTTTGCTATGCGGCACGTCGAACTACTTGAGCTTTTTGAGTAGGTATACAAGAAAGGCTTCCCGCTAGACGACTTTGGGCGGATGTGTAAAAGCGCGCCTAATCTACGTGCTGCCGCGTCTGCATTGGAAAAAAATTCCGCGCTTTATTTGGCGTGGAATTTTAAAATTTCAAGATGAACGGAATCTTAAAATTTTGATGCGCAAGATTCTAAAATTTTGATAGCGCTTCGAGCGATTTTGTGCGCTCTAAGCGATCTAAATTATGAGCTAAATTTTACGACTAGTGGCATTAAATTTAGCCGCGTAAAGCGTAGCGCTGAAGCCGAATCAAAAGAAAATAGAGCCGCCGCAAAAATTAAAATTCCGCAAAAATATATTCGTTAAAAATCAAGCTCGCGCTCTTAAATTTCAAGGTATAATTACGAGGGAAATTTATAAAAATTTAGCCAAAGGAGAGACCATGAAAAAATTTCGCTCACTACTGCTCTGTGCGGCTGCGGCTGCGACTTTGAGCGCCCAAGGCGAGAGTAGTGAGGACAAGGTGGAAAAAATCACTTCGATCGACATCTATGTTTCGCCGTTTTATTCGGCTAAGGATGGTAAGCCCGAATACGTGCACGTTTACGAGCCGATTGACGACCTGCTGATGAAAAACGACGTGCCGAGCCTAAAAAAAGCGATCAAAATCATCGAGGACGCCCCGGAGATGGTCGCTCCGACCACGCTGATGACCGTCGCGGCGCGCGCTTATGATCTGGGGCTTAAGGACGACGCGGTGTTTTGGTTCTACGCGGGCAAAAATCGATTCCTAACCTTCGCTCGCGTCATCGACATCAAGGACGAGATGTTTCGTGAGACCGAGTCCGCGAATGCGGCGTTTTTACAGCTCGTCGGCAACGTGGTAAATCCATACGCATTCTGCGATCTCGCTAAACAGCGCGATGCGGCGGCACGCGCTAGGGACTGGGTCAAGGCGCACTCGTATAAAGCGATATTTGATGAGAAATTTCCATCGCACTTCGCAGATCGCGCCACCGCGCTCAAGGCAGCCGAGGACAAAATGGACGCCGCGCTACTTAGGCAGGACGAGTTTTTCGCAGACCCCGCTAAAAAGGCGGACTTTCTAGCCAAGCGCAAAGCAAATAACGCAGATGAGCGCTTCTGCGATTAGTGCCGCTTAACCAGCGGCACTTTTGAAAAATCGGCATTATTTGAAATTTTTAGCTACCAAAAATTTAGTGTTGCATTTTTATCTCCTCAAACGGATCTGCGCGTGAATTTAAAATTTTATGACGTAGAATTTTATCGCTAACGGCACGCAGTGAAGCTTTGATATAAATCAGCTCTAGATCTGTTTAAAATTTAGCAGAAGCTCGCACGCAATTCTATTTCGCATAAATTCTATCGACAACTAACACAAAATCAGATCAAATATTACTAAAATTCCAGCCGTTTGGCGACGTAAAATTCCACGACTACCGCCTAAAAATCGAAGTTTTTTAAATTTAGCCGCACGCCGAAATTTTATCCGTTTTTATATACGAACATTATATAATTATCAAAATTTTTTCCAAGGAGAGAGGATGAAAAAGCTCGCTACTACGATACTTGCGCTACTCTGTGCGGCGGCGTTTGCCAAGGAGTATGAGTATATGGTGCAAAGCATGAGCTACGGCTCACTTGGGGAGCGCAAGGAGAGCACGCACCTAAGCTACGACGCGGCGGCGCGCAAGCTGGAGCAGATAAGAGATACGAACTCCTCGGACGGCCTAGGCTCTAGCTACAAAGAGATCAGCTACTTTGACGAAAAGGGGAATATGGTTAAATTTGAAGTATTTAACCTCGATCTTAAAAGCGGCAAGTGGAAAAAAATAGAAGACTACACGGAAAGCATAAAGGGTAATGTCACGACGCGCGAGAGCAATTCGATAGCAGATGACGGCACGCGCAATGCGAGCAAAACCGTCTCCAGCTACGACGGCAACGCGACGCAGGACGTGCGATATAAGTTTGTAAAGGGCAAATGGCAGAAAGATAGCATGAACAGATCCGTAAAAAACGCGTGGGATAAGGAGGAGCTTACGATAAGCTTCAAATGGGACGGCAAGAGCTGGCAGCCCAAAGATAAGACCGAAATTTTCTACGACGCCGTAGGAGAGATGAGCGGATACGTGAGCTACGAGTTTGTAAACGGCGCGTGGCAAAACAGCGAGCGAGAGATGCTTAACGGCGATCGAAACGGCAGCTACGAGCAGATCCGCAGCACCTTTAAGGACGGCGCGTGGCAAAACGCGACGATGAGTAAGCACGAGCTTGATGCCGCGAAGGGCGAGGGGATCGTTACAAGCTTCATCTGGAACGACGAGAAGGGCGCGTGGGATAATATGAGCAAACAGACCGTTATCAAGAAGGGAGCGGATCTTAATATGACCTCGTATCTGTGGGACGAGCGGCTTAAAGATTGGGTCCAAAGCTACTCAAACGGCGAAATTTACAATAAATCGGGCGAGCGACTACTAGAGCAAAGCTACGAATCAAATTCCAGCAGCAACAAATACGTCTATAGCTACGACGAGCACGGCAGCAATACAGCGATGGATATCTACAAGCTTGATGCGAGCGGCAAATGGGTGCAAACCGGGCGCTCAGAGGCTACTTACGATACCCAAATCCCGGCTGATAGCGTGGGGCACGGAGCCGCGCTGATGATGTTTGAGATGCCTAGCGCCTACGCGATAACGAGCTTTAAGGAATTTAAGCTTAAAGACGGCAAATCCGAGCTCATAACGGAAAAGACGTGGAAATATAAAAAGATAAAGTAGCGTTTGAAGATGCGTCGGTAAAATTTCGCGGCTAAATTTTATCTGCGCGGCGCTTGCGCGAACGTCGCGGTTAAATTTAGCAGGCACGACGCTATTTATGCGGACGCGGCGTTGTGCGAGCTTTGCGTTTAAATTTAGCGGACGTAGCAATATTCGTGCGAGTGCCGCGGTTAAAATTTAGCGGCATAGCGGTATTTATGCGAGAGTCGCGATTAAATTTAGCTAGCGCGGAAATATTTGTGCGCCACGTAAATTTTAACATTTAAATCCTACGCTGCGGCAGGTCCGAATGCAGCGGTGGCAAAAGGAGAGGATAAAAATGGTTTTACCCAAAGCGGCTATTTCGGCTTTAATTTCGGCGAGTATCTGTTTCGGCGCCGTAGAGGCGCAAGATCACGGCGCGGCGAGCGAGCAAAAACAAACGATGCAAGGCGGCGGGAGAGATGACCAGACACCCGCAGGCAAGCAAAGTAGCGAAACAAACGCAACAAAGCGCGCAGATGAGCAAGGCGACGAGGCGCAAAATTTTAAAATCAAAAGGCGCTATTTTCGTAGCTGTTCGTGCCTGCACAAACAAAAATCAAAGGGGTCCGCCCGCCTCTACGATGAAATTTCGCAAGAGCAGGCCGAAAGATCGGCGGCCTATTTCATCGGCTATTTCAGAGAGGGCAAGCTAAGTCGCTATGAGAAAATTTACGAAGGCGAAAGAATTTTTTCGAGCGAGGATATAAAGCGGTAGACGCGATTTAAAATTCAGATAAAAGGAGCGGTCATGAGAGGTATTTTTAAAATTTCGCCCAAGGGCGCGGTAGATTTTGCGGCGCTAAATTTAAAGGCGCGGGCGATTATTTCAGCGGGCGCTTTTGGGGCGCAGACTGCGGTTTCGGCAGACAAGCTTCGAGTTCGAGCGGCAGTTTTGGCAGGCTCTATTTTAGCGGCGACATTAACGCTTGCGATGCCTGCGGGCGCGACCGAGGCGGCGGCGAAACATGCGGCGGCGAATAAAATTTGCTTGCAAAAGACGAGTTATAAAACAGAGGGCGGCGCCGTGCCGCGCTACGAATATGAAGTGAGCCAAAACTACGACGCCAAAACCCGCCGCCTAGAAAAAATCTACAAAAAGAGCAGCGAAGAGGAAACCTCCGTATCGAAAAGCTTTAGCAAATTTGACGAAAGCGGCGAGCGCGAGATCGAAAATATCGAATACGACTGGGACGCGAATACAAACAAATTTCGCGAAACGGCTATGAGCAAGCAGGAGATCGCAAAGGACGGCTCGAAAATTTATTTCAGCCTGCAAAAGGACAGCAAGCCATACGAGGGTGAAAAAGCCGTCGAAAAGCGCGAGGGTAAAACGGAAATTTTGCAAAATTTCACGCTAAAAAAGGGCAGATGGACGCCGACGCACCTTACAAAAAGGATTGTCGATGAAAACGACAGAAACAATTTCGTAGCGACCTATGAATGGAGCGCCAAAGCGAAAAAATGGATGCCGTACGAAAAATCGATATATCACTACAACGGCGATGTTTACGCGGGCTCAGAAGGCTACGCGTGGCGCGGCAAATGGGTGCCGCTTACAAAACATACCGTCTTTACGGCGGCGGACGGGACGCGTAGCGAGATAAATTTTGTGTGGCGCGACGGCGCCTGGGGGCGCGATGAAAAGATCTTGCACAAGATCGAGCCTAAGTATAGGCGCTTTAGCGAGCTAAGATCGCGCTGGGACGCCGCAAAAAACGAGTGGAGAGAGTACTACAAAAACGTGCACGAGGAGACCGAGGAGAGCAGGCCTCTACGCGAGCGAACCGAGCTTTGGCGCGAGGAGTCGCAGCGCTGGGAGGTCGTGTTTGAAAACGAGTTTAGCTACGACGCGTGCGGCAATGTGATAAAAAATCGCACGGCCTCCGACGGCAAGCAGTACGAGTATATCTACGACTACGACGAAGCGGGCAACAACATCTCGATCATCCTGCGCGAGCCTGATGAAAGCGGCAAATGGCACGAAACGCAAAAGACGCAAAACGTCTTTGAGCCTGAAATTTTAGCGCACGACGTCCTGGATCGCGGCTTCATCGGCGACTACATAGCCACGGGCAAAAACGCGATCAAAAGCAGCAAGCAGTATTTTCTAAAGGACGGCGAGTTTAAGCTAAACGAAACTCGCGAGTGGGTTTACGGAAAGTGCGAGCCGCAATAAAATTCGAAAAGCCTCATGAACGAGCCTTATATCGTTGAAATTTCAGATAGCGACGCGATGATGTTCGGCTGCGAAGCGGACGAGCGGGTGCGCGAATTTGTCGCTAAATTTGACGGCTGGGAGTACGAAAGCGAGTTTGAGCGGACCAGCTATCTGCTCGGCACGGACGTTTTTATCGAGGTCGCGAGTGAGAGCTTAAATGAAGGCGCTTTACGCGCTCAAATTCCAGACGAAAAGGCTTTGGACGCTGACGGCGGCGCGACGTTTTTAAGCCTGCGAGAGTGGGATGGCAAGGGGCATTCGCGCGAGCAGTGAAATTTTACGCGCCATCAGCGAGGATGAGGACGGCGGCGTGGCGTATCTGCTCCTTAGCCCGCGACATATCGCCGCAGAGGAGCTGCGAGGCGCCTTTGCGGACAAGCCGCCGCAGGAATTTGCGCGCATTATCGAAAGCCTCGAAGCCAAATACGATTGCAAAGATCGAATGCTCTGCTACGTCGTTTGTTATTTTACGCCAAAAGGCAAAGAGGGGATGCGGACGGACTTCGGCGTCTGAATTTAAAACGCGGCGGATAAATTTAAAATTTGACCGCGCAGCGCGCTCGCGCCAAATGGCGAAGGTTTTATCTTGCGCGTAAGACCTGCGCCGTATGGGCGCAAGTGAAATTTATAAATTTCTAGCGACGAAATTTAAACCGCCGCGACGAGCGAAATGGGGGCAGAATGATAAAATCCATAAAATTTGGGGGCGAAAGCATCGAGGAGCTGGAGGTTTGGTACTATGCCCCAAAGCACGAATATAGCGCGGCGGAGTTCGCACAGCAGTGCGGCAAGCTCGTGCGCGCAGACTTTAGACCACCTCCCTTTACGAGATAAAATTTGAAAAATTCAAGTCCTGCGAGCCCGATGATTTTATGAAAGAGCGGATAACGGCTGCTTTGAGCGCGGCGGCTCTATCAGGCGAGCCTCAAAATTTTGCAATGGGCGGCGAGAACGACTGGGATTGGCAGGAGTGCTCGTTTGAGGCGAGCGGACAGCGATTTTTACGCATCTGGGCGACGTCGGCTTGATAAATTTAGCCGCAATACGGGCTTTACGCGCCCGAGGTTTCGGGCGGATTTGCCGCAAAGCGCTTGCAAAAGGCGCTGAGCGACGTTAAAATGCCGCGTTACCGCCTATATCGCGCGATTTATGTGTTTTTAGATGCGGTAGCGCAATCAAGCCCGCGGAGTGAGCTAGCGCGCCTATTTTGCGCAAATTTACGCACCGAGGCGCAGGCGGCGCCCTGCTTTGAGCCAAAATTTATTTGAAGGGAAAATATGAAAAACCTATTTCTAGCCGCGCTTGCGGCATTAGCGCTTAGCGGCTGCGCGGGCTTAAAATGCGGCGCAAAAGACGGGCGAGACGTCGCCGAGATCGACGTGCCCGAAGATGGCTGGACGAGATACCTAGGCACCGACGGCGAGATCAAGGAGGTCGCATTTTTCACGGCGTTTTTCTCGGGGCAGTTCCGCCCGCACCCAAAAGATGGCGAAAAGATCGGCTTCGTGCTTACCAAAAAGAGCGGCGAACGCATACCGATAAGGCTCGGCAATATGTATAAGGCGGCAGACGGCGCATTTGCGCTCGCGGATCTCGACGCGCAGAGCGACGTATGGGGCGGAACCGAAGAGCTGCGCAGAGCAAAACGGGTAAAATTTTATAAATTTCATGAGGGCAGCGTCAAAGTAACGGATTATGAGGCGCGAGACGGGCTTTGCGAGGCGTTTTACGCAGGGGGAAAGATAAGCGTCAAAAGCGTGCTAAGCCGCCGCACGAGTAAGGCTAGCGGGGCTAGCGGCGAAATTTCCACCGCGCAGACGCAGGGCGAAATTTCGCGCGACGCTGTCAAGGCTTTAAACTCGCGGGAAAAACCCTCGCCGCAAGGCTATAGTAAAAATTTAGCAAACAAAAAGGGCACCGCGCAAAAAACCGATAGCGAGGCGTTAAAACCAGAGACGGAGGCGCTAAAAAATATCATCTGTATTGTAGACAAAAACGAAGTCGATTGAAATTTCAGACTAATGAGTAAAAATTTCGCTAAAATTTTGAATAAAAATATCTTTTCAAGGAGCAAAAAATGAGAAAAAGCGTATTTTTCTTTTTGGTGCCGCTGTTTTTGTTCGGCGGCGAGGCGCAAAAGCAGCTAAACGTCTTTCAGCTAACGCCGTCAAAGATGCCGCCGCAGCAATTTAAAGTCGAAGCGATCTTTTCGAAAGAGATCAAAGCCGACTGCAACGACGCATATCTGATCGGCGGCAAAATAGAGCAAAAAGAGGGCGCGGATGGGCTTTATTACGAGTTTAGCGGCGGCGATGAGCTTGCTCAGACGCTGATGCTGTGCAAAACCGAGAAGCAAAAAAAACGGGTCTATTACGAGCTCACGCATCCATTCGCCTACGGCGGCGGCGAAATTAGAATTTTAGCGCCCAAAGACGTCAAGGTCGAGCTTAGAATTTACGAGCTCGTAGAGAGCAAAGAGCCTAAAATCCGCAAGATGAAATAATTTCGCAAGAAGCAGGGCGGACCGAGCTTATGCGTGGCGGAATTTCCGCCGCGCAATAGATTTTTCATCGCGCAATAGGTTTGTGCGCAGGCGAGATAAATTCTACGGCGCAAGACAAATTTTCTACGGCGAAGAATGGAATTTCGGCATCGATGGGTCGTTTGGTTAAAATTTCAGTATAATTTCGCAAAAACAAGGAGAGAGCATGTCAGAGAGAATTTTTGAAAGCCTAAAAGAGCTTTTGACGCAGCAGGGCGCGCACTTCCGCGTCGTAGCTCACGAAAGCGCGGGCACCTCCGCCGAGGTCGCCAAAGCCCGAGGCACGCAGCTAGGGCAAGGCGCAAAGGCGCTGGTTTGCACGATCAAAGGCTTTAAAGACGGGCAAATTTCTTTCGCGCAAAATTTAAATTTAGCAAGCGCCGGTGACGCACAAAATCTCGACGCTTCCGCCCTTGCGAGCGCTCAAGGCTGCGAAAACGGCGCCTGCGCGGGAAATTTAACTTTAACCGCCGATCAAATTTGCGCAAACGTGCCGCAGCTGCTGAAGCTTCCTAGCGACAAACCCGCGGGCAGAAACGGCAGAATCTACGTCCTAGCGGTCTTCGCAGCCGATCACAAAACCGATCTAAAGCGCCTGGCGCAGGGGCTCGGCGGCACAAAAGCATCGCTCGTAAGCCCCGATGAAGTGGGCGATCTCACGGACTGCGTCATCGGCTCGGTGCCGCCTTTTAGCTTCCACGACAAGCTGCTGCTAATCGCCGATCCGTCGCTATTCGGACGCTTTGAAGAGATCGCTTTCAACGCGGGCTTGCTCGATCACTCGATCATCCTAAACGCGCAGGATTACGCGCGCATCGCGGCTCCGCGCATCGTTAGCTTCACTGAAAAGGCTACGGAAGACGAATAGCCGCGCATCGTCCGTTTCACACAAGAACAAGAGGACTCGGATTAAATTAACCCAAAAGCAATGGTAGAAAAAGACAGTGCGAGAGTGGTTGTAAAAAGGGCGCTTTGATTTTTGATCTTTTTTCTTCATATTAAGGCTTTAAAATTTGCAGTATGATCAGGAGCAAAGAGATTGCGATCGAAACAAGGGGGAATGCTATGAAGAAGGTGTGGATATTTTTGCTGTGTCTACTTGCGCTATGCGGCATGGAAAATGCCGCGGCTAAGGGAGACGATGCGCCGCGGCCAGAGATTTATCAGAGTATGAAAGATATTTACGACAATCTGCCGATCGCGCAACTACCGATGCGCTATCCGGGAGGAATTTCGCCCTTAGCGGCTATCGATAAAAATTTACTTGATAAAAATAAGCTGTTTTCGTTCGCAAAGGAGAACTTTTTAATCGACAATCTAAGCACGTATTGGGAGAGGATCAAAGACATAAGGGCTTGTCGTTTGCCAGAAAAGAGCGTCAAAACAATTCTGCTGAGGCTTTATCTGAGTGATTTTCAAGATAGCAGGCACGGGCACGAATATGTTTTTATGTGCCTTTTAAACGACGCATTTCGTATAAGTGATTGTCGCGAAATTTACGCCGATTACGTGCACTGCGGTAAAAGCAAGCCGCCGATGCGCGCCAAGCAGGAGTTCGTCATCGACGCCGATTTACGCTGCACAGTAACAACGCACTACTATACTTTAGATGCCGGCAAAGAGCTGCACAGAAATGTCTGCGTGCTCGAAATAAAAAACGGCGCAATCGTTACCGAGGATTAAAATCCGAGGCGATTTTGCGAGATGATTTTAGCTGCAAATTTCATAAGCAGAGCCGTAAACTGAGATGCGAATTCGCTCTATCTATGAGCCCCGGCTATTTCAAATCGCGATAAAATAACGCTTAAACCGAGCCTCGAATTCATCATATTGATGAGGCGCTGTTTCGAGCCGCGCCAAAACAGCTCGTAAATCTTTGGTGCACCGCAGCGTCCCACTAAGATGCATCGCCTTACGGAGCATTTTAACGACGTGAGCGCTTTATTTGTTTTGGCTTCCTGCGACAAGCTGAATATCAAATCTGAAATTCTTGGCAAGCCCCAAAAGCAGCGAGGATAAAACATCCAAATTTTAAAATTTAAAAATTTTTAAAAAAATGTGAGTTTAAAAAGAATTAATCGCGACGATATCGCATCGCCGCGACTGAAGAAGGCATCATCATGCCCGCGAAGGTATTTATTTCATAGCGCCTTGTTGTTTCATCTGATCCATCATCTGCTTAAATATCTCTTTAGCTTGTTTGCAAGTGGCCTCTTGCTGCTCCTTAGGAAGTGCGCTGATCTGATCCATGGATTGCTTTTTTTGATCCTCATACATCTTGACCTGCTGCTCTTGACCCGCTTGTTTGTAGGTATCAACCATCTTATCAAGATCTGCGAAGTACTCTTTGCAGCTATCTGAAAGATCTGCGGCGCTAAGACTTAGCGCAAAGCCAAAACTAGCCAAAACTAAAAGTGATTTTTTCATTTTTCTCTCCTTGTAAAAAATCAGCGAAAGTATATCATTTCGCTTAGTAAATTTGCCTTAAATTTTAATCAAATACGGCCGTTTTTTTAAATTTATAGCGCTTTTGAAATTTTAAAATTTCACTCTCGTCACGACGCTTACATTTTTTAAAATTTAACTCGTCTTTAAATTTTAAAATTTCGGCTCGCGATTTCGCAACTGCAGCCGGTGCTCTTTAAAATTCCGCCCTCGCCGCCTCTTGGGGATGCAGCGCAAAATCACTTCTCTTCAAATCTAATCTGTACCGATTTTTTGTGCGCGCCTAGCCCCTCGGCATCCGCTAGCGCCATGCACGCGCGTCCGAGCTCGTCTATGGCGCGTTTATTTAGCGCTATGATCGAGCTTCGTTTGATGAAGTTATAAACCCCCAGAGGCGAGAAAAATCGCGCGCTTCCGCCGGTCGGCAGCGTGTGGTTGGGGCCTGCGAGGTAATCGCCCATCGCCTCTGGCGTGTAGTGGCCCAAAAATATCGCGCCTGCGTGGCGTATGCGCGGAAGCAGCTCGTAGGCGTTCTCGGTCGCGATCTCGAGGTGCTCGACCGCAAGCTCGTTCATCAGCTCCACGCACTCGTTCATATCGCGTGCGATGATAATCGCGCCTTTGTTTTCGACGCTGGCGCGAGCGATGGGCTCGCGAGCAAGCGTAGGCAGCTCCTGATTGATATGTTCTGCGACCGCGAGGGCAAATTTTTCATCATCGCTTATCAAAAAGCTACTCGCGATCTCGTCGTGCTCGGCTTGGCTGAGCAGATCCACGGCGATGTTGCGCGGATTTGCCGAGGCGTTTGCGATGATGCCCACTTCGCTAGGGCCCGCGATCATATCGATATTTACGTCGCCGAACACGAGCTTTTTAGCAGTCGCAACGAAGATATTCCCAGGGCCCGTGATGACGTCTACCTTGTCGATCGTGCGCGTGCCGTATGCCATCGCCGCGATCGCGCTTGCGCCGCCCACCTTGTAGGCCTTTTTGATCCCTAGCACATGCATCGCCGCGAGCAGTAGCTCGTTTACGACGCCGCCCACGGCGGGAGTGCAGACGCTGATATCCTCCACGCCCGCGACGATTGCAGGGATCGCGTTCATCAGAAGCGAGCTCGGATACGCCGCCTTGCCGCCCGGGATATATAGCCCCGCGCGATCTACCGGCGTGATCTTTTGCCCAAGCATCGCGCCGCTTGGATCGAAGCTAAACCAGCTTCTCTCAAGCTGCTTTTCATGATAAACGTAGATGCGCTCGTATGCGATCTGAAGCGCATTCTTAAGCTCTGCGGTTAAGCCTTCATACGCGCGGCTCATCTGCTCTTGTGTGATAGCCAGATCGCCCTGCACGCGCCATCTGTCAAACTTCTCGATCTGTTCGGCTAGCGCCTCATCGCCGCGCGCTCTGATCTCCTCGATGATGCCGCTAACGACGGGCATTACCGATCTCATATCCGTCTCGCCGCGGCGCACCAACCTCGCAAATTCCTCTTTGAAATTTGCGTCCGTGCTTCTTAAAATTTTCATTTTTGCTCCTTGTAATGCTTGGAATTTTAACGCTTTTTGCTAAATTTCGCCTTTAAGCTCGCGGCGATGTAAATTTACAGCTCGCCGATTTTCAAAAGATTAAGCGAAAATGAAATAAAATAGCCGAAATTTCAGACGGAGCGATGTATGAAAAAGATATTTTTAGCGCTGATCGCCACGGCGGCTTTATCGCTAGCAGAAGCCACAGCTTTGTCATCGACGGAACAAGAGGATCCCGGTATAAGCAAGTTGCAAAGCGAATGCGATAGCAACAACACCTTAGCATGCGTAAATCTCGCCATGGCATACTATTCAGGGGATGGCGTGAAGCAGGATTATGAAAAAGCAAGGGAGCTAAATTTTAAAGCCTGTAGTTTGGGCGACGGCTGGGGTTGCACCACCTTGGGGGCGTCATACGAATACGGCAAGGGCGTAGAACAAGATTATAAAAAAGCGGCCGAACTGTATTCTAGGGCCTGCGACTTAAAAAATGGCATAGCTTGCGGCAATCTGGGTGTTTTATACCACTCAGGCAAGGGAGTAAAGAAAGATTACAAAAAAGCGATCGAAATGCTTTCCAAAGCTTGCGATTTGCAAGAAGGCCGCGGATGCTACAATCTCGGGCTTTTATATGCCTCGGGCGAAGGCGTAAAACAGGATTATAAAAAAGCAAGCGAGCTATATTCTAAAGCTTGCGATTTAAAACATGGCGAAAGCTGCCATAATCTTGGAGTTTTATACGAAAAAGGAGATGGCAGCGTAAAGCAAGACTACCAAAAAGCAAATCAATTCTATTCTAAGGCCTGCGATTTGGAGATTGCCGAAGGGTGTTATAATCTTGGAGCTTCATATGAAGATGACAGTGGCGTAAAACAAAATTACAAGAAAGCGTTCGAATTATATTCTAAAGCTTGCAATTTAGGAATGGCCAAAGGATGCTACAATATGGGTGTTTTATATAATTTAGGTAAGGGTGTGAATCAAGATTATAAAAAAGCAAACGAATTATATTCTGAGGCTTGCGACTTGGGATTTGGCGACAGCTGTTATAATCTCGGAGTTTTATATTTCTATGGCAAAGGCGTGGGGCAGGACGCGAATACTGCAAAAAAATATTTAAATAAGGCTTGCGCTTTGGGATCCAAAGCCGGTTGTGACGGATATAGAAAGCTAAACGAACAAGGCTTTTAATCCATTTAAATTTTAAACCGCTCGCGAAATCCGCTTAAATTTAAAGATCTAAATTTAGACTATATCATCCGCAGGGCAACACTAAAAGCGCGCAAAATGCGCGGACTTAAAATTTAAATCCATTCCGCCGCGACAGATGCTGCGTAAACGCTGCGTAAAATTTAGTGAGCCGCCCCGTTCATAATATTCGCGCCAAATAAAGGGATGCGTTCCGCCGCCGTTGAAATTTCAGATGAGACGTTAATTCTTTAAGAATTTTAAAATTTTAAGCCCTCTTTTTTGGGGATTAAAATTTCGAGCGAGCCATTAAGAGCGAGTCGCTAATTCGTAGCATTCGCGTCGAACTGTAAAAATTTCCTGATCTCCTCCATCGCCTCTTTGTTTGAGAGCGTAAATTTTATCTCGATGCGGCGGCTAGCGTCCTTGTCCTCGATGCCTCTGCGCATCACGGGCTGCGTGTAGCTGCGACCGCTGGCGATGAGATATTTTTGCAGTCGCTCATCTTTATTCCACGAGTTGATGAAATCCATCACCGCAAACGCCCTATTTTGCGACAGCTCAAGGTTGTACAAATACCCGCCGTCGCTGTCCGTGTGTCCCTCAATGATGATCTGATCTAAATTTTCGCGAATTTCATCGTTATTCAAAAGCGCGGCGAAATAGCTCTGCAGCGTCGAGCGGAGCGTCTCTTTGGCGCCCTCTTTCAACTCGCTTGAGCCCTTGTCAAAAAGGATCGACGAGCTTAGCGTCATTGCGCCACTTTCGTTGTCGATGCGGATCTTGCCGCCCAGCTTCTCCTTCAGATCGGCGATGATCTTGACCTTCATTCCGGTGAGGTTGCGGATGCGGTTTTTCGTGACGTTGAGGTCTTGTAAAATTTTATTAAAATCGCTCTCCTTCTTCGTGAGCTGATCGAGCAAAAATGCAATTTTAAGCTCGTTTTGGCTGATCGTAGCGTTGGCGTCGTCGCGTGCTTTTTGCAGAAGAGAGTTGATGTCTAAATTCTCTTTTTTCAGCTTCTGGGCCATCTCGGTTAGATCTTCGATCTGTATGAAGTAGATGGAATTTTGCTTGCGAAGATCGGTATTTTCGATGTTTAGCTTCTCGAGCTGGTCGCTAAAAATTTTATTCAGCGCTTCAAGCTCGGCGCTTTTTTTCTCCTGGCTTTGAAGGCTTGCTAGGGCGCTTGAAATTTGGCTTTCTTTCTCCTGCAGGTTGCTTTGCGTGAGGAAGTATTTGACGATGATGCCGCCTACTAAAAGCACGAAAACAAAAAGCAGTCCCGCCATCAAATCGGCGTACGCAATCCAAAAGGTCTCTTTTTCTTCGTTATTCGTTTTCATCTAAAAGTGCTTTTTCATCGATGCTCGCAAGCGTTTTTCGAAGCTCTTCGATGATGCTTTCGTTGCTCGTCCGCGCAGTGTCCTCTCCAGCTAAAAGTGCCTTCAAATCCGCGCTTAACCCCTTAAAGCTAGCGTCAATTTTAGCGGCATAAGCATTCTGTGAACTTGAAATTTCGCCCGCAAACCCGCCCAAGGAGGCATTTAGGCTCTTGATTTGAGCGCTTAATGCACTCGTAACGTTAGCCAGCTCGCCTTGCCCATCCGTTAAAGCCTTAGACTGGCTTAGATACTGCGCGGAAATTCCGTTTTGAATTTCGATTAGGCTTGCAGACACGGACTTAAGCGCAGATAAAATTTGAGCGAAGCTCTTATCTAGCTCACCGTGAGCGAGATTTGTCCTTTGGATCATCTCTCCTGCTTTTTCAAGTTCTTCTTGTGTAATCGCCATACTTCGCTTCTCGGCTTCCATCACGCTTTCAAAAGCGCCGATTTTTTCATCGATTAGGCGGTTTAACCTTTCAGTAAAATTCGTAGAGCTCATCATCGCAAATGAGCGCGAAATTTCAGAATTAGCGTTTAAAATTTCACTCAGATAGCCCTGCGTGATCTCGTCTTTGTTCCAGAAAAAATTTTTAGTGGAATTTTTGTATTTGATGAGTAAGCGCTCATATTTGCTAATGCCTTTTTTCTCAAAATATATCCACCAAAGCGCTAAGAAAATTCCATAGATCGAGACGTAAAATGCCGTACCTACGCCGCCTAGAAGTTGCGCGATCTCGGTTTCTAGCCCGTCAATGTTACTTGAGGAAAAGTGTGGCATCGAAATCGCAATCGAGATGAAAGTCCCTAAAATTCCAAGCATCGGAAAGACTGCCGATGCGACGGAAGCGTAGTTTTGATTACGCAGTGAGTAGCCGTATTCGTCCACAAAAAGATCAAAGCTGGCATCTGATTTTTTCTTGCCGCCGATACTTAAGAGATTGGCGACGATGTAATTTTTCAGCTCGCGCTTGAAGTCATCGATATTATTTTGAAAATTTAAGCAGCCATATTCTGCATTATGACGAGCTAAAATTAGTGCAATAATGAGTAAAACTGCAAGCATCAGGATCGAGTGCGTCTCTACCTTCAGCCCGATAAGCCCCAAATAGCCCAGCAAAAACACCACAAAAACCGCGATCGGCAGAGCTGCGATCTTAAAAAAAACGCCCGCTAGCGAGCGCTCCTTCGCCTCAGGTAGCGTGATATCGAGCACTTCGTTATTCGGGCGATCCATATTAGTTCCTATTTAGGCAATTTAGATTGTCAAATGCGACCTGCAAGCGCGCCACCATACTCTGCTCGCCTGCTCTCAGCCATTTGCGAGGATCGTAGAATTTTTTATTCGGTTTATCCTCGCCTTCCGGATTGCCGATTTGAGTTTGCAAATAGCCGCGATTTTTGCCCTCATAAGCGCGCACGCCGTCCCAAAACGCCCACTGCGTGTCAGTGTCGATATTCATCTTAACTACGCCGTAGCTAACGGCTGCCTTGATGTCGGAGGTCTCGCTGCCACTGCCGCCATGAAAGACGAAATTTACGGGCTTTTCAGATTGCAGATTAAATTTTTCTCGGACGAATTTTTGCGAATTTTTCAAAATTTCAGGTCTCAGCACAACATTGCCCGGCTTATACACGCCGTGGACGTTGCCGAAGCTCGCTGCAATGCTGAATCTATCGCTGATTTTGCCAAGTCGCTCGTAGGCAAGCGCGACATCTGCGGGCTGGGTGTAAAGCCGCGCGTTATCGACGCCGGTATTATCGACGCCGTCCTCTTCGCCGCCTGTGACGCCAAGCTCGATCTCAAGCGAAATTCCAAGATCGCTTAAAATTTCCAAATACTTCTCGCAGGTCGCTAAATTTAGCTCCAAATCATCCTCGCTAAGATCGAGCATATGCGAGCTAAATAGCGGCACGCCGTGAGCTTTTTTATGAGCGGCATTAGCTTCGATGAGCTCGTCGATCCACGGAAGCAGCTTCCTCGCGGCATGATCGGTATGCAAAATCACCGCAACGCCGTAATGGGCTGCCAGAGCATGCACCTGGCGCGCGCCTGCAATAGCGCCTAAAACTGCGGCATTAGGGCAAGTAGCGCCCGCATAAAACGCTGCGCCGCCGTTGCTAAACTGAATAATAACGGGCGAATTTGCGATTTTAGCGCTTTCCAAGACGGCGTTTATGGAATTTGATCCCACTACGTTTACCGCAGGGATCGCAAAGCCCTGCTGCTTCGCATACGCATAGACTTTACTTACGTCATCGCCACTTAAAACGCCCGGTTTTACTATATCTAAAACGCCCATTTTTAGCTCCTATATTATTTATACTCGATTTTAGCGTTTTTGTGAAGATCTGCCGCTTTTTGCTCGACTACTTTCGCCGCTTTTTGCTGTCTAAGCACGCGCTCAATAAAAGGCTTTGCTTCGCTTTGACTTAACTGCTTTTTAGCTTGAGACTCCTCTTTTAACACTACGTGATATCCGACCCTGCTTTTAATCGCTTTAGTAGTGATTTGACCATCTTTTATCTTAGAGATCGCATCGGCAAAAGGCTTGACCTGATCGCTAGGCATCCAGCCTAGCTCGCCGCCGGTTTGTTTAGCCTGCGGATCGATAGATTTAGCTTTGGCAAGCTCCGCAAATTTAGTAAATAGCGCACTGTCGTTAAGCCCTTTTAACTGCTTAATAATATCGTTTGCCTCAGCTTCGGTTTTAACGACAATCTGAGCCGCTTTGATTCTTGCAGGCTCGGTAAAGCGCGCTTTGTTTTTGTTATAAAAATCGGCTATTTCTTTATCGTCGATATTTATTTTACTGGCTTCTTTAGCCTGCCATACACGAAGCGCTAAGTTATCTTTTACGATTTCAAGCTCTTTTTTATAAACATCTTCGTCCATAACGCCCGATTTTTTAGCTTCATCCGTTAGCAGCATCAGATCGATGCCTTTATCGATAAGCTCCTTTTTTTGATCGGCATTAAGAGCAGCGATATCTACATTGCCTATGCCTTGAAGTAGTGGAGCAAGCTCTTTTTCGGTTACGTCTTTGCCATTGACGGTAGCGTAAACGGTAGCGTTGAGGCTGATAGCGGCAGCCAAACTAAGTGCTGTAAATAAAACTTTTTTCATCACAATTCCTTAAAAAAATTTTAATGGCGATTATAACTCAAAGTTGTTAACAATCAAACTGTACTTTAGAATTTTAGGGTAGAATTCCGCCTTGAGGAAATGCAAATGAGAAGTAAAAAAGATATTTTAGAGATAAAAAAGAGAATTCTACAAAACTTCGCGGAAGAGCGCAGTGAGTTGAAATTTAAAGATAACTATCAGCTTTTGGTCTGCGTGATGCTTAGCGCGCAGTGTACCGACAAGCGGGTAAATTTGATCACGCCGCGCTTTTTTGCGGAATTCCCTAGCGTTACAGAGCTTGCAAAAGCCAATCTGGCAAGCGTTAAGCTGCTAATCAGCTCGTGCAATTTCTACAACAACAAAGCGGTAAATTTGATCAAAATGGCACAGGCGGTGGTTAGCGACTTTGGCGGCGTCGTGCCGCTTGATGAAGCGGGGCTCAAATCTCTTGCGGGCGTGGGGCAAAAGACCGCTCACGTCGTGCTTTTGGAGGGTGCGGGCGCAAACGTGATGGCGGTGGATACGCACGTCTTTCGCGTCGCGCATCGCCTAGGGCTGAGCCGTGCAAAGACGCCCGAGCTTACGGAGCGCGATCTTAGCGAGGCTTTTAAAACAGATCTTGGTAAGCTGCACCAAGACATGGTGCTTTTTGGCCGCTACACCTGTAAAGCGATCAAGCCAAACTGCAAAGAGT
>NZ_CALIMS010000012.1 GCF_938045345.1 uncultured Campylobacter sp.
ATGGGCGATGTGACCGCAAGTTTCAGAGCCTTATTTGAACGATTAACTTTCCAATCACTCACATATAATCTTGAAAAACCATCCTACAATGAACACTTGATACCGGTACTTTTTATTTTAACAAGCAACAGTGAGGATAGTGCATATGAAGAAGGTGGGTTTTATGGTGATTTGATCCCAAAGCACAAATACTCATTTGAAAGATTCGTAGGTCCAACCAATGTACTCGTATGTGGGAATACTGTTCAAGTTAAGGATTATAGCATATACGATTGGACAATGTTTGATGGGGATGCAAAGAAAGAACATCATGACAAAACATTCCAATCCTATTTGGAAAAAGCGTATAAAATGGGGCAGGATTTAGTGTAACCTTTTAAGGCTTTATGTCTCTGCAAATTCCAGTTTGTCGAAGTAAAAAAATCAAATAGGATATTACCAAGAGGAAGTAAAAGCAAATTGCCGATATTTCCTTTTTTTGTTGTCAAAAATCCAAAAAACGGAAAGGAGAATTTATGGAAGAACTGAAAAATAAGGATAAAAACGGCATTAGCACAGAGAGAAAGATTGGAAAGACCACCTATGAGGTTGCTGTCCATTTCAATGAAAATGCGACAGAAACAATGCAAGATAAGTTGACAAGAATAATGTTGAGGGAGCTTAGGAGAAAATCGGACGAAAAAAAAGATGATTTTGATTAAAAAGTCCTTGACAAGTAGCAACAGGTTCTGCAAATTAAAATTTTAAAATTTAAAGCGACCGTTAGAGCGACTGCGCCGTAGCTCAAAGACCGCCGAAGCGGCGCTGTTTGCGGCGGAAATCATCCACTATGCGTGCAAGCTCCTCGCGCCTGAAATCCGGCCACAGCGTCGGCGTAAACGCAAGCTCGGCGTAGCTCGCCTGCCAGAGCAAGAAATTCGACAGCCGCTGCTCGCCGCCCGTGCGCACCAGCAGATCCACGTCGCCGCTGTGCGCGGTATCCAGATGCGCGCCGATGCCCGCTTCGCTTAGTCGTTCGCCGCTTGCAAGCAGCCTCTCGTACGCTCGCACGATCTCGTCTCGCGAGCCGTAGTTGATAGCTAGGTTAAAATTTAGCGCTCGCCCGTTTTGAGTTAAATTTGAAAGATATTCGATCTCGCTTCGCAGATCGCCCCTAAAAGCCGATATGTCGCCGATCGGATAGAATTTTATCCCGTTTTGGATAAATTTTTCACGGCGCGAAATTAGGAATTTTTGAAGCAACTTCATCAAGAATTCCACTTCGCTTTTCGGGCGCTTCCAATTTTCGGTGCTAAAGGCGTAGAGCGTGAGGTTTGCGATGCCTTCGTCGATGCAAAACTCGCAGATCTGCTCCACGACCTCTGCGCCCGCTTCGTGCCCACCGGTGCGCAGCAGACCGCGCTTTTTCGCCCAGCGCCCGTTGCCGTCCATCACGAGGGCTAGATGATTTAGGCTATTCACGGATCAGATTTTTTTCAGCTCAGCCGCGATTTTTAGGGCGACTTCGTCCTTCGGCGCGGTGTCGATTACGACCTGATCGTTTTTCGTGATGAAAGTGACCTTAAGGACGTCGCCGCCGAGCTTGATGATGTCGTCCAGCACGTTTAGGCAGACGGCGTCGAGATGCTTTTCGTTTAGCATGCGTTTGGCCTCGCCGACGGCATTTTCGCGGTCGGTTTCGAGTTTAAAGCCTACCTTTTTGATATTTCCGCGCACGGAGCTTAAGATATCCTCGTTTTCGCCCAGGCGTAAATTCCAAATTTCGCCGATCTCCGCCTTTTTTACCTTATCTTTATAGCGCACCTTCGGCGAGTAATCGCTTACCGCGGCCGCCATTATCAAATACGCGCCGTCTGGAAATTTTGTGCTGTCAAGCGCCGATTTTAGCCCGATAGTGCTTTCAAATTTAACGAGCTTGTACGGTAAATTTTCATATTCGTTGCTAGAGATCAGCGTCACGTCCGCGCCTAGGTAAAACAGTGCGTCGGCAATCGCTTTGGAGGTTTTGCCGCTAGAGAAATTCGTAATGCCGCGCACGCTATCGATCTTTTCGATCGTCGCGCCTCCGGTGATGATGACGGTTTTATCCTCCCAAAATTTATCGTTGTAAAGCGCGCGCTTTAGCGTCTGCATGATCGCCTCGGTGCTCGCTAGCCCGCCCTTGCCGGTGTCGCCGCAAGCTAGAGTTTTTTCTACCGGATCCACGAAATACGCATTGACGCTCGCTTTTAGCATATCGATGCAGTTTTTCGTGATATTGTTTTCAAGTAGCGCAGGGTTCGCGGCCGGCGCGATGACCACCTTGGCGTGGGCGAAAGCCGCGTTTAGCACCTCTAAAAATACATTGTCGCAGACGCCCCAAGCGAGCTTGTTTATAGTATTTGCCGTCGCAGGCGCGATCAAAACCAAATCCACCTTAGAATAAGCGATGTGGTTGACGCCCGCTTGCCAGTTTTCGTTGGCTTTACAAAGTACCGGGTGATCGCACAGCGCCTCGAATGCCTTGTAGCTGACAAACTCCTGCACGCCGTCGCTAAGCGCAACATAGACGTCGAAATTCGACTTTTTCAGAGCGGATAAAATTTCAAACGCTTTGTAAAAACTGATACTCCCGCAAACCGCCAGTAAAACCTTTTTCTTACTCATCTTCGCTCCTAAAAAATTTATGGAAAAACCCATCTTTGTTGATTTGTTTGCTTCGGCTGATCGCCAGCGCGCCGCTCGGAACGTCGCTTGTAACCGTCGTGCCCGCGGCGATTATGACGTCGTCGGCTATCCGCACGGGCGCTACTAGCTGCGTATCCGAGCCGATGAAGACGTTTTTGCCGATTATCGTTTTGTATTTTTTCTTGCCGTCGTAGTTGCACGTAATCGTGCCGCAGCCGATATTGCTGCCCTCATCGATCTCGCAATCCCCAAGATAGCTTAAATGCCCCGCCTTGATCTTGTTTACTTTTGCGTTTTTAAGTTCGACGAAATTTCCGATATGGGTGCCGGTAACCTCGCATTTTGGGCGCAGATGCGCCATCGGACCGATGTCGGAGTTTTTTACGATGCTATCTTCGATGACGCAGCCGCTTTTGATGAGTGAGCTTTCGATCACGCAAGGACCGATGATGCTTACGTTTTCTTGTAGCTCGCATTCGCCGATAAATTTTGCTCTACTGTCGATGTAGATGCTTTGCGGTAGGCGCATCAAAACGCCTTGCTTCATCAAATTTTCTTTGATCTCGTTTTGCATTAAATTTTCGGCGATGCTGAGGGCAAATTTATCGTTTATGCCCATGAAGCTTTGCTCGTTCACCCACACGGCGGCGCATTTTAAGCCCATATCTTTGGCGATTTTGATCGCGTCTGTGAGGTAGTATTCTTTTTGCGCGTTATCTGGTTTGATCTGCGGCAGAATCTGTTTCAATGCCTCGCTTTTGAAGCAGTAGCAGCCTGCGTTTGCGTCTTTTACTGCCTTTTCTTCCTCGTTTGCGTCCTTTTGCTCGACGATCTTTAAAATTTCGCCACCTCTGGTGATTACGCGGCCATATCCGAATGGATCGCGCGCGCTAAAAACACTTAAATTTACTTCCGCGTCCCCCTCGCAGAGTTTGCGAAGCTCGGCGCTTTTTACCAAAGGCATATCGCCGCAGATTATGAGCGTTTTTTCCCCACGGATTTCGACCTCTTTTAGTCCGCCCGCAGTGCCCGGGAAGTGCTCGTGGTCTTGTTTGTAAATTTTAGCGTTTGGAAAGTGCGCCAAAACCGCGCTTTTAACCTCGTCGAATTGATAGTGTAAAATCACGCTCACGTCGTTTGAAATTTCGTAAGCTTTCTTTAGGATGTGGATTATCATCGGCTCGCCGCAAAGCTCGAAAAGAACTTTAGCTTTTTGCGACTTCATCCGAGTGCCGAGTCCTGCGGCAAGAACTATAACCGAAACATCGTTCATTTTTACCCTTAAATTTCAAAAATCGGATAATTTTAACACATTTAAAATAAATAAAAACCTAAATTTATGCCGCGCGGGCGAAATTTAAATCCCAAATTCAACTAAAATTTTATAAAATTCCGCCTAAATTTTAAAGCTTAGGCGGACGTTTTGAAAAAACTGATTTTGGTTACTTGTATTTGGGCTTTTAGTTTCTCGCTGATAGGCGAGTTTTTGCGCGGCATAGATAGCGCGTATTTGGCGTTTTCGCGCGTATCATTGGCGCTAATTTGCTTTTTGCCGTTTATGAAATTTCGTGGCGTAAATCTAGCCTTGGCGCTTAAAATTTGCGCCGTGGGCGCCGTGCAGATCGGCGTGATGTATATCTTCTACTACCGCAGCTTTGCGTATTTGAAGGTCTATGAAGTGGCGCTTTTTACGATATTTACTCCGTTTTACGTGACGCTGCTTTACGACGCGCTTAAGCTTAGATTTCGCGCGCTATATCTTTTCAGCGTCGCTGTCGCGGTGCTCGGGGCTTTGGTGATTAAATTCGGCGCGATAAACTCCGAGTTTTTGACTGGCTTCTTGCTCGTGCAAGGCGCAAATTTATGCTTCGGGCTCGGACAGAGCGCGTATAAATTTATGCTGGAGCGCCACGGCTTTAGCGAGCAGAAGGAGCTTTTCGGCTATTTTTTCGTCGGAGCTACCGCGGTTACGGCGATTGCCGCGATCGTGCTCGGGGATTTTTCTAAATTTAATCCCAGCTTCTCACAAGGCGCGGTGATCGTGTATCTGGGCACGGTAGCTAGCGCTTTAGGGTATTTTTTGTGGAACAAAGGCGCGTGCGAGGTCGATAGCGGCGTGCTTGCGATTATGAATAACGCACTCATTCCCGCAGCGATCGTCGTAAATTTAGTGTTTTGGCAAAAGGATGCCGATCTAGCGCGCCTGCTTGCAGGCTCGGCGCTGATTTATGTTTCGCTTATTTTGCATAAAAAGATCATGAAATTTTACGCCGTGCGCGAGCAAAGAATTTAGTATTTAACTAAAATTTTATATTTTTACATTAGAATTAGCCCTTATTTTATTTGAAGTTGGCAAAATGAAAAAAACCTTGAAATTTATCGCCTTTACCCTGCTCATAGTCATTGCGATATATTTCTTATACGGCAAATTTTTTAAGCAAGAAGAAGCGCCGAAGGCCCTTACCACAAGGCTTGAGAAGGGCAGCATCAGAGGCACGGTGACGGCTGCGGGCGAGGTTTATGCCAGGGATTTGGTCGACGTGGGCGCGCAGGTAAGCGGTCAGATCAAAAAGCTCTACGTCAAAGTTGGCGATAAGGTTCAAAAGGGCGATATGATCGCACAGATCGATTCCGTCACGCAAGAAAACGAGATCGCGCAGCAAAAGGCGCAGCTTCTGATCCACGAAGCAAATTTAGCTTCGGCAAAGATCGCTGCGGAAAACGCTAAAACGCAGTATAACCGCGAGCTGCAGTTGTATAAAAGAAACGCCGCTTCCAAAGAGGCGGTGGAAAATGCCAAAAATAGCGCTGCTTTAAAAGAGGCCGAGCAGAAGCAGATCGAGGCGCAGATCAAGCAGACCAAACTTCAGCTAAGCACGGCGGAGACAAATTTCGGCTATACCAAGATCACGGCTCCGATAAGCGGCACGATCGTTTCGATGCCGGTAGAGGAGGGCAAAACGGTAAATTCCAACCAAACTACGCCTACGATCGTAAAGATCGCCGATCTAAGCAAGATGGAGATCAAGATGCAGATCGCAGAGGGCGATATATCCAAAGTAAAGGTTGGAATGGACGTAGAATACTCCATACTATCGGATCTGGATAATATCAAAAAGGCTAAAATTTACAAGATCGATCCGGGTCTTACCACGCTTAGCGACGGGACGTACGATAAAACCTCTAGCGGTTCGTCCTATTCTTCGAGCAGCAGCGACAGCGCGATCTATTTTTACGCAAAGATGCTCGTGGATAACAAAAACGATTTTTTAAAGATCGGTATGACGACTGAAAACAACATAATCGTAAGCGAAGCGAACAATACGAGTTACCTGCCTACCTCCGTCATTAAGCGCGACGGGGGAGGTGATTACGTCACGGTACTTAACGGCAAAGAGCCCGAGCAGCGATACGTAAAAACGGGCGTTAGCGACGATCTGAATACCGAAATTTTAAGCGGCCTTGATGAAAAAGATGAGGTGCTCATCGCTGACGGAAAAGCCGCGCCGTTAAATATGGACGGGCCTCCGATGGTATTTTAGAGAATTTTATGGTGTGAAGATGCTAGAACTTAAAGATATAAACAAAAAATTCATTCTCGGCGATAACGAAATCCACGTACTAAAGGACGTAAACTTAAATATCGAAGCGGGCGAGTTTATATCGATAATCGGGCAATCGGGAAGCGGAAAATCGACTCTGATGAATATAATCGGCTGCATCGATACGCCAAGCAGTGGAAGCTACAAGATCGAGGGCCGCGAGACTGCGAATTTAAGCGGCGACGAGCTTGCGGCGCTTAGAAGTAAAAAATTCGGCTTCGTCTTTCAAAAATACAATCTCATCGCCACGATGGACGCGACCGCAAATGTCTCGCTGCCTGCGGTGTATGCGGGCGTAGTGGCAAGCGAACGGACGAAACGGGCGGTGGAGCTTTTGGATAAGCTGGAGCTTGGCGATCGCATCAAAAATTTACCGAGCAAGCTTAGCGGCGGACAGCAGCAGCGCGTAAGTATCGCTCGCGCTCTAATAAACGGCGGCGAAGTGATTTTGGCGGACGAGCCCACCGGCGCGCTTGATAGCAAAAGCGGCGAGACGGTGATGCAAATTTTAACGGCGCTGCATAAAGAGGGCCACACCATCATCATAGTTACGCATGATGCGCATATTGCGGAATTTGCGGATCGTATCATCGAGATAAAAGACGGTAAAATTTTAAGTGATAAAAGAAAAGCTGGGCGGGTTTTTGAGCGCAAAAAAGAGGAGATTAAAACGAAAAATTCCTTTATATTTTGCAAAGATCAGCTCATCGAAAGCTTTAAAATGTCCATTAGCGCGATATTTTCGCATAAACTAAGATCGATTTTGACGATGCTAGGCATCATCATCGGTATTGCCTCCGTCATCTGCGTAGTAGCTCTCGGTAAGGGTTCGGAGGAAAAAATTTTATCCGAGATCCGTAAAATTGGCACCAATACGATCGATATCTTTCCCGGTAAAAATTTCGGCGATGTGCGAGCGGGCTTTGTGAGCACCCTTACGATAAGCGATTCTAAAGTTTTGGCGCGCCAGCCCTACGTCGATTACGCTACACCAAATGCTTCTGCAAGCGGTACGGCAACCTATGCGAATTTAAGCTCCAAGGCTCAACTGCGCGGTGGTGGCGTGAATTCTTTGGCGGTTAATGGCATAGATATAAAAGATGGTAGAAATTTTAGTGACGATGATATTAAAAATTCTGCCTCTGTCGCGATTATCGATCCAAACACCAAAAAAACATTTTTCAAAAACACCGATCCTATCGGCAAGACGATTTTATTTTCGGGTAAGCCACTTAAGATCATAGGAGTTTCGGGCAAGGATAAAAACGCTTTCGGAAGCAACGAAAATTTAAGAATTTACGCGCCGTACTCAACCGTGATGAATAAAATCACGGGCAATCGAAAAATCAGCTCTATCACCATCAAAATAAAAGACGATGTCAATACTCAAGTAGCCGAAGAGAGCCTAACCCAGCTACTTATCCAAAGACACGGCTCACGGGATTTTCATACGATGAACGCAGATACTATCAAACAAACAATACAAAGCACTACCGGCACGATGACGATTCTGATCTCATCAATCGCGGTGATCTCACTCGTCGTCGGCGGCATCGGCGTGATGAATATCATGCTCGTAAGCGTCACCGAGCGCACGCGCGAGATCGGCATCAGGATGGCGATCGGCGCGAAGCAATCCAATATCTTGCAGCAGTTTTTGATAGAGGCGATCTTGCTTTGCTCGCTCGGCGGAGCTTTAGGAATTTTAATCGCTTTAGCGCTTGGATTTGCGTTTAATACCATAAGCCCCGATTTTGCGATGAAATTTACTACCGCACCTTTCGTGATCGCCTTTGCGGCGTCGTCCGCGATCGGTATAGTTTTCGGCTATTTGCCGGCAAGAAACGCCAGCAGATTAAATCCGATAGATGCTTTAGCACAAGAATAAACAAGGAGAGAAAATGATAAATTCCAAAGTAATTTTAAGCGGCGTTTTAGCTGTTTTTATCGGCGGTTGTGCCTCAAATCAAAGTGAGGTCGAATTTAAACCTGTAGAGCATTTCAAGGACGAAAATGCAAGCTATGAAATCGATACGCTGTGGTATAAAAAATATGGCGAATCATACCTAAATAAGCTTGTAGATCAAGCTCTTGCGAATAACTATGATCTAAAAACAGCGGCTTTAAACGTTGAGAGTGCTTATGCAAATTTAGGGCTAAGCAGGGCTGATCTTTTTCCTACGCTAAGCAGCTCGTGGAGTGCGGGCGCTAATCGCGACATAAGCACCGGCTCGAACTGGAACAAAACCTATAGCTCTGGTTTTAACGTAAGCTATGAGCTTGATCTTTTCGGCAAGATCCGCTCGGCGGTAAATGCCGAGGGCTGGAACGCTAAAGCCAGCGAGTTTGACCTTGAAAATACTCGCCTGACTCTTATAAATTCTGTCGTAAGCGGCTACTTCGAGATGCTTTATTTAAACGATTCGCTAAAATGGACAAAACAGAATTTAAGCGATTACCGCGAGATCGAAAAAATAATCAAGGCAAAATACGATTACGGCAAGTCCGAACAGCTAGATTACAGGCAGATTCAAAATTCTATCCTAGGGCTTGAAAACAAGGTCTTAAGCATTCAAAAAAATATCGAGGATAATCATAAATATATGAGAAATCTCATCTCTTCCAGCTTGCAATTTGATGATAACACCGATTCGATAAATTCCATAGAATTCCAAGGCGTTGATCTAAATGTGCCCTACACGGCGCTTGCTAACCGTCCAGATATTAGAGCTGCGATCGCTAGGTTAAATTCCAGTTTTTATGATGAACAGACCGCTAAGTTAAATTTCTTTCCTAGCGTGAATTTGGGCGCAGGGCTTACTAACGGGCAAGGCGTGAGCGCTAACGATAGCTTCAAGCTAAATTTTTTAAGCGGCAACGTAAGCATAAGTCTGCCGTTTTTGGATTATGCGAGGGTTGAAAACCGCCTTAAAATTTCGGAGATCGCTTTTCGCAAAAACGTCGTAAATTACGAACAGACGCTCTCTAACGCTACGAATGAGGTGCTAAATTTATATAGAATTTACCAGATCAATCTGGCTAGCCTTAAAAATTTAAGCGCTGCTTACGATGAAAAGGCGCGCATTGCCGATCTTTACGCTGCGAAATACGAAGCTGGCTCAAGTGAGCTGAAGGATATGCTAGAAGCCCGCACCGACGCCGTAAATGCCAAGATAAACGAGCTAAATCAAAGATATTTAACGCTTCAAAACGAGGCGGCGATCTATCGCGCGATGGCAGGTAAATTTAAACGCAAATGAAAAAGGCTTTGATATTTTGGCTGCTTTGTGGCGCGATATTTGCTGATTCTATGGTACTAAGTGCGCAAGATGGTGCAGTAAGCCTTGGCGCCAGCGCTTATGCTGCGGACGATAAACAATCAGAATTTGAGAAAAACCATAGTGAAATTCTGCTAAATCGTCAAAAAAATGAATTAGATCGGCAAAGCCTGCAAAATAATTTGCAACGTGAATCAAAAGGCGTAGGCGACCACGATGATTTTTCGATGAAAAAGCAGCCGATGCAAGACATCAAGGAGCGAAACAATAAAAATGAGAAGGACTTAAAACTGCGCCGTAAAAAGCTGCAAGGCGACGCTTATCGGCGCTAGGGCTGCTTTTGTTTATCGGTTTTTAAGTAAAGTTTCTATAAAATCTCCACTTTACATTTTCTTTAAGGAACAGTTATGAAAAGAACGTACCAACCCCACAATACCCCTAAAAAGCGCACTCACGGCTTTCGCGTCCGCATGAAAACAAAAAACGGTCGCAGAGTTTTAAGTGCAAGACGTGCTAAAGGCAGAAGAAGATTGGCTGCGTAGGCGAATTTACTGCGATAAGCGATAGCAGGGTTTTTTCGGAGGTTTATAAAAGTGCGGCGAAGTGGCATTGCGAATGCGCTGTTGTGTATTTTTTAGCTAGCGAAGAGCGTAAATTTAGCGCGGTCGCCAGCAAAAAAATAGGCAACGCAGTCGTGCGAAATCGCGCCAAAAGGCTTCTGCGCGCAGCGTTTTATAATCAAAAAGACGCCATTGTTAGCGGAATTTTTATATTAATCGCAAAAAAGCAGATCATAGATATGAGTTTTGAAGAGATCGAGCGAAATTTAAAATGGGCGTTTAAAAAGATCGGCGCAGTAAAATGAAGAGATTTTTTATAGCCGTGATCGAGTTTTATCGAAAATTTATTTCGCCTTTGCTACCGCGCTGTTGCCGTTATTATCCGAGCTGTTCGGAATACGCGCTTTATGAGTTTAAGTTTAACGGCGTCTTTGGCGCGCTCTGCGCTGTAACGGCTAGAATTTTAAGATGCAATCCGCTCTTTAGCGGCGGCATAGATTATCCGATAATCGCGCGAAATTTCAAATTTTGCGTATTTTCAAAAGCCTGCGAAGGCGGCTTTAACGCACGCGCGCAGAAATTTAAGCTTTGGTTTATACCATATAAAAAAAATAGATATTACGTCATACGACTAGGAGAAAATAGTGCTAGATAAACTTCCTCAATCAAAGCGCCTTGCTATCGCAATAGCAACTGCGCTCATATTTTTTGTAGCTTACGATCATTTTTATTTATCAAAAATTCGCGCCGCAATAGAGGCAAACGCAACCGCGGCGCAAATCGCTCAAAAAAATGCCGCCAAGTCCGCTCCGCAAACTACTGCCGCTGGCGTGAGCGCGCAGGGAGCGAATTTAAATACCGTAAATTCCATCTCTGCACCGTTAGTACGCGTGATCGGTAAAGAAGCAAATTTTACGATCGACGGACTCGGTCGCATAAGCTCGTATGCGCTAAATGATGCTAAATTCCGTGACGAAAACGGCGATGCGATAAATTTAATTGATCCTAAATCACATTCTAAACCGCTTGAGATGCGCTTCGAGGACACGGCGTTGAATGCGATGGCTTTCGATACTCCTTACAGCGCCTCATCTAATGAGCTTGACGCACGAAATGGAGAGGCTAGTGTTACGTTAAGTCAAAGTTTAGGCGCCGTTAGCATAAATAAAATTCTTACCTTTTATCCAAATGGTAGTTATAAATTGGATCTGAAGTTAAGCGGCAATGCGCGTTATTTTATCAGCCCCGGCTCGCGTCCGAACGTAGAAGTAGATAGCTATACGGTTCATGGCGTCATCGTAGGAAAACCGGGCGAAGCTGGAATTTCAGATAAAATCGCTTCATTTTTTACTGGCTCGCGAGCTATAAGCGAAAGCGTAGAAATTTTTAAAGATGGCGATGTGGATAAAAATGAGCGAATAAGTGGCGCAAATATCGCTGCAAGCTCCGATCGCTATTATACAACGCTATTTTACGGAGAGAGCTTGAATGCGACCGTGACTGACGCAGATAAAATTTCGCAGGTTTTCATAGGCTCGGACGGCGATCTTAGTCTTACGGGCTATATCGGCGCGAAAGATCACGCGACGCTAAGCTCGATAAATCCTGCTCTTACGCACATTATCGAATATGGCTGGTTTACCTTCATCGCCCGCCCGATGTTTAAATTTCTAAACTGGTTGCACGGCTATATCGGTAACTGGGGCTGGTCGATCGTCGTGCTTACGCTCATTATCCGCCTAATCTTATTCCCGCTAAGCTACAAGGGAATGCTATCGATGAATAAGCTAAAAGATCTGGCGCCTAAGATGAAGGAGCTTCAGGAGAAATACAAGGACGATAAACAAAAGCTGCAGATGCATATGATGGATCTGTATAAGAAAAACGGTGCCAATCCGATGGGCGGCTGCTTGCCAATACTGCTTCAGATACCGGTATTTTTCGCGATCTACCGCGTGCTACTTAATGCGATCGAGCTAAAGGGCGCGGAGTGGGCGCTGTGGATCCATGATCTATCGCTTAAAGATCCATATTACATCCTGCCGATTACGATGGGAATTTTGATGTTTTTACAGCAAAAGATTACGCCGACTACGTTTACCGATCCGATGCAAGAGAAGATGATGAAATTCTTGCCGCTCATTTTTACGGTATTTTTCGTAATGTTCCCGGCGGGTCTTACGTTATACTGGACGGTAAATAATTTCTGCTCCATTATCCAGCAATACGTCATAAACAAGGCCTTTGCTAGGCATAAACAAGCTCAAATAGCGGAGAAAAAGTCATGATAATTGAAGCAGAAAATTTAAAAGACGCATATAATAAAGCAGCAGCTGAGCTTGGATGCTCAGTAACGCAGCTTAACGTGCGCGTCTTGCAGCATCCAAGCGGTGGATTTTTGGGCTTTTTTAAAAAAAATGCTATTATAGAAGCGGTTTTGGAAGGGGAAAAATTTAGTGAAAATCCGGAATTTAACGCCTCTCAAAACAAAACCGGCAAAGCGGAGAAAAAGCAGAGCGACAAATCAGAGTCTCAAAGTCCTCGCACCACGCATTCTAAACATCGCAAAGAAAAGCAAAAGGGCGTTGTGACGGATGAAATTCTATCCGATATCAAAGAGAAGCTATCTGCGCTTTTTAGATCAAGCGAGTTTAATATCGAAGTTAGCGATGTTAGCAAAATAGACGAAAATACCGTCTATATCAAGCTACAAGGCGAGGATAGCGCGCTTTTGATAGGCAAAGAGGGGCACCGCTACAAGGCACTTTCGTATATGATTTATAACTGGATCAGCATTAGATATGATCTTGCTGTGGTTTTTGAAATCGCGGAATTTTTACAAAATCAAGAACGATTTATCGATTCTTATGTAAATGCGCTCGTGGAGCGCTCTGGAAATGAGCGTATCGTCACGAAGGCTTTTGACGGTGCATTTATCAAAATCGTAGCCGACAAGCTAAAACAAGCATATCCAGATCGTTTCGTGGGCATCAAATCCACGCGTAGCGGCAAAATCGTCATCGTAGACGAAAAAAGCTAATCGTGAGCGAGACTATCGCCGCTATCGCTACGGCTCACGGCATCGGCGGAATTTGCATAGTTAGAATTTCAGGCGAGGAAGCGCTATCTATCGCTCTAAGCCTTTCACATCGCAGTTTTTTGCGACCTCGCTATGCTACGCTTGTGAATCTTTTTGACGCGAGCGGCGAAGCGTTCGGCGAGGCGATTTTGATATATTTTAAGGCTCCGCATAGCTTTACCGGCGAGGATGTCGTAGAAGTGCAGACCCACGGCGGCTTTACGGCTTCATCCTTGGCATTAGATGCCGTACTGGCTCTGGGTGCGCGCATAGCAAATCCGGGTGAGTTTAGTAAGCGAGCGTTTTTAAACGGCAAAATGGATCTTAGCAAAGCCGAAGCCATAAGCGATCTTATAAATTCGCGCTCGCAAAGTGCGGCTAAAATTTTAGCTAGAAACCTGCGCGGCGAGCTAGCAGACTTCGTCGCAAATCTGCGCGCGGCTCTGGTTAAGACGCTAGCTTTTGTCGAGGTTTGCATCGACTACGCAGAGGACGATCTGCCTTCTGATGTGCTGCAAAGCTCGCAAAAGATGCTGGATGAAAATATAAAAAGCCTGGGAAAAATCACTCGCATCAGCCGCAGCCGAAGAGGGCTAATCGAGGGCTTTAAAGTAGCGATTGTGGGTAAGCCTAATGTCGGTAAATCAAGCATTTTAAACTCTATGCTGAGCTTTAGTCGCGCTATCGTGAGCGACGAAGCGGGCACTACGCGCGATCTCATCGAAGAAAGCCTGCAGATAGGCACTCATCTAATCCGTATAGTCGATACTGCAGGTATCAGACACAGCGGCTCAAAGCTCGAAAGTATCGGCATTTCATATTCGCTTCGCGCTGCAAGCGAGGCGGACGTGATTTTGGCAGTGTTTGACGCAAGCCGCGAATGGGATGCTGAGGACGCGCAGATCCTAAAAATATTGCGCGAACAAAAAGGCAAAAAAATCATCTACGTTTTAAATAAATGCGACTTGCCGCGTAAATTTCATCCTAGCGCGGAGGATCTTGGCGAGGATTTAGAGGCTTTTTCTGAAAAAAATTTCACAGCCGAAAATCCCATATCAGAGAATTTCACAGCCGAAAATTTAAAGCAAAGTCGGACCTGCGACGCTTCTTTAAATTCCTGCGCGCAGAATTTAAAAGCTAAAAATTTAAAGCGTGACTTAAGCGCGCAAAATTCTATTTTCACGAATTTCGCGCCTACAGGCCAAATAACTCCTGCGAATTCCATAAATCTGGTGGGGCAGAATTACGCCGCAAAAGCGGGACTAGTGGCACCAAATACCGAGCGCGCTACTGCAAGCTGTGCTGCGGGGAATTTTACTCAGGATGATTCCAAACAAAATTCTGCAAATTCCATCGCGCCTAGTAGCTCTGCAATAAATTCCGCTGGGCAAAATACCCAGGCAAATTCCATTTTTGCGCCGCTTGAAATTTCTGCAAACGAGGGCGTGGATAAAATTTTAACCGCGCTTGAGAGCTACTTAAATTCTCAAAATTTCGATGGCCTTATGCTAAGCAACGAGCGGCAAATTCTATCTTGCGAGAGCGCGCTTGCGGCTCTTAAAAATGCGAGCGAGCGCCTGGCTTGCGGCGAACTTGAGCTTTTTGCATTTGAGATAAATCGCGCGATTGAGGCGATTGCACGTATTTCGCGTCCATTTGAGCGAGACGAAATTCTAGACGAAATGTTTAGCAATTTTTGCCTCGGTAAATAGCGTTTTAGCTACTAATTAGCCAAAATTCAATATAATCTCGCATTTAAAACGAGGTCTTTATGAAGGAAAAAATCCAATATTTTTTGGCGCTGGGTCTGATAAAATTTGCAAAATTCGCGCCGAAAAGCTTCATATTCGCATTTTTCGATAAGCTCGCACTTTTCGCATCGTGGAAGCTTAGTAGGCGCGTTAAAGTCGCGCAGGATAACCTTCGCGCCGCCTATCCGCAAAAAAGCGAAAGTGAGCTTCACGCTCTTGCGATCGAGAATTTTCGCAGTATCGCTAGGACGCTTACTGATACGCTTTTATTTTACAATGGCAGACTAAAATTTGATGATCTGATTTCAAACGGCGAGCAGGCGCTAGAGCGCGTCCGAGAGCTAAAAGGTGATAATCCGCACGGGATTTTATTTTTTACGGCGCATTTTGGAAATTGGGAAATTCTAGCTAATTTTTTCGGCGCCAATGGCTTTCCTGTCTCGGTAGTCGGGCGTCGCAGCGATAATGAGTTGATTGAAGAGCGGCTCGTGGCGCCGTTTCGCGAGCGCTACGGCAACGACCTCATTTACAAGGACGATGCGATGCGCAGACTCGTGCAGGCGCTAAAGCAGGGGCGCAACGTAGGCATTCTGCCCGATCAAAAGCCAGGCCCTAAAAATAGCCTGATTACGACTTTTTTTGGACGGCAGTGCTACACCACGAAGACCATCGCGTCGCTTTATTTGAAATTTTGCCCCGTGCTGATACCCATTTTTGCGCGTCGCGGAGAGGATGATCGCTATGAGATCGTGATCAAGGATTTCCCGCCGCTACCTGAAGGGCTAAATAAGGACGAAGCCGAGCTATTTATCACGCAAAAGTGCAACGACATTTTCGAAGAGGTTGTGCGAACCGCGCCGCAGCAGTGGTTTTGGATACACAAACGTTGGAAGATGGACTGATGGCGCGGCAAATTTCAAGAGGCGAGAGCAGACAGGGCATCGCGAGAAATTTATCCGCGCCGCAGGGCTTGCGCCTTTTTGAAAAAGAGCAAAGCGCCGTAAATTTAAGTAACGCCGCGCGCGCCGTTAAAATTTTAAATCGCAAAAATTTCGTAGCGATCGCCGCCGCGCGAGATGGCAAAAATTCGAATTTCAAAAATTTCATATCGATTTGCGGCAGCCCCTCTTGCACTTTGCGGCGTGAAATCTTTAGAGGTAAAAATTTAAAATCGGGCGCTGCAGGTTGCGCGTGGCACGCAGGCAGCAGGTCGTTAAATTTAAACAGCGAAAACTCCGATGCAAATCCGTCCGCCCCAAAAACTCCGCATCGAAAAGCGCTCATCTTAAGCGACGGCCGCAAGGGGCATGAGAACCAAAGCATCGCATTTTGCGAGCTAAAAGGGCTTGAGTTTTGCATTTGTAGGATCGCTTACGCAAACAAGCTTCTTAAGCTCTGCTCCTACGCGCTTGATTTTTTCGGGCTTTATTTTAAAATTTTTAAGTGCGACCTTGGCGGAAGCGGCACGGCGGCGGACTACAAAAACGGATCAAATTTAAATAGCCCCGTCGCGTCAGATAGCGCAAATTTAGATGCCGCGGCGGATCGCAATTTAAATTTCGCGAATTTCGATCTATTTGTAGGCGCGGGCTCTACGAGCTATTACGCGCTGAAATTTTACGCGCGCAGATACGCTAGGCCGAGCGTCGCACTGATGTATCCGAAAGGCTACCGCAAGGATTTTAGCATCATCATAGCAGGCGCGCACGATCGCCCAGAGCCGCGTGCAAATCTTAAAATTTCGCCCGTCTCGCTTAGTTTTTCGCGCCCGCCGGGGCTGTATAAGCCGCAGCGCAAATCCATCGGATTTATCATCGGCGGGCCGAATTCCTGCTTTGAGATGGGGGATGAAATTTTAAAGCAGATAGAGGGCGTAAGGGCGCGGTTTGCGGACTGCGAGTTTGCGCTAACGACCTCTCCGCGCACACCGCGGGCTACCGAGAGCGCGCTAGCCAAGCTTAGCTGGGATTACAGCGTGATTTACAGCCGCGAGCCAGTAAATCCGATCGGCGATTTTTTGGCGCAGTGCGAGTGGGTTTTTATCAGTGAGGACAGCGTTTCGATGATAAGCGAGGCCGTATCTAGCGGTCGCGCGAACGTAGCCATTTTGAGTTTGAAACGTAAAGACGCTCATAATAAATTTGACGATTTTATAAGCGCTCTCGTTTCTACGGGCTACGCTAGGCGCTACAGCGAGGGCGTGAAGCTAAAAAAGACCGCAAAGTACGATCTGAAGGAATTTGTGAGGGAGATAGAGTTATGAGGGTCGTGCAAATTTTGCCAGAGCTGAACGAAGGCGGCGTCGAGCGCGGCGTAGTCGAGCTAAATAGGGAGTTTGCACGGCGCGGCATCGAAAATTTCGTTATCAGTAACGGCGGCAAATTGGCGCCCGAGATAGAAAACGAGGGCGGCGTGCACGTGCAGCTCGACGTTTGCTCTAAAGATATCCTAAGCGTTCCGTCGCGCGTTTTAAAGCTACGTAAAATTTTAAGCGAGATCACTCCAGACATCGTGCATGTCCGCTCCCGCGTGCCGGCGTGGCTGGTTAAATTTGCTCGCCCGCGTGCAAAGATCGTAAGCACCGTGCATGGGATAAATTCTGTAAATTTCTACAGCAAGATTATGACCGATGCGGACGCGATCATCTGTCCTAGCGGCTATGCGCGCGATCACGTGGTACGAAGCTACGGCGTAGATGCGGCCAAGATCACGATCATTCCGCGCGGCATCGATCTAGAAAAATTTAATCCCAAAAATTTAGACGAGCGCTTCATTGCGGAATTTCGGCAGAATTTTAACCTCGCGCAGGATGATTTCATCGTCTCGGGCGTTGGGCGCATTACGCAGATTAAGGATTACAAAACCCTGATCCGCGCCGCGGCTTTGGCAAGCGAACAAAAGCTTAAAATTTTGATCGTAGGCGGCGCGAGAGCGGATCGCGACGAGTATTTTTCCGAGCTAAAATCGCTCGTAGAGGGGCTTGGTCTCTGCGAGCGCGTAATTTTTGCAGGCTCGCAGAGCAAGGTAGCCGAGATTTACTCGCTCTCGTCGGTCACGGTAAGCGCTTCAAGCAAGCCCGAGAGCTTCGGGCGCTCGATGGCTGAGGCGATAGCGCTAAACTGCCCCGTGATTGCGACGCGCCACGGCGGCGCGCTGGATATCGTAAGAGAGGGCGAAAACGGTTATTTTTTTGACGCGGGCGACGCGCAGGCGTTAGCGGGGCTGTTTGCCCCCGCGCGCGAGCTGAAATTTGACGGCTACGGCTACGTTTCGCAAAACTTCAGCCTAAAGCAGATGGTAGAAAAAACGATAAAGGTTTATGAGAGTTTAATATGAAAAAATTTTTTTACGAAAACGCGCCTAGCGGCTGGAGGATCGCATTTTTAACGCTGCTGCTTCTTTGGTGCGCGTCGCTGTTTTTCAAAAACGCGGTCTATCAGATCTCCTTTGCGGCGCTAAGTCTGGCTACGATTTTGAGCTTTTTGGCTTATCGCGTAAGGATCGAGCGATGATCTACGCGGCGGTTTTGGCTTTTGCGGCGCTTTTTGCGTGGTTTTGCCTGCGCTTTGCGTGGTGGGCGAAGGACCAACCTTACGAGTATCCGCGCGTGCTGATGTATCATATGATCCGCGAGCATCTGCCAAAGCGCGCCTCTAAATTTAACCGTCTGCGCGTAGAGCCCGCCGCGTTTGAGAAGCAGCTTGCGTGGCTGAAGCGAAACGGCTTTACGAGCTACACTCTAAGTGAGCTTGCGAGTTTGGATAAAAAGCCCGCAAAGGCGGTTTGCATTACCTTCGACGACGGGTATCGCGATAATCTTACGGGCGCCCTGCCTCTTTTGCAAAAATACGGCTTTAAGGCGACGATTTTCATCGTGAACCGGCGCTTTGAGGGGAATTGGGCGACCGATAAGGATCTGAAAAAATCAAGCGATGAGCTAAATCGCGAGGAGATGCTAAGCGACGATGAGGTTCGCGAGCTTTTGCAAAGCGGGCTCATCGAGATCGGCTCGCATACGCTCGATCACGCGAACTTACCTAGCTTAGACGCGGCAGAGCAGCTGCGTCAGATGAGTGAATCAAAGCGCGAAATAGAGGCGAAATTTGACGTCCCTTGCAGCGCCTTTGCCTATCCGTTCGGCTTTTATGACGAGATTAGCGTGCGCTGCGCGCGCAAGGCGGGCTTTAGCTGCGCCGTTACGACCCAAAACGACGTGTTGCGCCCTCACTACTCAAATTTTGAAATTCCGCGCATCATGGTTAGCGGCAGGCAGGGGCTTTTTAGCTTCATTTTGAAGATGAGGAAGGGCAGAAATAGATGAAAATCGCCTATCTTTGCTGCTCCAGATTTTACGGCGGCGTCGAAAAGATCGTGATCGACTCGCTAAATGAGCTTTGCAAAAGCGAGCACGCGGCGCTCATCGTGCCCGATAGGTGCGAGTTTTTACAGCGTCTGGATGCGCGCGTGCAAATTTATGAGTACAAAAGCCGCGACAAGCGCTACAATCCGTTTTTGTTCGCTGAAATTTATCGGTTTTTACGCTCGGGCGGATTTGAAATTTTACATTCGCACGGCGCCAAAGCCGCGCAAATCGGCTTTGTGGTCGAAAAATTTTTAAGCCTTAAGCTTGTCGCGACCAAGCACAACGACCGCAAGGCGCCCGTTTTCGATCGCGTGCGAAACGTCATCGCAGCCTCGCGCAAGGTCGCAACCACGATAAATCACGCCGCGAAAGTGATATATTTCGGCATAGAGCCGCGGCGTGAGTTTGCAAATCATGAAATTTTCGCGCTCTGCAAGGACACGGAGGGTGCCGCAAACGTGGCGTCCAAGGAAACAAAGGGTGCGCGCGGCGACTCGGCCGGCGTTGCGGGTGCGTCGCAAAATATGGCTGACGCTGCGTACACGTCGCAAGATATGCCTGGCAGGGCGGGTGTGTCGCAAGATAGGGCTTTGGATGCGGACGCATCGCAAAATAAGACTAGTAGCGTATTCATATCGCAACAGGGCGCAAGCGCGGCGGCGGAAAATTTTAAATTTAGCATCGTAGCGGTCGGCAGGCTCGATAAGATAAAGGGTTTTGATCTTTTGATTTGCGCCGCAAGCGAGCTGAAATTCGATTTCGAGCTTAAAATTTACGGTCAAGGCGGCGAGAGACAAAATTTACAAAATTTAATCGATTCGCTAAATTTGCAGGACCGCGTGCGGCTATGCGGCTTTTGCGACGACGTCGCGACGGCTCTTGCTGCGTCGCACCTGCACGTCATCAGCTCGCGCAAGGAGGGCTTTCCGGTGATTTTGATCGAAGGTATTTTTTATTCGCCCGTGCTGATATCTACCCGCGTGGGCGGAATTTCGGAAATTTTAAGCGAGGAGTTTTTATGCGAGGCGGTGGATCTGGGCGCCAAAATCGATGAAATTTACCGCACTTACGGCAAATACGCCCGGGCTTTTGCGCAAAAACACGCCAAGTTCAAGCAAACTTTGACGCTGCAAAATTATATTAGCTCGCTTAAAAATTACTACGAGGAGCTGTTATGCGAAGCCTAAATTTAGGCAAAGTAGCGATTAATGGATGATATATTTATTCGTTTGGCGTATTTCGGGCATAAATTTAGTCTTGTAAATGCTTGATAATAATGTTATAATCCCGAAATAAAGGATAAAGATGTCTAAATTAGACGAAGCAAAAGAAAGATTGATGACGCTTAGATTTTGGTTGGGCATAATCGTCGGGCTAATGATTTCGCTTGGCGGTTGGTTATTAAATAACTACGAAACGGCAAAAGTATTTATTTTGATTTTAAGCGGATTAGGAATGATTGCTTTGTGTTTTGCTCTAGTGCTGGTTAATAGGAAAATTGAAAAAAAGTATAAAGAAATACGAGAGTTAAAAAAGTAGGAGGGTAGAGATGGTTGGTTATATAGTAGTTTGTGTGGTGATTTGTAGCTTTGTTTTTGCTGCCTTTTTGGGTGCACAGTCTGACGATACGGCGGCGTAATCAAAAACAGCATGCTATAACTTTTTACTTTCGATGCTAATTGCTTAAGCAAAGGCGGTATGGGATTGCTAAATTTTTTATGCCGCTATTATTAAATTTGGATGAGCATTGATGTTTATTGTAAAATCATAAGTGTTAAACGCCACTATTTTCTAGTTCAATTTTTAGAAGATTTTGATAATATAATAAGATGAAATATAAGAAAGGAAAATAAATGTTATCAAAATTTGGCTATGAAAAGATTATGGGATATTTATTATATATATTGTCTTTAAGTCTTTTTGTAGGTAAGTCTTATAATGTCTTCAGCGCCTTAATAGTAGTTATATTTCTATTCCATACTTTTAAGGAGCGCTTATTTTGCGTGTTTAAAGATAAATTTTTTATATTTATGTCTATTTGGTGTATATATATGCTGTCTAGTGTAATTTGGGCAACGCATAAAGATGGTATTATTAGTGCTGCAGGAGTTTTATTCTTATGGGTGCTTTTATATTTGGCGATTAAGACATATCTTGATTCCAAGGATAAATTAGAAAGATTTTTTAAATTTCAAACTTATATTGTTTTATTCGTTGCATTCAATGCACTGCTACAATTTCTTATAGGCTATAATATTTTTGGCGTTCCGATTTTGGATGGTAGGGCGACCGATATATTTTTTTCTAGCAATAGCAGAATTTTCCCTTTTATCTTGCCTCTTTATGTTGGAGTGTTTGGGGCTATGCTTAGTTTGAAAGATCGCTCTTTATCTCATTACATTCTATACGGCTCGGCTCTTTTTGGAATTTTAATAGCTGTTCCGCTAAGCGGCTCCAGGGGCCCTTTATTATTGCTTTCCGTGTTTATCCCTATAATAGTTTGGACTAGCCCTTATAGAAAAACAGCTTTTATTGTGTTGGCTGTTTTATGTGCATGCGTGATTTCTATAGCCTTTAATAGCGATAAATTACAGGATAGGTTGATTTCTTTAGTACATCCATTCGAGAATCAAAAGCACCTTAGGGTGGCTATTTGGAAAACTGCTATAGAAGAGTTCAAAGATAATCCTATATTAGGCGTAGGTTTTAAAAATTTTAAATATAGACAATTCGATTACTATAAACCGGAATTTGAAAGTTACGAAATAGACAAGGAACAAAATAAAATGGTTGAACATGCGCATAGCCCTTGGATGGATATACTTGCAGAGCAAGGAATTGTTGGATTTGGGTTTGCCATTACACTATTTTTTAGTATCCTTTATAATGTTTATAGAAAAGGAACTTTTATATTGATCGGTGCATTTAGTGTTTTTTATGCATTTTCCTTTTTAAATTCCACTTTTGTAATTTCTAAGAGCCGTTGGTCGTTTTTTATGATATTTTCTATAACCATATTTACGCTTGTCGCTAACTATTATAAGTATATAAATTCATCGAGTGATAGAAAAGTTAATGATGTAAAAGAATCAAGATGAACTATATTTTTATGTTTCTGATCTTTGCCGCCGTAGCGGGCGTTTCGCTGCGGTATAACTGGTGGCGGATCCCGCAGAGCTGGCATAAGGCACGGGTGCTGATGTATCATAGCATAGAGGAGCACAAGGGCGATAAATTCGACAAATGGCGGCTAAGACCTGCTGATTTTGAAAGACAGATCGCGTGGCTTGCAAAAAACGGCTTTAAAAGCTTTAAGCTTAGCGAGCTTATCGCGCTAGAGCGGCTGCCTAAAAAGGCTGTTTGCATCACATTCGACGACGGGTTTGAAAATAATTTTACTAGCGCCTTTGAAATTTTGAAAAAATACGATTTTAAAGCGAGTATATTTTTGGTGCCGGATGCCGTGCAAAACGACTGGGAGCGTGTCAACACCGCTCATCTCGCGCGGATGCTGAGCGAGGAGCAAATTTTAAAAATGCAAGCAAGCGGGCTGGTGGAGTTTGGCGCGCATACGATGCACCACGTAAATTTAGACCTTACCTACGCGAGCGATCCGCAGCTCGCCGTAGATGAGATCATCGCATCCAAGGCTCGCGTAGCAAGTATTTGCGCTCAGCCTTGCGAGGTGTTTGCCTACCCGTACGGTAAATTTAACGACGAAATTTTAAATATCGCCAGATCAAATTTCAAAGGCGCGGTAGTTGTCAAGCGCGGACTTTACGAGGCGGGCGACGACAGACACGCCGTAAAGCGTATCGGCATTTTGGGCACGGAGGGGTTTTTTGATTTTTGGCTGAAATTTACGAGGATAAGGAACAAACTATGATTAAAGCATCCGTTTATGCGATAGTGATGAATGAGGAGCGCCACATCGAGCGTATGCTGCGTAGCGTGGCGGATTTCGCCGAGATCATAATCGTCGATAGCGGCAGCACCGATGCCACGCTGCAAATCGCGCGTAAATTTACCGATAAAATTTACCACCACGATTGGCAGGGCGAGGGGGTGCAGAAAAACTATGCGTTTTCGCTCTGCAGCAACGAATGGGTGCTAAATCTCGACGGCGACGAGGAGGTAAGTCCTGAGCTAAAGGGCGAGATAGAGGAGTTTATGAGCCAGAGCGATTACTCGGCGCTGGATATTAAATTTCACGAATACTCGCTAGGGCGCAAGTGCTCGGATCTCGTGCGCAAAAATACTCACATCCGCTTCTTTCGTAAGGAGTGCGGCGAGTATAAAAATATGGGGGTGCACGCGCAAATTTCGATCATAAAAGGCGCGGTGAAAAAGAGCAAATTTTGCATTAATCACTTTAGCGAAAAGCCGATTGCAGAGCTCGTTATGAAAAATAACAACTACTCTACGCTGCGCGCGCAGGGGGATTTTGAGAAGGGCAAGAAGCCGAGCCTTGCGAAGCTTTTGCTGATCTATCCGTTTGCGTTTTTTAAATCGTACATTTTGCGCAGATCGCTTTTTGACGGGCGCAAAGGATTTATCACGGCAAATATTAACGCATTTTACGCGTTTTTAAAAGAGGCGAAACTTTACGAGAAGTATCTTAAAAAGGGCGAAAATTAATCGAAATGATAGAAAATTTTAGTTATTATTGCGACCTAAATTTAACGGCGAAAAGGGCGAAAAAATGGATAAAAAAACGATAGCGGCACATAAAATTTCAGACGAAGAATATGAAAAAATTTTAAAAATTTTAGGTCGCGAGCCGAATCTGCTCGAGCTTGGGATTTTTAGCGCGATGTGGAGCGAGCACTGTAGCTACAAATCGAGCAAAAAATATTTAAGCGGCTTCCCGACCAAGGCGCCTTGGGTTATCCAGGGGCCCGGCGAAAACGCAGGTGTCATCGATATCGGCGGCGGCATGGCGGCGGTTTTTAAGATGGAAAGCCACAACCACCCTAGCTTCATAGAGCCGTTTCAAGGGGCTGCGACCGGCGTAGGCGGGATACTGCGCGATATATTTACGATGGGCGCGCGCGTCGAGGCCAATATGAACTCGCTTCGCTTCGGCGAGGTGCGAGGAAGAAGCGAGAATGCGCGCAAGCAGCGCTATCTGCTAAAAGGAGCGGTTGCCGGCATTGCGCACTACGGCAACTGCATGGGCATCCCTACTATCGGCGGCGAGACGAGCTTTGATAAGAGCTTTGACGGCAATATTTTGGTTAATGCCTTTGCTCTAGGTATCGTTAAAAAGGATGAAATTTTCTACGGCAGGGCCGAAGGCGTGGGCAATAGCGTAATCTACGTGGGCTCTAAGACCGGGCGCGACGGGCTCGGCGGAGCCGTGATGGCGAGCGATAGCTTTAACGACGCGAACAAATCTCTGCGCCCGACGGTGCAGGTGGGCGATCCGTTCGCCGAAAAGCTGCTGATGGAGGCGTGCTTGGAGCTTTTTAAGACAAACTACGTCGTTGGTATCCAGGATATGGGCGCGGCGGGGCTTACTTCAAGTAGCTTTGAGATGGCGGGGCGCAGCGGCAGCGGCATGAGATTAAATTTAGACCGCGTACCGATGCGCGAAGAGGGGATGAGCCCGTATGAGCTGATGCTAAGTGAGAGCCAAGAGCGTATGCTGATCTGCGCCAAAAAGGGCTGCGAGGAGAAAATCAAAGAAATTTTTGCCAAATGGGATCTGGATGCCGCCGTCATCGGCGAGGTGACGGATAGCGGCAAGATGGAGCTTTTTTGGCACGGCGAGCTGGCGGGCGTTATTCCAATCGAGCCGCTTAGCGAGGCTGCGCCCGTGCTGGATCGCCCGATAAAAGAGCCTGCGTACATGGCGCAGATCGCGCGGCAAAATTTATGCGGCTGCGGCGCGAGCGAGCGCGAGCTAGACGCGGCGTTTGATAAAATTTTTGGGGACACCGAAGTGCTAAATAAATCCTACATCTACGATCAATACGACGCCAACGTGGGGTTAAACTCCGCCAAGCGTCCCGGCATGCTGGGCGCTGCGGTGATGCGAGTTAAGCAAAACGGCGTCAAGCTCGCGATGGCTGCGGACTGCAACACGCGGATGAATTACGTCCATCCTCGCATAGGCGCGGCGCTCGCGGTAGCGTCGACGGGACGAAAGGTCGCTATGAGCGGCGCAACGCCTCTAGCCATCACCGATTGCCTAAACTACGGTAATCCGCAAAATCCAGAGGTTATGTGGCAGTTCGCGCAGGGCTGCGAGGGGATCAAGCAGGCTTGCGCCGCGCTAAATACCCCGGTCATCAGCGGCAACGTAAGCCTTTATAACGAAACGGGCGGCGTTAGCATCCAGCCCACTCCCGCGATCGTCTGCGTGGGCACAAACGAGGGCGAGATCATCCCTAGCGATTTTTGCGCTAGCGGCGTGAGCGTCTATCTGGCGGGTGACACGAAGGGCGTTTTTGCGGGCTCGCTTTATATGAAAGCGGTGGAAAACCGCGTCGCAGGCAGCTTGCCTGAGTTAAATTTAAAGGCAGAGCGCGCTTTGTGGGACTTCGCGATCGAGGCTGGCAGGAGCGGGGTTTTGGAGTTTGCAAATTCTGTAGGAATCGGCGGCGTAGCGATTACGCTAGCTAAGATGGCGTGCGTAGGCGGCATAGGCGGCGAGTTTGAGATGAGCTGCGACGATAGCAGAGATATTTTCGACGAGAGCTTTTCGCGCGCGATTTTCGGCGTGCGCGACGAGGCGAAATTTAAAGAGCTGGCCGCAAAATACGGGCTAAGCTTGATGCGCCTAGGCACCAGCGGCGGCGAAGAGTTTCGCATAAATTCCGTCCGTAAAAAGCTCGCTGCGCTGAAAGAAATTTACTTCGGCGAGTTTGCCAAGATCGTAAAGAGCGAAGATTAGCGCGTGCTCGGCATTGTATTTCTTTTAATCGCGCTTTATATTTTTGCTCAGATCGGCGGAGTTTTCGGTAACTCTGGCTATCGCGGCAAGGCTCAAATGCAGCTAGCAGAGGCTAAAATTTTAGTAGCGCTTCTAGCCAAGGTCGCCAAAAGCGACGGGTACGTAAGCGAGTCCGAAGCCGCGATGATAAGCGAAATTTTAGACGATTTGGTGCGCCAAATGGGCGCCGGCGAACGCGAACGCCAGGCGCTGAAACTCGTTTACAAAGTCGAGAAAGAAAGCCTTGCAAACGTGCGCGAGCTCGCCGAAAAATATAACCAAACTTACCGCCCGAGCCCGAGCCGCAAAACTGGGCTAATCTATTTCTTTTTAAATTTAGCCTATGTCGATCGCGGTTTTAGCGCGGCGGAGCGGCGCACAATCTCGCAGATCTGCGACGGATTGGGCTTGCCCGAGCATATACAAAGCCAGATGTTTGCGACCTTTGAGCGCAGCTTTTACGGCACCTATTACGAAAATGGCGGCGCGCAAAGCGATTCCGCTTACGACGAATACGACGGCTATAGCACAAGAAGCGGCGGATATTGGGACAAATACGGCGGCAGAAGTACCGGCGGCTACGGCAGCAGCAGTTACGGCGGCGGCACCGGCTACGGATATGGCGGCTCTGCCGGTTCGGGCTACGGAGGCTCGCAAAGTTCGGACGGTTCATACGGCGGATATGGTAGCGGCTATTCGGGCGGCTCGCAAGGCTCTGCCAAAAGCAAAAGAGATCCGTATGAAATTTTGGGACTCTCAAAGGACGCTACGTTTAGCGAGATCAAGAAAAAATATCGCGAGCTCGTGAAAAAATACCATCCCGACATCCTGATGGGCAAGGGCGCGGACGAGGAGATCATCCAGGAGGGCACGAAGAAGCTTCAGGAGATCAACGAGGCGTATAAAATTTTAAAGGAGCGCTTCGGCGAGAAGTAGGGCGAGTAAATTTTAAAATTTGAGGGCGCAAAATGCCTTGAAATTTTAATGTAGGGCTTGCGATACGGCGGCAAGGCGCGGCGAAGGAATTTTAAGGCACGATATCGCAATATGCGCGGCGTGCGAAAATTTTAAATCGCGAGAGATTGGATGCGGCGCGGTAGTGAAATGTCAAAGCGTGCGATATGGAAATTTAAGGTGCAGGCGTGCTAAGGTCGCTTCGCTAAAATTTCAATGTGCTGCGGCGAGCGCGGTAAAATTTTACGCTAGAGCTTTAAGGCACGTGGATGAAACCAGATAAAATTTACGGCGTCGGATTAGAATTTAAGGAGTGATAAATGAAAAATTTTATAATTTTTGCCGTTTTGGCGACACTGCTTGGAGGATGCGCGGGCAAAAAAGATCAAAACGGAATTGCCGACTCGGAAGATATCGCAATGTTAAGCTTTGACAAAAATATTTCCACCAGATACCGAGCCCATAACGGAAAACTCTATAAAAATGGCAAAGTGTTAGGCAAATATCTTACGGCACTGGGACTTGGTACGCACATTTATACTGATGAAATGGGAAATGGTTATATAGATCCCAGCGCGACAAAGGAACATAATTCTAAAAAAATTACGGAGATAATATTCGTTCCGAACGAATTTATTAAAGTGATCTCTTATAGCCATAATGACGGCGTTTGTAAAGCATTGTCCGCAGGAAAATATGTACATATAAAGGAGTATATCACTATATATTCACGAGGCGAGCCGATCGTGGCATATAGTTATGATGTTTTGATGTCAAGAAAAGGAATGGGGAAAATTTCATCCAGGTATGATTTCGTTAATGAAAAGTTATCTTATGTGGATAAAAAAATTTTAGAAAAACTAAATTCGACAGTAGCAGATCATGTGAAAAAATCCGTCGTGCTTAGCGGTGCTACGCTTCTTGGTCTGCTTTGCAGAGAAAAGTCTAAAAGGTTGGATTAAATTTAAGGAGTGATAAATGAAAAATTTTATAATTTTTGCCGTTTTGGCGGCACTACTTGGGGGATGTGGGATATTGCGCCCGGCTAAGAGCGATAAGGAGTTTAAATTTTACGACGGCAACAAAACCATGATCTATAAATTTGTCGGCGAGGATCTGTATGAAAACGGCAGAAATTTAGGCTCCTATTCTATGGATAGAGGCGAGTTTAGGATGCTTGTGCTCGACGAGGCGGGCAAGTCTTACGGCAACAATTACAAGTCCGCGCTGAATGCCAAGAGGATGAAATTTTATCTTTTTAACGACGAAAGGGCAATGGTATTTAGCATTTGGCACAAAGATGGGATTTGCAGCGTCTATAACGCCGGCAGATACGTAAATTTCGACTATACTTCAAATATGTTCAAAGACGGCGATTGGCTTTATGCGGACGGTAGAATTTCAAAAAGCGAGAGCTCGGTGCAAAATATGAGTTCAAAAACGTTGAGCGCATATAAAAATATGAATTTTGAAAAAGCGGTCGATCGCAAAGATACGAAATATATCGCGGAGGAGTTGGCTGTGGCTGGATTTTTCAAAAAGACGATCGAGGGTCTTAGAACCATGATCTTAGACGATTTTTGCAGATAAACTTCGGAGGATTTATGGATAAAATTAAAATTTTAGCGCTGCTTGCGGCAGCGGTGCTGCTTACAGGCTGTATGAAGATAAAGTATTCGCAAGCCGAGCTGCATCCGGAAAATTCCGTGATGATGAGCTATGACGGGCAGACCGTCACCGAGTATAAAATTTCAGGCGGCGTGCTTTTTAAAGATGATGCAATCTTAGGAAGATACGAAGAGGCGGGCTCCAATCTCTATCTATTTACGGACGAAAGAGGGATGAACGTGGCTGGGGATCAAATTTCGCAAAGAGCTCTAAATAAATTTACGATCTACGTTTTTACGCCCAATAAAGAGCTACGAATCGCCGAGTATTCCGCAAGCGGCGGCGTTTGCAAGGCCTTTGCGGAGGGCAAATTCGTAAGCCTAAAAGAGCACTTTAGCGGCTATGCTTCCTCCGCGCCGCTTTATTCATACTCGTTTTCGGCTTCGGTGTCGCAAAGCTCCAGCGCAAACGTGATCTCACGCTATGAATACGTGAGCTCAAGTCTAAAAAATAGTAGGGCGTTTTTGCAAAGCCCACATACGGCTCTAGGCAATACGGTTAAGGAGAGCATCGAGTGGCATCGGGACAGATTACGCGATATTTGTAAGTTAAAATTTTAAAATCAAACCAACACGAAAGGAAAAACATGGGATTTTTATCCAAAGACGAAGAGCCGCATAGGCAGGGCGCCAAAAAGGCGGCGAAGCAACCGCCGATCTTGATGAAGCAAACGCAAGAGGTGATCACGAATATCGAGAAATATCTGGGCGCGCCGCTGCTTACCTACTTCAATTCGGGCGCCGGCAGCGTCTGCGGCAACGACGCGATCAGTATCAACGACCATCTTAAAGGCAAGCATTTCGAAAAGCTCTACCTTTACATCAAATCTGACGGCGGCAGCGGTATCGCCTCGCTTAAGATCGTCTCGATCCTGCGCAACCACTGCGACGAGCTGATCGCGCTGGTGCCGGCAAACTGCGCTTCGGCGGCTACGATGATGGCGCTTGGAGCGAATAAAATTTTAATGGGGCCGCTGGGCTATCTCACGTCGGTCGATACCTCGCTGCGCCACGAGCTCTCGCCGGTTACGAACACCAACGACCAAGCCAACGTTTCGATGGACGAGCTAAGCCGCGTGGTGAAGCTTTGGAAAAATAACGAGCGCCCGAACGACGAGAACCCGTACAAGGAGCTTTACAAATATATCCATCCGCTCGTTTTCGGCGCCGTCGATCGCGCAAGCAGCCTGTCGCTTAAAATTTGCCGCGAAATTCTGCGCTACCACTTCGAAGATGAGCAAAAGATCGCCTTTATCAGCGACAAGCTAAACAGCGGCTATCCGTCGCACGACTATCCGATCTTATTTAGAGAGGCTAACGAGCTTGGGCTTCAGGTCGAGAAGATGGATACGCGCCTAAGCGAGATGCTTCAAATTTTAAACGAGCTCTACGCCGAGATGGGGCAGCGCACCTTCACCGACTTCGATGAGAACAACTACCACGACAACAACATCGCTAATATCATCGAAATTTCGGGATGCCAGATCTACTATCAGATCGACAAGGACTGGTTTTATCGCGAGGAGGAGAAGCGCTGGATCGTGCTAAACGACGAGAGCTCGTGGCGCAAAAACGAGATCGACGGCAAAAATATCAAAAACAGCATCTACTATATTTAGTGCGGTTTTGGATTTCGCGTCGCTTTAAATTTGCGGCTTGTAAAATTTAAAGCGGCGCGAAAAATTTAAACGAGCAGCAGCGGCAAGGTGCGATTGATGATGACATAGCCGCGCTTATGGACGAGCTGGAAAATAGGATGTGCAAGTAAATTTAAAATTTTAAAAGTGGCAAAAGCAAGCGCCAATCTAGCTTGGCGATAAAAGCTGCGCTGCGAATTTTAAATTTAGCCGGTTCACGCAGATCCTTGCGGCTAAATTCGCGCTGCGGTTTAAATTTACGTTTTGCGCGCGGCTTTTAATTTAGCCTTTGCAAGTGGCGCAGAATTTTAAATTTACGTCCGCGCGAGCAAAGCGGCGGCATTTGAGAAGCAAAATTAAAATTTGCGCGCGGTAAATGCGATAAATTTAGCAAATTTCGCTTTGCCGATTCCGCTTCATAAATTAGGCAAAATTTTAAAATTTAAAGGATTTTTGCGATGAAATTTTTTATCTCATCTCTGTTTTTGGTTCTGTCGCTGCTCGGCTGCGCGGGCAAAAACTCGCCCGCAAGCGATAAAACCTACGTTCTTTCGGACGAGCTTAGGGGTACGAAATACGCTTTTTACGGCGGAAATCTTTACGAAAACGGTACGATTTTAGGCCCTTACGAAACGCGCGGCGATGCGAAGCTTGCGATTTTAGGCGGTAGCGGCGCAAATTTAGACGCAAATGCAAAGCTCATAAAACTATATTTTTTCGAGCGCAGATACGGCGCGATCTACTCCGCAAGCCACAAAAACGGGGTCTGTGCCGAGTACAATAAGGGAAATTTCGTAGATTTTCAAATTTTATTTAATATTTTTCAAAGCAAAGAGTGGTTTAATTATAGCGGCGGCATCTCTCGCGATAATGAGAGGCTAAAAGAGCTGGCTTCGGCGCGCATGGCGAAATTTAAAGACGCAAAGCTCGGCGCGGCAGATGAAAAGACGAGGCGCGAGTATCAAAAGGCTCGCCGCGAGGCGATTTTGTATTTTCAGCTTAACGCAAACGATATGCGCGAGCTGATTTTTAAAAAATTATGCGAATAAATTAAAAGGAGAAAAGATGAGAGCGTTAATCAGCGTTAGCGATAAAGAGGGCATTCTAGAATTTGCCAAAGGGCTGGAAAAACTCGGTTTTGAGATTTTAAGCACGGGCGGCACGCATAAATTGCTTTTGCAAAATGGCGTGAAAGCAGCGGAAGTGAGCGAATACTCGGGCTCGCCTGAGATGTTTGAGGGGCGGGTTAAGACCCTGCATCCAAAGATCCACGGCGGAATTTTGTATAAGCGAAACGACGCAAATCACGCCAGTCAAGCCGCGCAGCACGGCATCGGCGGCATCGATCTCGTGTGCGTAAATTTATATCCTTTTAAAGCGACCGTAGCCCGCACCGACGATTTTTCTGAGATTATCGAAAATATCGACATCGGCGGCCCCGCGATGGTTCGAAGCGCGGCTAAGAATTTCGCAAGCGTCTATGTCGTCACTAGCCCGCTTGATTACGGCGCGGTTTTGCAAAATTTAGCGAGCTCTGACGAGAGCGAGAAGCTGAAATTTAGGCAAAATTTGATGATAAAAGCTTATGAGCACACCGCAGCCTACGACGCGATGATCGCAAACTATATGAACGAGCGCTTTAACGGCGGCTTCGGCGCGAAAAAATTTATCACGGGCAGCAAGGTCTTCGATACTCGCTACGGCGAAAATCCGCACCAAAAGGGCGCGCTGTACGAGTTCGAGGACTTTTTTAGCAACCATTTTAAGAGCCTAAAGGGCGAGGCGAGCTTTAACAATATGACCGATATGCACGGCGCGCTGATGCTCGCTAGCAGCTTCGGGGAGGCGCCTGCGGTGGCGATCTGCAAGCACGCCAATCCGTGCGGCTTCGCCGTAAAGGGGAGCCTGCTTGAAAGCTACGTAGAGGCGCTAAAATGTGACCCCGTAAGCGCATACGGCGGCGTCGTGGCGATAAACGGCGTTTTGGACGAGGAGCTAGCAAATAAAATCAATGAAATTTTTGTCGAAGTTATCCTTGCCGCCCGCGTCACGCCCGCGGCGCTTGCGGTATTTGAAAAGAAAAAGCGTATTAAAATTTTCGAGCAGGGCGGGGAGTTTTTGATTCGCGAAAACGACAAATACGATTTTAAATTTATTGACGGCGGCTTTGTGTATCAGCAGCGCGACTACGTAGGCGCGGGCGAGGTCGCAAACGCTAGCTGCGTCACGGGGCGCGCGGCGAGCGAGAGCGAGCTTGACGATCTAAAAATCGCGTGGCAGATCGCCGCACTTACGAAGAGCAACTGCGTGGTTTACGTCAAAAATCGCGCGATGGTCGCGATCGGCATGGGTATGACGAGCCGCGTGGACGCCGCGCGTGCGGCAGTGGCAAAGGCGCGCGACGTGGGCGTCGATCTGAGCGGCTGCGCGCTTGCCAGCGAGGCGTTTTTCCCGTTTAAAGACAGCATCGAGATCGCCCATGCTGCGGGCGTCGCAGCGGTGGTGCAGCCGGGCGGCAGCATCCGCGACGATGAGGTGATCGCAAGCGCCGACGAGTTTGGCATGGCGATGTATTTTACGGGAGTGCGCCACTTTTTGCATTAAATTTCGCTCGCCCGAGGTGGAGCGGATTTATTGCGCTCGCTTCGTAACTTTTTATGCCGTTGCAAATATTAAAAACCGCGCCGGAGCGGATCTCGTTGCTTACTACGTAGCGGGCGCAGCGCGGACCCAGGTTGCGCTCCGATACGCGGCGAGCGTGATGCTTCGGACTACTTGCGTTTTGCCATACGGCTGTGCGACGACGATTTAGCTGTGCGGTATATCGTTTTGTAACGGGCGCGGCGTGGGTCTAATGCACGGTGCTTTGTTATGCGCCAGCGCGTAGCGGACCCGGCTACCTCCGCTACGCAGCCGTGCGCGATGTAAATTTGACTGCGCTCTGATACGCGCCGAGCGTGATGCGAATCGGACTACTTGCGTTTTGCCATACGGCTCTGCGGCACCGATTTAGCTGCGCAGCATACTGCTTCGTATCGATGCGGCGCAATCTAAATTTAATCACTCGCCGCTTTTAAATAGTCGCGAAAATTTTATCTTGCGGCGGCGGCGCGTAAATTTTAAATTTAATTTCGCAAAGCGTCTGACCTGCCGCATGTCCGCGTGGTTTAGTGTAAATTTATCGGTTCAAATTTAAGAGGGTCGCTCGGTTGCATTTTGCTAGGAATTTTAAAATTTACGCAAGTTCATGGGCTTAGTTGCGCCATAAATTTTAAAATTTAAGTAGAATAGCGCGGCGCACGCGGCTTGGGCGCATGTTTTATCACGACGCGCGATTTTGGCGCAGCCTTAGCACGGTTTTATTACAGTGCGCAACTTAACGTAAATTTTGCCGTAGCCTCTAAATTTTGGCTCAAATTTTACCGCGCCACGCTCAAGCGTCTTTAAATTTCGCCGTTTGTGGCAAATGTCAAGCTCGGCAAAATTTCACTCTCATTTCATTTACGGATTGTAAAATTGCGCAAAATTTAAAACGAAAGGATCAAAATGAAAATTTTCAAAGCCTTAATCTGCCTCTTTGCTTTGGCGGCGGGTTATTTAGTCGCGCTAAATGCCGCAGGCGGCAGCGCGGCGGACGCAAATTTTAAAGTTAAAGGGGGCGGCATGAACGCAAACGTGAAAGAAATTTATCTAGCAGGCGGCTGCTTCTGGGGCATGGAGGCGTATTACAAACAGCTCGACGGTATAGTCGCGACGCAGGTAGGCTACGCCAACGGCAAGAGTGATAAGGCAAGCTACGAAGGGCTGCATAGCAGCGATCATGCTGAGACGCTACACTTAAAATACGACGCCAACGTCATCAGCGAGCCTGAAATTTTGGCGCATTATTTCCGCATCATCGATCCGTTCTCGATCGACAAGCAAGGTAACGACCGCGGTCGCCAGTATCGCACGGGCATCTACTACACCGACGAGGCGAGCGGCGAGATAGCGCGCTATTTCATAGCGGCGCAGCAGGCTAAATTTAAAGAAAAGATCGCCGTCGAAGTGGCGCCGCTAAAGAATTTCGTCCGCGCCGAGGAGTATCATCAGGACTACCTCGGCAAAAATCCCGGCGGATACTGCCACATCGATCTGCGCCTCGCTAAAAAGCCGCTTGAGGACGATGAGAAATTTAAAGTGCAAAGCAAGGAGGAGCTGAAGAAAAATTTAACCGAGCTTCAGTATCAAGTCACGCAGGAAAAGGCGACCGAGCGGCCGTTTTCGAGCGAATACGACAAGAATTATAAAAAGGGCATCTACATCGACATCGTGTCGAAAAAGCCGCTGTTTTCATCCACCGATAAATTTGACGCGGGCTGCGGCTGGCCGAGCTTTTCAAAGCCGATAACGACCGATGCGATCGCCTATGCGCAAGATGACAGCCACGGCATGCAGCGCGTCGAGGTCTCCAGCCGCGTAGGAGGCAGCCATTTAGGGCACGTCTTTGATGACGGACCGAGAGAGAAGGGCGGTATGAGATACTGCATCAACGGCGCGAGTTTGAAATTTATCCCGCTTGAGGAGATGGACGCGCTAGGCTACGGCGAGTATAAAATTTACGTGCAGTAACGCGGGCTAGGGCTTTGGCTCGGCGGTCGGTCGGTTAGTTTTTACGGCTCGGCTGCCGATCGGTTGTCGGTATATTGCTTCGGCAGTAGGTCATTTTGTAACTCGGGCGCGCGCTTCTTTAGTCTGCGGCTACTGCTTTTGGCGGTCGGTCGGTTTTATACGGCTCTGCTATCGATAAATTCGGCGGCTAGACGATCGATTTTCAATCGGTCGGTTGCCGATCGGTTTGGCCGGCGGATAGTTTAGTTTGCGGTCGAGCGGAAGCTTGACGATCGGCGGACGGCTTGGCGGTTTGATGATTTATCGGCGGATAAATTGGCTTGGCGGCTAATGATGGAATTTTAAAATTCCAAATACGATAAAAATTTAGCGGTAGTGGAATTTTAAAAATTTATCGATACGGAATTTCATGTGGCGCGAGCCGCTAAATAAAAATGCGCGGACGCAGTCCGCCCCGCTAGCGTCGTCGGAGGTTGGGTGGGGTTTGGAGCGGGAAGGGGAGCGACCTCGCAATTCAAGCTCCCTTCCCGCCCTGATAGAAACGGAAATCACGGCATAAAATTCGCAAGTCGTGAATTTGGGGATAAAATTTTGAAATTTTATCTCTTAAAATATAATAAGTGTAGCATGCTTAGTAAGAGATGCGGCGTAAAATTTGAAATTCTGCAACGAAAACGGCGTCTATGCAATGCCCGTTCTGCATCCGCGTCGCAAATTTTAAATTTAGGATAAAATTTTAATGGCTAGCCCCGCGCAAAATAGAAAAATCCCCGCATAGATCGCTAAAAACGGCGCGATTATCGCATAATGGATGATGAACTCGAAGAAATTGTAGATTATGTGCTTGCTTTTGGGCTCTTTAAATTTTAATTCTAGCGGCTCGTTCGAATCAAACGGCGTGTTGGAGCGCAAAATGTGCCTCGGTCCAGCGCACGAAGTCTATTTTATTGCGCTGCATATAGTCTTTGCCGATCCCGCATACGCCGTTATATAGCATGCCAAAGCCGCCGAAAAACAAAATGAGTCCGATGTCGATCAGCTTATCCGCCATAGCAATCTTTCCTTTGCTTTTTAAATTTAGAAATTTAGCCCGCCGTATTTGCTATATCGCCGTTTGCTTATTGAAATTCTAATTTTGCAGGATTGCACTCTTTATCGGCTTTGCAATCTTGCAATTTTTTGATGATTTTATTGAAATGTTCTTTATCATACGCTAGATCTCGCGTCATTGTCATATATTTTATTACCTCGTTTATATCTAAAGAGTAATAAAAATGGGTTATTGCACAGAGCAAACAAGAATCTCCTACCTTGCCTACCTCACAAGCTCTTATTAATCGTTTTAATCCAGTTTCAATCTTATTTGTTTTAACTAAAATTTCTCCGGACAAGCTGCATGCTAATAAATTTTCAATTTGATCTTTTTCAAAGCAGCGCTTATCCGCGATACTTAATAAGCTCTGACAAGCGCTATATTTTCCATCGCCGAAACCGCATTCCTTTATAAGTCGTGAAATTTCTAGTGAGTAAATTTTGTCACAATCATTGTAAATATGGGAAGTAACACAGCGACCGACCGCATTCGCGTATTCTCTTGCGGATAGCTTCAAAAACCCGTCGCTTAAAATTTTAACTCCCGCGGAATTTTGTACTTGCGCCTCGCTCGGCTCCGTATCTTGCATCGCAAAAGCAGCCCCGCTAAAACCGAGCCACAGCGCAAACGCCAAAAATACTCGCTTCATTTTCTCTCCTTCATTTATTTCATTATTTGCTTATGATACCTAAAAAGCGATAAATTTTATTTATTTTGCGTGGGATTTGGGCTGCAAGGTCGTAAAATTTTTAATACATTTTAGAATCGTCTTGTGGGATTTTAAGTAGGTTAAATTTTAAATTCCAAAATGCAATCCTTAAGCAAGTTAAATTTAGGCGCGATACACGATAAATTTAAGTAGATTAAAATTCTTGCACGTTGGAATTTAAGCGGAAAACTAGGCGTCGCGATCGGGCAAACGCAAAAATGCGAAAAATGCGAAGCTAAAATTTATCGCATGTCGAAATTTAAACCGCCTTTTGGCTAAATTTAAGCTAAAAACGCTATAATCCCGTTTCTTTTATTTCGTGCGCTCGTAGCTCAGCTGGATAGAGCATTTGATTGCGGTTCAAAAGGTCGGGGATTCGAATTCCTCCGGGCGCACCATCTACAAATATTTTTTTCGCTATAATCCGTGAAATTTCAATCTTGGAGCAAAAATGAGAGCATTCGCCGAATGGGAGGAGCAAGAGGCGCTTTTGGTGTCTTTGCCGCACGCAGGTACTGACTGGGCGCCATATTTGAGCGAGATACGGGCGGCTTATCGCGACTTTATCGCCGCCGCAGCGAGGTTTGAGCCGGTCGTTGCGATCGCGCCGCGCCGCGAGGATTTTGAGCAAATTTGCGGCGGCTTAGCAAACACGAGCTTCGCGCAAATCGATACCGACGATACGTGGATTCGCGATTACGGAGCGATCGACTTAGAGGAGGGCGGCAAAATCACGGGGCTAAATTTTCGTTTCAATGCCTGGGGCGGCAAGTTCGCAAGCGCCAAGGACGATGCGTTAAATTCTAAGCTTTACGCTGCGAGCGCTCGTCCGCTGCGAGACATGGATCTGATCTTAGAGGGCGGCAGTGTCGATTTTGATGGCGCGGGCACGATGCTGACTACGAGCGCGTGTTTGCTAAACGAAAATCGCAACTCCTTAAGTAAGGCGGAGCTGGACGCGCGGCTGCGTGAAATTTTTGGCCTAAAAAAGATAATCTGGCTAGAGCGCGGCTTCATAAAAGGCGACGATACCGACAGCCACGTCGATACTCTCGCGCGTTTTTTAAGCCCGCGCGTCGTGGCGATAAGCTCGTGCGACGATCCGAGCGATCTGCACTACGCGGAGCTTGGCGCGATGAAGGATGAAATTTCATCGCTCGGATACGACGTGATCGAACTGCCGATCCCGCGCGCGATCTTTTATCGGGGGCGCAGGCTGCCCGCGACTTACGCAAATTTCGTCTTTTTAAACGGCGCGCTCATCGCGCCTACCTACGCAGATCCCGCAGATCCGTACGATCCAAACCGCGCGGCGGACGAGCTGGCACTGTCGCGTCTGCGAGCGGCGTGCGCGGATCGCGAAGTAGTGGGAGTAAACGCGCGCGTTTTCATCCGCCAAAACGGCTCGCTACACTGCTCGTGCATGAATAAATTTAAACTTTAAATTTAGATCGAAGGGAAAATATGAAAATTCTAAAAGTTGGACTGATTTCGCATAAATTTGAAGGCACCAAGGCGCGCACGATAGCGCGTAGTATCGAGCTCATCGCGCGTGCAGCGGCGAATGGCGCGCAATTAATCGTTTTGCAAGAGCTTCATCAGACGCATTATTTTTGCCAGCGCGAAAATACCGAAAATTTCGACTATGCGCAGGATTTCGAGCGCGATTTGCGGCTGTGGAGCGAGGTAGCGAAGAGATTTGGCGTCGTGCTGGTAAGCTCGCTTTTCGAGCGCCGCGCCGCGGGGCTGTATCACAACACCGCCGTGGTCTTCGAGCGCGACGGCAGGATCGCCGGCAAGTACCGCAAGATGCATATCCCCGACGATCCGCAGTTTTACGAAAAATTTTATTTCACGCCGGGCGATCTGGGCTTTGAGCCCATAGATACGAGCATAGGGCGGCTCGGCGTGCTCGTGTGCTGGGATCAGTGGTATCCCGAGGCGGCGCGCGCGATGGCGCTACGCGGTGCCGAGCTGCTCATATATCCGACTGCGATCGGGTGGTTCGACGGCGACGACGAGGACGAAAAAGCGCGTCAGCTGGAGGCTTGGGTTGCGGTACAGCGCGGGCATGCAGTGGCAAACTCTCTACCCGTAGTCGCCGTAAATCGCGTGGGCTTTGAAAGCGCCCCGCTTAGTGAGGTCTCGCCGGATGAAATTTTATTCGGTGGCGAAGCAAATTTAAATGTGCGCGATAAAATTTCGCGCTCCACGGATGCGAGCGGCGAGAGTAAAATTTTAAGTGAGGGCGGAATTTTATCCTTTAATAACGGTGCGCTAACGGATAGCGGCAAAATGGCGATCGGCGACGAAATTTTGCCCGCGAAGGATGAGGCGGCGCGAGAGAATTTAAAAATTTCGATAGAGATCAAATTTAACGGCGAAACTTTAGAGGTGCTGCCGAATAAACAGCGCGTAGACCAGCTTGCCAGCGAAGAGGGGATTAGATTTTGGGGCAATAGCTTTGTTTTTGGCGCGCAGGGCGAGCAACTGTTTCGCGCAAACAGCACCGACGAGCTATGCGAAGTCGTAACCATCGATATGCAAAGATGCGAAAACGTGCGCCGCTGGTGGCCGTTTTTGCGCGATAGACGCGTAGAAAACTATGAAATTTTGACTAAGCGATACGGGCTGTAGCTCCTGTATCTCGAATAGCCATATAGTTTATCGGGTGCGCATGAGAATGAAAGCGAATAATTTTATGATATCAATGTGTAGAAGCGCCGATAAAATACATTATATAAGCCGAATGGATTTAAAATTTTGATTTTACAATGCCCGCAAAATCGAGCTTTGTAAATAAATTGTAAAAAATTTGCTAAAAACTATTGACAATTTTTAAATTTTTCTCTATAATTCCGCCAAGTTTCGCATATAGGTATGCGGGATGAATTTTATTTAAGGAGTAAACCATGAAAAAAGGTTTTACTATGATCGAGTTGATCTTCGTTATCGTTATTTTAGGTATTTTGGCAGCTGTTGCTATTCCAAGACTTGCAGCTACACGTGATGATGCTGAGGTTTCTAAGGCAGCTTCTAACATTCAGACTATGGTAACAGATTTAGGTGCATATTATACATCTCAAGGAAATTTCTCTTCTACTGTTAGCACTATGACAAATGTTGCCAATCCAGTAAAAGTTAAATCACTAGCTTGCTTTGAGGCTCACCCTGCTACTGTTGGTAATGATACAATATCTGTAACTGTTACTGCAACTGGTTTATGTGGTCAGGTATGGAGTATGCCAGGTTTATCGCAAATTAACACTAGAATTAGTGCAGATCATGGTCTAAAATTTGGTGGTAAAAACGTTAACTATAACTAATATTTTAGTGTAGATATAGTTTTAAGGCTCTAGCTTTTGCTAGAGCCTTTTTTTGTTTATATAAATATAATTTATTCGTTGAGTCCTACTGATTTTCATTAATCCGCTAATAAAGCTTAAGATTAATCTTGACTTTTGGTTAAAGTTTTTGTATAATTAAATTCCTTTTTTGTTGGGGTATAGCCAAGCGGCAAGGCAATTGGTTTTGGTCCAATCATTCGGAGGTTCGAATCCTCCTACCCCATCCATTTGGCGAATTTAAAAATTTATTCGCACTTCTTGTATCGCAGAGTAGAGCAGTGGTAGCTCGTCGGGCTCATAACCCGAAGGTCGGTGGTTCAAATCCACCCTCTGCAACCAAATCATCATTAAATTTATATCGCAGCATCGTGACTTTAAATTTTACTCTTGCCTTTATTTAAAAATACAAAAATATACATTTGTATTTCAAATTTGAGAATTTTATTTATAAAGCTGCTCTTAACTAATAGTCTAAAATTAATAAAATCATCGAGTATAAGGCAGATACATCAAATTCCTTAAATCATAAAATTTGCCGTCTCATCTAAAATCTATGATTTATATTGTGACACTGATCTTGTTAATAGCATTATCGAGTATTGAAAGGACTTAAATTTGCACATAGTTTCTATCGTGACATTAAAATTTTTAAAGGTTCAAGATAAGCCAAAAATTCCTTTAAAAGTTTTCAACTTATCTTGAGTCAAATTTTATTTATCTACTCACCAAAAACGGAGCTATGTAGGCTATTTTTCATCTATAATTACCCATCTTTTTCTGGGCTCTTCATCGTATCGCTTTAAAATTTTTATTATTCTATTTTGCAATATTCGTAAGGTTTGTATATATTTTGTAGGGATTATCTCGAAAATATCCTCTAGTTCGCAACATTCAGTTATTATATCTATGACACGCTTGCTAACTTTATTGTTTTCCAAATGCGTTGAAATATAGGGCGAAAACAAAATTCTTTGGCTTTCATCTATGGTAATCGCCTGGTGCTCCAATGCCTGCAATGAGCCTAGCGCCATCAATAAAATTGCCCTCTCGCCCACAATATCAATATTTTTCTCTAATATCATTCGTCTCGCTCCGCCCGTATTTAATTTTATCCAAAATCATACAAATCTTCCTCTCGTCTATCTCCCCATAAAGGCAAGGGTTTGCCAGTTCAAATATGATTTCCTGCAAAATTTCATCCTCATATCCTATGTCCTCGCGGCACTCGATTAAATTTGCCCATTCCTCAAGGAGCTCATATGAAATTTCTTTATCGACGACTCTATTTAAGATCTTTGCAATGGTATTTTGAGTTATTGTTACAAGCTCCAATTCGCTATCAAAGCCTATCTTTGCTAAGTCACTTTTTATCGCGCTTATATCTTTGGTGAAATTTATCAAATTTAATAAAATATCTATTTTAGCCATCAATGTCGCATTCGCCCTCGCGCCTCTATAACCATATCCTTATACTTTTCATAAAGCCTTAGTTCTAAAATTCTAAATTTCATATTGTTTTTCCTTTTAAAATTTAATCGGTTGTCGATATTTTATTTGCGCAATCCAATTAAAATTTTCATTTGGACACCCACCCGGGGCCAATGGCTGGGCAATATGCAAAATCATCTTCGTTTCTAGTACGATAATTGGTGATATATTGGATCGCCACCTCAAATGCATTGTCATCTTCCGCTTTAGTACTCCAGCCGTCGTATGTGATGACGGGCTCATTACCGCTTAGGCGATATACGTCTACTCCTAGGATAATCATACCTTTATCTCTTGCGATTTTTAGCACCTTCATTACATCGTCAAATTTCCAAGCGATTTCATAAAATCCGAGCTTCTCTCTTAAGTTTATACCGCGCTCCAAAAGATCCTGCGGCACTATATTTACAAAATCTTCATCTGTAAACAACATAATTCGCTCCTTTTAAGTATAAGATTATTACCATTGCCATTTTTCTATTTCGTCTTTCTTTACGAAATACTCCGTTTCGCTGCAAGGATAGTAAATTTTACACCATTTACCCTCGCAGGATTGGATAGGGATGACTATCTCATCGTAATAAGCAAATTCTTCTTTATCTTCATAGAAAATTTTATGAATAACGGCGTCTTTAAATTTATATATAATTTTTTGATCTATTTTTTCGCCGCACTCGCCGTAAAAGGCATCGTCTGCGTGTTTTGCAAAAGTGATTTTATGCCCTAAAATCGTAGGACTGCACCCATATAGGCATAATGCGACAAAATATATAACAAAATTTCTCATTTCTTTCTCCTTTCTTCTATAATATTGCGTATCGCGTCTTGTACTTTTTGATGCTTTTGACGCCTCTACCGTCGAATTTTGGCAAAATATGCGCTTTGTTCATATGGGAAACCCCTAATGCGAAAAAGCCCCTAATAAGGCTCCTAATATTTCGGAAAAGATTATATCTAAAATAAAAATGAAAGAAGCCTGAATGGCTAAAATTTAAGATAGGCGCCTGTGCACCGGAACCAAATGCAACTCGAATAAAAAGTGATTAAAATTCAAAAAAATTGGTGGAGGTGTGCGGGATTGAACCGCAGTCCGAAAACAAACGACCAAAGCCTCTACATGTTTAGCAAAAGTGAAGTTCTCGCGCAGGCTCGCTCACTTTCCAAAACGACCCGCCGGCGCAAAGACTAGAGTTTCACCCTACGGCTCGTCACACCGCAGAGCTACGCTATCACAGATTACCCGCCGCCGCGCTTAGATAGTATCGGCGCAGAGCAGGGCTCGACTGGACTTACGCAGCTTTAGCGTAAGCAGGAGCAAATTTAACGTTGTTTGCGTTTAAATTTAGTTTGGATTTTATACGCTGTATCCAAAGCGACATGCCGCCTTGACCCATCCGTTCCCGTCGAAGCCAAGTCACCCCCGAAAGAATGCGCGCGCATTTTACTTTAAAATTTTATAAATGTCAAATTCGGCTTATGCTAGAATTGCGTTCAAATTTTAACCAAATCAAGGAGCCAAAATGCCAAAAATCACGCTTTCTAAATTATACGAGATGAAAAAATCCGGCGAGAAGATCGTGATGATCACCGCCTACGACGCGCTTTTTGCTAAAATTTTCGACGACGAGGTCGATATGGTGCTCGTAGGCGACAGCCTAAATATGAGCTTCGGCGGGCACTCCGAGACCTTGGGCGCAAGCGTGGAGCAGATGATCTATCACGCGCGCGCCGTAAGACGGGGGCTCAAGCGAGCGTATATGGTCGTGGATATGCCGTTTTGCTCGTGCGCGACGCGAGAGCTCGCGCTACAAAACTGCGCCAAAGTCTATGAGAGCACCGGCTGTGACGCCGTTAAGATCGAAGGCGGCGCGCATATGGCAGATACCGTGGCGCTGCTTAATCGAAACGGTATCGCCGTGATGAGCCACATCGGGCTTAAGCCGCAGTTTTCGCGCTTTACGGGCGGCTACAAGGTGAGCGGACGCGGAGAGGAGGGCGCGCGCGAGGTCTTAAACGACGCTAGAGTGCTTGTCGAGGCGGGCGCGGTGCTGCTGCTGGTAGAGGGGACAATCTCCGCGGTCGCAAATCAAGTAGCGCTCGGCACCGACGTGCCCGTCATCGGCATCGGCGCAGGCGCGGGCACAGACGGGCAGGTGCTCGTGTGGAGCGATATGTGCGGATTTTTCACGGAGTTTCGGCCAAAATTCGTTAAGCGCTATTTAGACGGCGCCGAGCTGGTAAAAGGCGCGGTGCGCGAATACGCGCGCGAAGTCAAAGAGGGGAGCTTTCCGAGCGAGGAGTTTGAATATAAGCAATAACGGGATTTTGGGCTAAATTTTAAAATTTACGCGCCGAAATTCCAGCGATAAAGCCCCGCTTGCCTTAAAACAATGCTTCGTTTTCGCGCGTCGCAAACTACGTAAACAGCTCGCCAGCTCGCGCCGCTTAAAATTTATTCGGCGCGAACGATTGCGAGCGCTTTACCTAGTTGCGAGAGATCGCAGGCGCTTTGGGCGGATACTCTGCGCGGTATATTTTATACGGGGCGCCATGCGAGAGTTTGCGCGCTTCTGCATGCGGGCGCTATTTCTGTCGCCGAGCGCAATGCGCGAGCGCTTTTCATGAACGCTCTCGCGCCTGTAGCTCTAAAATACGCTACGAGCGCTAAATTTTACGCACGTAGCCGTAGAGCTCAAACATAAACCAGCCGTCAGGCCTAAACGGCTTATAAAATTTAAGGAGAAAATTTGGCTAAAGTTTTAAAAATCGTCATAGCCGCGGTTCTGGGCTTGCTCTTTTGCGTAAAGGTGCTGCCGATTTTGGCGATAGTTTTGTATTTTAAATTCTTTTTCATCGATCACGACGCAATAGAGCTAGATAAAGCCCCGCCGATGCAAAACTACGAGCAAAATCGCGAGAAATTTTTGGATCTGTTGGCTTTTGCAGGTCGCAACTTCCCTAAAAATTTGCGCGTTACGATCCAGAGCACTTACGGCGATGAGTATATTTGGATCGATTTGGACGGCAACGAGACGAAATTTTATACGAATGCCTTTTTTAGAGACAATGTGCCGAGTATCGGCGAGGGATTGAAGCTCATCGGCTGGGATAAAAAGACATTCGGAGAGCTAAAGACAAAGCTCGCGGCGATAAACGCTAGAACCATCGTACTAAATAGAAGCGGCGATAGCGGGGTGCCTTGGGCGGAGATCACCTACCGATACGTGGAGCACTTCACCGATAGCTATCAGTTTTATGTCCCTGATAGCCCGAAGCTCGCCAAGCTACACGCCAAGGGCTGCTCGAAAAAATTTCAAAAGGACGGCATAGTGTTTTTATTCGAAAGCACAACGTCCGGCTCATATAGAGCGTTCTGCGATGGCGACGACGATAATAAGAGCGTTTTGATTGAAGAACACGATTTGTAGAACTAGGCTCGCGCAGGAAAAATTTAGCGTCTTAATTTGGAGCGCGATCGATAAGGCAGCGCGAGGCTGAAAGGCTAAATTTAATCGCGCGAGCCCGCGTTGAGCTTAGCGGCAAATTTTAAAATTCACGCTAAATTCTAAGTCGTCTTGAAAAACGAAATGTCGCGCGAAATTTTACCTAGCCACGTAAGCGCGCAAAGCAGAATTCTGCATAAAATTCTACGCAGAATTTCTTGCAAAATTTTAACCGACTATGCGAGATGGAATTCTAGCCGGCTGCCTGCCGCGGAGCTTAAAGCGTAGAATTTAAAGCCTCACTGCCGCAAAAAACGAGGTCTGCATTAAAAATTCTACGAGACAAAATTACGTTGCAAAATTTCGTCGCAAAATTCCAGGCACCGAATTTAATATCTTAAAATTCCAGTGCCAAATTTCACGTCGCAAAATCCTGCGCGTATTTTTCAAACGGCTAAATTTTACTTCATAAATTCACCGCAAAATTTCGCACCGCCGCTCCGTAATCGCACTCGCGAACGCCAAGGTCTTAAATTCTGCGAGATCAAAATTCTACGCGCTAAATTCCGCGCCGTAAAATTTAGCGCAGTTAGCGACCCGCGCGCTGTTTGGGAGCCACTACGACAAAATTTCACACTTAAGGCATAGCGGGCGTAGCGGCATGAGTATAGCCTTAAAACGTCACGCTAAAATTTCGCGGTCTTTTGCGACGGGTGCTCTGCTTTTTAGCCCCAGCCCTAAACGCGTACCGTAAAATTCTGCGCGGCAAATTTTATTTCCGCCCGCAAAGATCCGTCCCTTTAAAATTGTCAAAATTTAGCCATTTTTCGCTACACTTGCTAAAATTTTAAAAACGATTAAAGAGAGATTATGGACAGAATTGTAGAGATCGAAAAGATGCAGCTTGATGAGAGCGTGGAGAGTTCGCTGCGCCCGTCGAGCTTCGAGGATTACGTTGGGCAGGAGAAGATCAAATCAAACCTCGCTATCGCGATCGCCGCGGCGAAAAAGCGCGCCGACGTGCTCGATCACGTGCTTTTCTACGGGCCGCCGGGGCTCGGTAAAACCACGCTGGCGCATATCATCGCCGCTCAGATGGGCGCCGCTATCAAGGTCACCGCCGCGCCGATGATCGAAAAGGCGGGCGATCTGGCGGCGATTTTAACGAACCTGCAAAGCGGCGACGTGCTTTTCATCGACGAGATCCACCGCCTAAGCCCCGCGATCGAGGAGGTGCTGTATTCGGCGATGGAGGACTTCCGCCTCGACATCATCATCGGCTCGGGTCCCGCCGCGCAGACTATCAAGATCGACATTCCGCACTTTACGCTCATCGGCGCCACGACGCGAGCGGGCATGATCTCCGCGCCGCTGCGAGATCGCTTCGGCATGCAGTTTCGCTTGCAGTTTTACACGCACGCCGAGCTTGCGCGGATAGTGCAGATCGCTTCTGTTAAACTCGGAAAAGAAAGCGCAGCCGACGCCAGCGCCGAGATCGCGCGCCGCTCTCGCGGTACTCCGCGTATTGCGCTACGGCTACTGCGCCGCATACGCGATTTTGCCGAGGTGCGCGATGAGGGCGCTATCTCGCACGATCGTGCGCGCGAGGGGCTTGAGGCGCTAGGCGTGGACGAGCAGGGCTTTGACGAGATGGATATAAAATATTTGGAAATTTTATTTGACGCCAAGCGCCGTGCCTTGGGGCTTAGCACGATCGCGGCGGCGCTTAGCGAGGACGAGGGCACGATCGAGGACGTCATCGAGCCCTATCTGCTCGCCAATGGCTACATCGAAAAGACCGCCAAGGGCCGCATCGCAACCGATAAGGCGCGCGAGGCACTCGGTCTCGTGCTAAAGACTGCGGAGAGAAATCTGTTTGAGGAGTAGGGCGGATGAAATTTTATACTTTACGGCGCTGAGCCAATAGCTACGCAGGCGGAGACCCTACCGTGGCGATTTTGTATATTTGATCTTTGAATTTTGCTTGGTTTTAAAATTTCTTCAGATTTAAAATTTAAAGCGGGAAATTTTATAAATTTAGAGCAAATTTATTATCGGCTCAATAAAATATCCAAAAGAATATGAAGAGAAATTTTATGAAATTCATAACAAAATATATAAAAAGGCTCTTATATTATTTTTACGATGTATTTTATAGGCGTGTTTTTATCAGGGGAGTTTCGCATCCGCCGGCACAGGTGGCTAGCATAGGCTGCTATGGTTTGCTTTTTGTCCTGTGCGGAACGCTCCTTACTATTTATAGAACGGATACGTCGCCTAAGCAGTTAAATGAGCTTGAGATAGATACCGGAATTTTAAGAAGCGTTTATTATGATTTTCGCGGAAGCGGCGGACGAATACATATAGAACTAGAAAACGGCAAGAAAAAGGTTTATGAAATAAGCAAAAGCGATAGCGATATTTACGAAAAGATAAAAGGGCAAAAAATCAAAATTTATGGCGAGCCAAGCCCAGATATATTAGGTAATAATGAAATTTTACAGCTTGAAGATAAAGATGGAAAGATATATAAGGAATATAATTTTGATCATAGATTGTTAAGACCATATTTGATGACCGCACAGTTTAAATTCTTTTTAAAAGGGGCAGTTTTTCTACTTTTATTGATATTTTTTATAAATTTTTCAGATAGAAATTTGATTAAAAAAAATCCAGAAAAAGGAGCAAAAAATGAGTAACGGGTTGGGTATTTATTAGGGATGCGCTTTCGCATGGTCTCGCTAATGCGGCTGCAGCGCAAGCTGGAGCGAAGTTCTGCTTTCGTACGCCTATAAGGGCGGCTATTATTCTCACTCTCCATTGAAAGTTAAAATTTAGTTTATTCGCGCACCTGTTGTGCTCATTATTTTATAAATTCGCTATTCTTTTGCTCTACGTAGATTGTTGTTTGCGATTATTAAGGTACATTGATTTTCTAAAAAATAGCCTGTCACCCGCTTAGCTTTTACTTCACTCTCGTTTATTGTACCGATTTTTACTTCGCTTCTAGCAGACGCATTCGCTATACATTTTTCTTTTCCGCATAAAGTTGCCATTGGGCTTATTGTAAGAGTTGTGGCGCGAACGAATCCAAACATCGGGTGCGCGCGGCTTTAGATTTTGCGGCGCGGCGCACGCGTCTAGCGCCAGCATATCAGCACTGCCCACCAAAGCGCTAATTTCATCAAATTTAGCCGCACGCAGCCTGCGCATTCGTATCGCGCGCGCCGATTACCACGCGAGATAGGCCTAGCTCCGCCAAAAGCTCGGCGCAAGACGGCGTCTTGCCGCGATGCGCGCAGGGCTCGAATACGGCATAGGAGCGCACATCTGGTTTTGACGTATGTTCGAGCTATGCGCTATTTTCATAAATTAGGCACGATTCGTGTACATGTCGTATAGCGCGCTGTATGTGAAAACGCGTGAGAACGCCGCTCGTAAATTTTGTGAAATTTTAAAATTTAATCGAAATCTGATAAAAAAATTTATAAAATACGTCATCAAATTTCAAAAGGATAAAATTTGCCGACGCCAAAAGACAACGCCGCAAGCCGCAATGAAAACCAGGCTGAAAACGCGGCTCAAAACAACGCCGAGAATAACGCCAAAAGTGAGGCTCAAAATTTCACCGAAAATCAGACCGTAAATAACGCTGAGGGCAAAATCGAAGCCGCCACCAAAGGCGAAGCCGTCGTCAAAAACAAAGCCAAAACCGCTACTGAAAATAGAGCCAAAACCGCTGCCGAAAATCAAAGCAAAAACTGGACCGCAACCGACAAAGTCTCATCTGCTGGTGCTTCCGCGCTAGGCGACGCCACCGCTTCGGGAGCCGCTGCGGGTATGAAAGCAGGTCTTGCCAAGGCTAACGGGCGCGCGAAAACGAACAAGATATTTTTTATCGGCGCAACCTTGCTGATGTTTTGCTGCGTGATCTATCTATTTTCGCCGTTTTTGATGGTGATCGCAATCGGCGTGCTGATGGCGGTGGCGACCTCGGGTCTGCACGCTAAAGTAACGAAGCTGTGCCGCGGCAGGCGCACGCTAGCCTCGGTGCTGAGCCTGTTTTTGCTCTGCGCGCTTTTTTTCGTGCCCTTCATCTACGCAGTGATCGAGATCGCCAAAAACGCCGCGGGCTTCGATATGGCGCGCCTAAACGATGCGCTTAGCTACGTTCAGAGCCTAAACATCAAGCTGCCCGGGCCTTTTGAAAAATTCGATACGCAGTTTCGCTCGTTTTTAGCGAACCTGGACGTCGCAGGCGTGGCGAAGCAGATCATCTCCTATCTCTCGGTCGTCGGAAAATCCAGTGCGAAATTTATCGTCGATATGGTGCTTATCGTCGTGTTTTGCTTTTTTGCATACCTCTACGGCGAGAGCTTCAAGCGCTTTTTCAAAAAAATTCTACCCGTCGAGCCCGCGCAGATCGATTATATCTTTTCCGAGACGGCAAATACGATGAGCGTCGTGTTTTACTCGACCATCTTCAACGCCGTATTGCAGGGCTTTTTGTTTTCGATCATCGCGGGGATCTTTGGCTTTGACGCGCTGCTGATGGGGGTGCTTTTCGCCTTCTGCTCGCTCATCCCCGCAGTCGGCGGCGCGCTCATCTATGTACCCACCGCGCTATACGTGCTAGCGGGGGGCAGCACCTCGGGCGCGATCGTTATAATGGCGTATTGCGTGATACTGATCTCGACGCTCGCGGACAGCTTCATAAAGCCGCTCGTGATAAAATTTATCAACTCGCGCCTGGTCGAAAACCCCGCAAACATCAACGAGATGCTGATCTTCTTCTCGATGCTTTCGGGCATCAGCACGTTTGGGTTCTGGGGCGTGATCTTGGGGCCCGCGATTTTAACGCTATTTATCGCGGTGCTAAATTTATACGATTATCTAAAAAAGATAGAATTCGAGTAGAGCTTGCGCCGCTTGAGGGTCTTTAAATTTATGAAAATGTCGCCCGTAAAACGTAATGCCAAGCACGCCCTTGCAGCTCTTGCGCTCTTGCGGCTTTTTGTCCGTTCGCGCTCTTGCGCGGGCTTAAAGGCTTTAAATTTAAAGGTAAATTTTAATTTCAGCTGTCGCTCGCGCTCTTTGACGAATTTTAGAGCAAAGATCGCGAGTATCGGCGAGGTTATTTTGGGTCGCGTCATGCGGTGGCGCAGTATTTTTAAGCTACACCGCGCGGCGTGGCGAAATTTTATGGATTAGAGTTTAAATTTAAAGTAGTCGATAATAAAAGAAAGAATTTTAACTTCAGCTCTAGCAAGCAATGCCCAGCAATTCAATACCCACTTTCGTCGCCTTCTCCTTGTGAGTTAAAATTTATCTTATTCTTTTGATTTTTTAAATTTTGGTATTGTTTAAAAAGTATGTCCGTCTCATGTTTATAATCGTATAAATTTTTATTATAAAATATCGTTTTATAATCGAGATTGTTCCCCTTGTCGTATATTGAAATGAAAGAAAATATATATTCTCTATCGCAATCCATATTTTCATCAATTATCTTTTTATAGTTATAGCAAAACGGGTATATGCTCTTTTTTTGTTGATAAAATATATCCCTAAATATAGAGTTTAAAAGCCTTCTATGACATCTGTTTTCTGGAGTAATTATGTCAAATTTTTTAGTTTTTGTTTCGTGCATAATTGGTAATTGTATGTCATTTTTACTTATAAATACAAAATCAGTAAATAGGTCGAATGAGTGGTTGGCGCCATCTCCAAACCTCATATATATAAAATTCTCTATAAAATTTCCATCTTCGTCAATCAAATGCTTTTGCTCCCAAGGATAAAAGAGTCGTAGCTTTAAAATCTCGTCGTTTTCTACAATCTCTTCGGCATTTTTTATAGGCTTGCCGTTTTTGCAAATTTTAGAGCCCAGATCCATTAGATAATCAAAATTTAGCCTTTTATCCAGCTTCCAAAATTCGCATCTGTCGTCGGAATATTTATCGCCGTTGCACCATGAAAATCTTGCTCTCTCATAGCCGTTTTTGTCTAAGTGAATATCCGCCATCTTGCCGAAATCTATTTGCGGATAATTATCTAAGTAGTGAAGCTTTTTTAGGTAATCTTTTAAATTTAGCTCTACAAGCTCTCTTTGCGTCAGGTTTTTATCGCTAAAATCAAGCGCTTCTAAGATTGCCGAAATCTATACGTAGGCAGCAAGGCGATAAATATGCAAACCCAAATTAGAAAAACTATGATACAAAGGTATTTCAGGCGCAAGCTTACTCCTTCGGGCAGATTGCGCTATATTATCCAATGCAAGCTTAACGAGCCCATAATCCGCAGCGCTTGCAGCAAACGATTTGCTGTAAAAATTCCAAGCTTGCTTACGCGGTTAAAATTATATAGTTAAATTTGAAATTTTAAAATTTACATTTGGCGGTAAAATTTTAAAATTTGCGGCGGCGGTTTAGACCCGCACCTTGCCGCCGTATTTGATCTGGCTCGGGTCTTTTTCATCCAGCTCGCGCATTATCTGCTCGCCGTTGTCGGAGTTTGCCGCGGCGATATCTGCGTCCAGATCGGAGTATGAGTAGATCATCATCGCCTCGCTTACGTCCTCTATGGCTTCTATCGCGCGAAATGCAGTGATCTCGTCCTCGAAGCTCTCCGCACTAATCGTGGCTACCGCCTTGCCGTCCTGGCACGCTACAAACTCGCAGCCGCCGATACTTTTCAACTGCTTGCGAAACGCCGCTACGTCGGCATTTGCGCCTAGATAGATCACGACGCTTGAAATATTCATTTTAGCCCCCAAAAGTAGATATATCTATTATACCCCGAGCCCACGAGATAATCTCCTTCGAAAAGCAGATAGTTGATGATATCGTTATCTAGCTCGATGCTGCGAACGATCTCGCCTGCTTTATCGATTACGCGCACGCCGTTATTAACGGTAAAAGCGCCTAGCTCGGGGCTTAGCGCCACGGCAAAAACTGCAAAACGGGCGTTATAAAATTTAGCGAAATCGCCGTTTTCGTAGTAGCACGATCTTTCTTTGTCGTTCGAGCCGCTCATCATGCGATCGCCAAGCAGCGCCACGGAGTAGATTCCGTCCTTGTGCAGGGACTTTTGGCTCATAAGCTTTTTCGCTTTCGTGTCGAAATAAAACACGATACCGCCTTCGCATGAGATTAGTAGCGTCCCGCTAGCGCGGTCGTAGGCGCTGCCACCCAAAGACGCGATGGTGAGCTTTTGCTCAAAGCTTACCTTGCCGCTAGGTAGGTCGAAATATAAAATTTCGCTACCAAGACCTAGCAAAATAACGGTATTTTCATCGTAGAAATAGACGTTTTTAATCCCCGTCATCGGTAGCTTGTAGTGTGTGATCTTGCCGCCCGCAAACACGCCCAGCATCTTTTCAAACGCGTCGCCGTTATATAAAAATGCATATTTTTCGCCTAGTTTATCGACGTCGAATATGGTAGCGCCCATCGGCTCGTCTAGGTAATTTTTGGACGAGGGCAGGGCGAAAATTAGCGTCTTGGAGATTGCGTCCGGCACGGAATTTGAGATGGAATTTTGAGCGGAATTTAATGCCGTAGAATTTTCGGCAGAATTTTGCGCTGTGGAATTTGCCGCTGCGGAATTCTCTACGGAATTTATAGCGGCGGCAGAATTTCGCGCGGAATTCTCCGCGGAGTTAATGGTGATTTTATAGAGCTTTCCGTTGTCAAGCCCTGCGTAAATTTCGCCGTTTAGATTTTTTAGCACCGCGACATTTGCGTCAAGCTCTAGTATGAATCTAGCGTGTTTGATCTTTGCAGGCGTATCTATACTCGCAGCACCGCTAGGTACCGCGACGCCGTTGCCGGCATAGATGAAGCAGGCGCAAAGTAGCAGCGGTGGTAAAAATTTCATCGCGCGCTCCTACTCAACCTCGGCGCCTTGATTTAGCGTATCTATGAGATTAGAAGTGGAATTTGCGTCGCTAAACCTGCTAAAATCGGCTTTGAAATTATTTTTCACTAGCGGATTGGTTTGGGCTTGCGGTACGTGGCATTGAGTGCAGTTGAATCTCTGCTCGGCTAGCGTGCCGTTTAGATCCGCGCCTGTGCGAAAGTCCACCAAGTGGCTTTTTGGAATCGGCGTAGAGCCTACATCCTTAGCGACATCGGGCATATGGCAGGTTACGCACATATTGTTATCCTTTGTGATCGGCACGAGCCCCTCTAAGCTGTGCGGTATGAGCGGCGGAGCGTTTTCAAAGCTGCGCTCGATCTTCGAAGCGGCGCCCGGAGCGTCCTCACTATATTTGAAATCGGGCAGGGAATTTTTATTTTGTGCCGATTCGTCCACGCTTTTTATAAAGCCCAAGCTGTCGGCATCTATAGAAGCCGTCTTGTCCGCGGCAAAGAGCGCCACACAGCATGCAAGAGCCAAGCCTAAAACCATTTTTTTCATTTTTTCACTCCTAATATACTAAAATTTAACGCATCGTCGTCGCATACGTCGATGCAGCGCCCGCAGCTGATACACTCGCTGCTAACGCGCCCGTTTTCGCGCCCGACCATCTTAAGCACCTGAACTTCGGGGCAGACCATTTTGCATTTACCGCACATCGTGCATTTATCAACCTCGTGGCAAATACGAATGATGCTAAAATAGCTAAGCGCCGCCCAAAATCCGCCGAGCGGGCATAGCCGCGAACAGATTGTGCGATCGCCTGCGAAAATTTCAAAAACTACAATCAGTAGTGCGATTGCAAACGCACTCGCACTCAGCGATATGACGGCGCGCGCGAAAAGCGAGATAAAGCTTACGCTCTCAAACGCCGCAAAGCCGAAAGCTCCACTGCAAATGAGCGCTAGCACCGCTAGGACGTAGCGAGCTTTGCGATTTACGCTAACGATCTTAGTCGTTATACCAAGTCTTTTACGAAGCCATGCGGCAAGATCGGTCAGTAAATTTATCGGGCAAACCCACGAGCAATATAATCGCGGCGCTATAAGCGCATAAAATGCTCCTACGATAACCGCTCCGATAACCGCCGTAGCACCTAAAGAAAAGCTAGCTAGCAGCATCTGCGCCGTCGCAAACGGATCGCTTAGATTAATCGTGCCGAAAAGTTTCGACGAGCTTAGATTGCCCTTTAGAATTCCTGATAAAATTCCGTTTTCGCTCGCGGCCTTGAAGGCGAAATTATTTCCTAAAATAAAAAGGACTAGAATAGAAATTTGGCTCAAACGCCTTAAAATAGTGTATTTCATTGCCTAGTCCCTTCCATTAGATCGTCCTCGTTTAAGTAATCCTTACTCTTTTGCGGATCGAGCTTGATTTTGGTGTCTGCGTCCTTTAGCTTCGCGTCGTCGCCCCTGATCCAGCCTTTGACATAGTTATCGCTGGAAATTCCTATGACGCGCTCGCGTTCCACGACGCTGATAGACGCCTTTTTCGTGACGCAGGCATGCTCGCATTTGCCGCAACCCGTGCAATAGTTGCTATCTACGACGGGCACGAGCAGGGCGTGCTTTTCAGTGCGGTTGTTGTGACGGTAATCGATCCTTAGCGCCTTATCCATCACGGGGCAGCTTCGCACGCACGCATCGCATTGGATACCCGCATAAGCGATGCAATGCTCGGTATCTATGACCGCAACGCCCATTCTGGATAGACGCACGTTAAGCTTGGAGTCTTCGCTTACCAAGCTTTTATCTAGCGCGTCGCTAGGACAGGCTGCGACGCAAGGTATATCGTCGCACATATAGCACGGAATTTCGCGCGGGATAAAAAACGGCGTGCCGTTTGCAATAGCGTGATCGCAAAAGCTCGCAAGCTTAAGCGTATCAAACGGGCATGCCTCGACACAAAGCCCGCACCTCAGGCATTTGCTAAGAAATTCTTTCTCGCCTATAGCTGCGGGCGGGCGGAGTTTGGCGTGCTCGCCGGAGTTTGCGACTCCGAGTCCCAAAACGCCCACGCCCGCAGCTAAAGAAAGAATGCCTAAGACCTCACGCCTATCCATAATTTACGCCTTGTAAATTTTAACCGCGCATTTTTTGTAGTCGGTCTCTTTTGAAAGCGGGCAGGTATGATCGAGCGTGACACGGTTGATATAAACCTTCTCGTCAAAAAACGGCACGAAAATAAGCCCTTTCGGCGGAACGTTACGTCCGTGGAAGTCCACACGCGCTTTTACCTTGCCGCGGCGCGACTCGATCCAGACGATTTCATTTTGTTGCACGCCGATTTTGGCGCCGTCTATCTCGTTCATATAGCATCTTGCTTCCGGTACGGCGCGATAAAGCTCCGGTACGCGCATAGTCATAGTGCCCGTATGCCAGTGCTCCAGCACACGACCCGTACATAGCCAGAAAGGATATTCCTCGCTTGGCACTTCTACAGGATCCATATATGGACGGAAGAAAATTTTAGCTTTATTGGCAAGGCTTGTTTTTTCTTCGCCAGAAGTAGCGGATTTTAGATCGCCGCTAGGAAGCGCCACTTTGGCGTTACCGTAGAAGGCGAAGTCGCTATCCGGAGCCGCTTTTTTAGCATAAGGATCGTATTGAGCGTTAAAGCGCCAAAGTGTTTCTTTGCCGTCTACGACCGGCCATCTAAGACCGCGCACTCGGTGATATGTATCGAAATCGGCTAGATCGTGTCCGTGACCGGTACCGAATTTTCGGTATTCCTCCCAGAGATATTTTTGGATGAAAAAGCCATATCCTTTAAATTCTTTGCCGTCGCTACCGATGACGCCACGAGAGTCGCCGTTTACTTCGGAGTTATCGAAGCTTGCCATAATCGGATCTTTTGCAGCGAAAGCCTGAGCGTCTTTGTTTGCAAAGAGCACTTCAAATAGTGTAGTCTCTGGCGTATAGCCGAATTCTGAAATTTTATCTAAAACGTTTGGAAGCGTAAGCTTATCATTTACCTTTGTCTCGCCCCAGAAATCCTTGAGTTTGAAGCGCTTGGAAAACTCTAACATCTGCCACGTATCGCTCATAGCGTCGCCCACAGGAAGGACCTGCTGTCTCCACCACTGAGTTCTACGCTCGGCATTGCCGTATGCGCCCCATTTTTCGTAGATCATCGCGGTTGGCAGGATTAGATCAGCTACCTTTGCGCTTAGTCCTGGATACGGATCGCTTACTACGATGAAGTTATCCATCTCGCGCGCCGCTGCGATCCAGTGGTTTGCGTTGGCGATCTGCTGCCACGGGTTGTTGACCTGTACCCATATCCATTTTATTTTGCCGTCTTCGAGATTACGCAGAGCCTGCACGTAGTGCGCACCCGGTTTTGGATTTATCGTGCCTTCCGGAAGCTTCCAAATTTTTTCGGAAACCTTTCTGTGAGCCGGATTTGCCACGACCATATCAGCAGGTAGGCGGTGAGAAAACGTGCCCACCTCTCTAGCTGTGCCGCAAGCGCTAGGCTGACCGGTAAGCGAAAACGCTCCGCAGCCGGGCTTAGCTTGCTTGCCAAGAAGAAAATGCACCATGTAGCTTTGCTCATTGACCCAGGTTCCTCTTGAGTGCTGATTAAAGCCCATCGTCCAAAAGCTTACTACTTTGCGATCTTTTTCTATATAAAAATCTGCCAGCTGCTTTAGCTTGGTCTTAAATGCCTCTAAATTCTCGCTTTCATCGCCCTTGGCCAAAGGCGCTACAAATTCTAACGTGTAAGGCTCCAGCGCTTTTTTAAATTCCTCGAAGCTTATGAGCCAGTGAGCATCCGATTTGTCAGAGTGTTTGTTTTCGAGTACGTCGCCCTCTTTCATACCCAGATATGCTAAGGTAACACCCTCGGATTTGCTTAAAATTTTAGATTTTTGCTTAGCTGCTGTGTCAAGCTCGGTCTTGCGGTATTTTTTATGATTTATATCTTCTCGTAGGCCATAACCGATATCTACTGGACCGGTAGCGAATACGCAGTGCTCTTTAATAAATTTTTCGTCTATCATCTCTGGATGGTTATAAACGATCTCTCTTGCTATGTAGTTCCATATCGCAAGATCGGTATTTGGACGGAATATAATTTCGATATCGGCGATATTTGAAGTGCGGCTAGAGTAGGTCGAGAGATTTATAACTTTTACGCGGTCCGGGTTGCGAAGCTTGTGGTCGGAGACGCGAGACCAAAGAATCGGGTGCATCTCAGCCATATTTGCGCCCCAGGCGATGATGGTATCGGTTAGCTCGATATCGTCGAAAACGCCCGCAGGCTCGTCGATACCGAAGGTTTGCATAAAACCTACGACGGCGCTGGCCATGCACTGGCGAGCGTTGGGGTCGAGATTATTGGAGCGAAAGCCCGCCTTTACTAGCTTTGCTGCGGCATAGCCCTCAGGGATCGTGTATTGACCGCTGCCAAGTACGGCAAAGCCCTCGGGACCGCCTTCGTTATAGGCGCGTCTGAAATGCTTCTCCATTTCGTCGAACGCTCTTTGCCAGCTGATCTCGATAAATTTTCCCTTTTTATCGAATTCGCCCTTGGAATTTACGCGCAAAAGAGGCTTGGTAATGCGATCGGCGCCGTACATGATCTTGGCGTTGAAATAGCCTTTGATGCAGTTTAGACCGCGATTTACGGGCGCTAACGGATCGCCTTTAACCGCTACTATCTTGCCGTCTTTGGTGGCTACCATGATGCCACAGCCGGTGCCGCAGAAGCGACAGGCCGCCTTGTCCCAGCGCCAGCCTTTTTCGGCTTCGTCCGCAGCACTAAGACTGCTAGGCAAGCTGATACCTGCAACGCTACAGGCAGCCGCTGCCGCAGAGCTTTTTATAAAGTCTCGTCTATCCATGAGATTAACCTTTCGTTATAGAATGTAAATTTCTATTAATGTTTTGGATAATAGCATAAAAAAACGGCTTAGTCTAGATTAAAATCAAGGTTTTTTCTGCATGAATTTCAGATATAAAATAATAATTTTATAAATTTCAAATTTAGTGGCTTAAATTTTATCAGGATAGCGAGTTTTTGATA
>NZ_CALIMS010000013.1 GCF_938045345.1 uncultured Campylobacter sp.
CAGCTAGAGCAAGCGGGATCCAAGACTGCAGATACCGCGTCTACCAATGAGTAAATTCTATAAAATTTACAGACGCAATTATCGGCTTCGCGGTTGCTATGTATCTTGCAAAATTCTATAAATTACGCCGATTTAAAATTTGCGTCGTTTTTGCTTTATAAAACACATGGAATTTTGCCGCTATGACGCAAGCGGTTTGCAAAAAATTCCGGCGCGTATGTAAATTTTAAAAATTCCAAGAGTTGCGGCGCGTTAAATTATATAAATTTAGGCGTTAAAATTCTACCGATATAGACACCCGCGAAATTCGCCGCTTAAAATTTCGCGCTACAAATTCTTAAATTCCATCTCCAGCTGCTTGCGCCAGTCTTGCAGCGAGCGCTCTGCGCTAGCGGCGTATTTTTCGATCAGAGCGTCCGTTTTACTTAGAAACTCAAATAGCTTGCCCTCCCACACGGTGGGGTTTAGGTTGCTTTGATGCATCGTTTTGATATAGACTAACTCCTTGCTAAGAGTCTCGAGCTCGCCTAGATAGCTCTCGCGAGCGCTTTCGTCGTGCAGTTCAAGCCGCTTTAAATCTCGCAGTTTGCCCTCTAAAATATCGCAAAATTTCATATACCTTTGCGAGCTAAGCTCGGGATCTGCGGCGTCTGCGCGCGCGGAAGCCTTTTGGACCTGAAAATACACGAGCGCGCCCACCGCAAGGGCGACTGCGAACATCAAAGCGAAATTAGCCATTTTTTCTCCTTAAGCCGTCTAGGCCCACGACCGCGAGCCCGAACCAAATTAGCGAAAAGCTCAAAATTTTATAAGTCTCAAGCTCCTCGCCGTAAACAAATACCGCGATTAGCATACTCATGCTGGGGCTGATATATTGCATAAAGCCGATCGTGGATAGCGGCAGATACTGCGTGCTTACGGCGAAGGTAAGCAGCGGCAAAATCGTAATCAGTCCGCTTGCAAACAGCAGCGCGCCGCTTACGCTAAAGCCGAAGGCGCCGCTTCCTTTCAACGCGCAGTAGATCAGAAACGCAAGCGCGGGCAGCAGCATCAGCGTCGTCTCGCAAAACAGCCCCTCAAAGCTAGGCACTTTTACCTTCTTGCGTATGAGGCCGTAAAATGCAAAGCTAAGCGGCAGCACGAGCGAGATTATGGGAAGCCTACCCAGCGCGTAAATTTGCACGCCGATCGCCGCAAAGGCTAGCAGAAGGGAAAATTTCGCCGCCGCGCTTAGCCGTTCGTGCAGAAACAAAGCGCCCAAAAGTACCGAAAATAGCGGATTTATAAAATATCCGAGGCTGGTGGCTAAAATTTGATCGGAATTTACCGCGTAGATATAAATGCCCCAGTTCGTGCTGATAAGTAGTCCCGTACAAAGCAGCGTGAGAGCGATTTTAGGGGTGCTAAGAAGGCGCGCGACGTTTTTTAAGCGGTGCGTAAAGCAGAGAAAAACGAGCAGCAGCAGGAAGGACCAAACTACGCGATGCGCTAAAATTTGCACCGCATCCACGTCCTTTATGAGCTTGAAAAATATCGGAAAAACGCCCCACATAACAAAGGTGGCAAGAGCAAGCATTAGCCCTTTAGTGCGGTTTTCTTCCATAAAATTCCTTCCAAATTGCCTAAAGGCGCTATTTTAAGATTTTTTGGGTTAATAAAAGCTTATTTCGGTATAATCGTGAAATTTTACGAAACCTAGGAGGGGCTATGAGTTGGAGTAGGACGTCGTGGAAAGATTATAAAATTTTACAGCAGCCGATCTATCAGGATGAAAGTGCGGTACAGGCCGCCAAAGATCGCCTTTACAAGCTGCCGCCGTTAATTTTCGCGGGCGAGGTTCGCAACCTAAAAGCCGAGCTTGCACGCGCCAGCGAAGGCAAGTCGTTTTTGCTTCAAGGCGGCGATTGCGCTGAGAGCTTTAATGATTTTAGCGCGAATAATATCCGCGATATGTTTAAGGTAATGCTTCAAATGGCGATCATTCTTACCTTCGCGGCGGGTCGCCCCGTCGTGAAGGTAGGTCGTATCGCAGGGCAGTTCGCAAAGCCGCGCAGCAGCGACTTTGAGGAAGTGGGCGGCGTAAGTCTGCCTAGCTATCGCGGCGACATAATCAACGGATTTGAGTTTAACGAAGCGGCGCGAAAGCCGGATCCTGCGCGCATGATCGAGGCGTATCATCAAAGCGCTTCGACGCTGAATCTGCTGCGCGCCTTTTCTCGCGGCGGTCTTGCGAACCTGCACGAGGTGCATAAGTGGAATTTGGGCTTTTTGAAAAAGGGCGAGCTGGAGGCTAAATTTAACGAGCTGAGTGATGAAATTTCGCGCACGCTTAAATTTATGGAGGCATGCGGACTGAGCGCCGCGAATTCTCCGAGCCTTGCCGAGACGGTGCTTTACACCTCGCACGAGGCGCTGCTGCTGCACTACGAGGAGTGTCTGACGCGCATCGACAGCACTAGCGGCGATTGGTACGACTGCTCGGCGCACATGCTTTGGATCGGCGAGCGCACGCGCGGCGCGGACGATGCGCATGTGCATTTTTTAAGCGGTATCAAAAACCCTCTCGGCGTCAAGATCGGCCCGAGCGGCACCGCGGATGAAATTTTGCGCCTTTGCGACAAACTCAATCCACAAAACGAAGCGGGCAGGCTAAACGTTATCATCCGCATGGGTGCGGATAAGATCGGCGCGCGGCTGCCGCAAATTTTACGCGAGCTAAAGCGCGAGGGCAGAACGATCCTATACAGCATCGATCCGATGCACGGCAACACCGTCAAGGCCGCCAACGGCTACAAAACGCGCGAATTTTCTAAAATTTTAAGCGAGGTTCAGAGCTTTTTCGAGATCCACGCTGCGGAGGGCACGCACGCGGGCGGCATCCATCTTGAGATGACCGGCCAAAACGTCACCGAGTGCACGGGCGGCTCATTTAACGTGACGCAAGAGACGCTAAAACAGCGCTACGAAACGCAGTGCGATCCGCGCCTAAACGCAGATCAGGCGCTAGAGCTTGCGTTTTTGCTCGCCGATAATCTAAAAAAGGCGGAATAATCCGCCTTTCGTTGCGCGTAAAATTCGATCGCGGCTTGGAATTTTAGTCGTAGTTTTAGGAGTTTTGACGTAAGCCGGCGCTGCGACGGTGCTTTGCGCTTGAAACGCTTGAAATTTAATCGTAGCTTGGCGCGGACGATTAAAATTTACGCGGCTCTAATCTAAAATTTATATGGAGCAATCACAAAAAATTCCGTAAAATTTTATCGTAGCGGAAAGGCGGCGCCATTAGGTTCTACGAGGAATTTTAATCTTAGCGCTAGAATATGCGACGTCGCGGCAAAGCGTAGAATTTCGCCTGAATCTGTAATGCTTTGTTTGATTTTATTTTAGTTTTGTGGCGCGGTTTGAAATTTCAAAAATTTTACTGTCGCGGAATTTGGAAATTTAATTTTAAGCCTATTAGTAGAAAAAACTATTGCGGCTGATTTAAGAGTTTTGCAAAGTCAAATTCATTAAGCCATTTTGATTTCGCTCTTCATATCTACTATTTTTGACATAGATTACTCCTTAAATTTGATTTTATTGAGTTTCATATATTCTTCAAAATAGTCCCAAGGACCATGATATAGCGTTTCAAGTCCGTTCCCGCAGTTATCTACGCGTATCCTTATCTCGCCATAATTATTGCTTGTCCATGTTTTTGTCGTATTATCTTCTAGTAATGTAGTACCGCGATAAGTAAGTTTATTTAGATCCCTTTTTCCCGTTTCAATTGAATCGATATCTTCACAAAAACTATCAAAATTCCTATTTTTTAACATTGCCATCAGCGAGCCTGTTGTTCCACTATACTTTATAATGTACACGATCTTATCGCTTTCTCCTCGAATTTTATCAGAGGCAGTGAAATTCTTATCGGATTTAAATACTGCAATAGAGTTATATTGAAAAAATTTTAATATCCAATCCGATTCTTGATGCGTTTTTTCATCGTGATACTTTCTCTTGTAATAAACCGAATAATTGAGTTCTCCTTTATCATTAAAAAGCTTGTTATCCTCCCATGGATATACCACGTCTTCATCATCTATAGCTTTTAGTATGGATTTATCTATCTGCGTGACTTGTTTCCCGTCTTTACAAATTTGTCTGCCGATAGACAATAGATTTTCTAAATTTAGTTCTTTAGATACTTTCCAAAATTCACACTTATCATCGGGGCGCTTGTCGCCGTTACACTTACGATAAATTTCCCACCAGTCGATATCAAAGTCTAAATCCTTCGGCCTACTGTCTCTTAAAAAGATTTCATAAAAAGGGTAATTGCTCTTTGCATGCTCATTTTTCAAATACTGCTTAAACGCTATCTCTTTTAGTTCATTATCCGATAAGATGCCAAAATGCAAGGGATTGGTGCAAACTCCGGCGTAGTTTAAACCCATATTTATAGGCATATAAGGGATAAAAGTCAAAATGCAGATGATAAAAATCGCAGAGATTATATAATGGCGCTTTATAAATTTTAGAAAATTAATAAGATATTTTTTCAAAATTCGTCCTCTTATATATTCGTTATTTCGTTAGTTTTATATCGAGTGCGACTACCGCGATTGCGACGTTTGCGTCGTGCGTGATGCTAAGACTTGTGGATTTGATATGAAATTTTTTGCGGATTTTTTTACGTATTTTTAGATGCGGCGCGCCCAGAGCGTCTTTGTAAATTTTGGCGTCTTTGAAGCCGAACTCCGCGCCGATGCCGGTGCCTAGTGCCTTGCTAAGCGCCTCTTTGGCGGCATAGACGCCCGCGATACTTTCGTCGCGTAGCGTGGAGGAGCGTTCGGATTTTTTCAAAATGCGCTTTAGAAATTTCACGCCGTATTTTGCGCGCAGCGCCGCGATCCTGCGCACCGCGGTTATGTCCGTGCCGATCTTTATCACGGTCTGGCGCCCCGCGGCTTAAATTTAATCACGGCTATAAGCTCTCTTTAATCTCGACGTCAATGATCTTATCGCCCTGCCTAATCGCGTCTAAAACCGCCAGGCTAGGCTGATCTACGATACGACCGAACACCGTGTGCACGCCGTCTAGGTGCGGCTGCGCGCTGTGGCAGACGAAAAACTGGCTTCCGCCCGTATCGCGCCCTGCGTGCGCCATCGATAGCGCGCCGCGCACGTGCTTGTGCTTTTGGCGGTCGCATTCGCACTTTATGCGCCAGCCAGGACCTCCCGTGCCGGTGCCGCGCGGGCAGCCGCCTTGGATTACGAAATTTGGGATCACGCGGTGAAAATTTAGCCCCTTGTAAAACCCGCTACGCGCGAGGCTAGCGAAATTCGTAACCGCCTGCGGAGCTTCGTCGCCGAAAAGCTCCAGCCTCATATCGCCCTTTTCAGTTTTGATAACGGCGTATTTATCGCGCGCCAAAGCCGCTGCGTCGATGTCGTAAATTTTTAAGCTTTCCATTTTTTCTCCTATGCGATATTGGTGTAAACTGCCTGCACGTCGTCATCATCCTCTAGCCGCTCTAGCAGTGCATCGATGTCACCAAGCTGATCCTCGCTAAACTCGTGCTTTTCGTTAGCGACAAATTTTAAGCTTGCGCTGATGATCTCAAGCCCTATCTTTTCGATACCTTCGTTTAGAGTGCCGAAGCTTTCGTATTCGCCGTAGATTAGAAGCGTCTTTTCGAGCTCGCCCTTGTCGTTTTCAAACTCGTTGATCTCAAGCTCGCTAAGACCGAAGTCGATGAGCTCAAGCTCCAGCTCCTCGATGTCGCGGCTCGGCAGCTTGGTTTCAAAAACGGCCTTGTGCGAAAACATAAATTTCAAACTGCCGCTCGGCAAAAACTCGCCCTTAGCTTTGTTTAAAATTGACTTAACGTTTGCGACGGTGCGGGTCGGGTTGTCGGTGGCGCATTCGATTATTAAAAGCGCGCCGTGCGGCGCCTTGCCGTCGTAGAAGATCGTTTTGATATCGGCGCTATCTTTGCCGCTTGCGCGCTTGATAGCCGCGTCGATATTGTCTTTGGGCATATTTTGCGCCTTTGCCGTAGCGATCGCGGCGCGCAGCTTGGAGTTCATCAGCGGATCTTCGCCGCCCTCTTTCGCAGCCATCGTTATGGCCTTGCCCAGTTTTGGGAAAAGTTTGCTCATCTTCCCCCATCTAGCTTCTTTTGAAGCGCGTCTGTATTCAAAAGCTCGTCCCATAAAATTCCTTAAAGCTTAAATTTAAAACGGGTGATTATAACGAAAAACCCTTAAATTTCAGGAGCGGGCGTTGAAATAAAATTTATTAAAAAGTAGTATAAGTTTTGAAATTTTAATCCAAAGGAGAGATCCATGGCTTTGAAACAAAGCGTAAAATTTAAGGCGCAAAATATCCACTGCGAAAACTGCGCGAGGACGATCAAAAATGCGCTTAAGGATGATTTTGGCGAGATTGAGGTAGACGTGGCAAGCGGAGTGGTGAGTTTGAGCTTAGATCCGCGCGACGAGGCTAAATTTAAAGAGGAGATGGACGATTTGGGCTTTAGTGTCGCAGAAAAGCTAGCCTGCGCGAACTAACGTAATGCCAAGCAAAATCACTCTAAATATCGTCGGGATGAGCTGCGTAAACTGCTCCAATGCGATCGAGCGGGTAAGTCGCAAGATCGAGGGGGTGCAGGAAGCTCACGTAAATTTCGCAAACGGCAGCGGCGAGTTCGTACTTGCTGATCCGGCGCTTGAGGAGACGCTAAAAGCCAAGATCAAAAAGCTAGGCTACGACATCGCCGTCGATTACGAGGATTTGGAGCGCAAAAAGCGGCGCAACCTCAAAGCGGCGCTATTTAGGTTAATCCTCGCTCTCATTTTAGCCGCGGCGGTAATGGCTGTGGAGATGAGCGGGTTTTTGAGCTTCGTCCCAAAGGCGCTACTTTGCGCGGCAATGGCGTGCGTGAGCCTATTTTACTGCGGCAAGAACTTCTTTTATCACTCTTACGGCTCGCTGAAAAACAGAAGCTTTGATATGAACGTGCTCGTGGCGATGGGAAGCTTTTTTGCGTTTGCCTATTCTCTAACGGCCGCAGTATGGGTCTATACGCACGGCGCGCAGAACGAATTTACCAATCTTTATTTCTCCTCCGCCTCGATGATAATCGCCTTTATCTCGCTCGGCAAATACCTTGAAGAGCGCAGCAAGATGAAGGCGAACGACTACATCAAGGGGTTAATCGATCTAAGCCCCAAAACCGCGCTTTTGATCAAAGACGACGGCACGATAGCCGAAGTGCACGCAGAAGCGCTAAAGCCGGGCGATAAGGTGCTAGTAAAAAACGGCTCGCGCATCCCTTGCGACGGGCTTATCGTAGAAGGCGGCGCACAGATCGACACCTCGCTCATTAGCGGCGAGAGCTTGGCGGTTTATAAAGGCGTGGGCGATGAGGTAAATGCGGGCTGCGTCAGCACGGACGGCGTCATCTACGTGAAGGTGACGAAATTTTCGCATCAGACGCTGCTTGCCGAGATTAAAAATTTGCTGAACGAAGCGGGCAATAAAAAGATGCCAATCGCGCGCTTTGCGGATAAAATTTCAAATATCTTCGTGCCCGCGGTGATTTTGATCGCGCTTGCTAGTTTTATAGCGTGGATGGCGCTTGACGGACGGCTCTCATATGCCGCATCCGCCGCTATTTGCGTGCTTATCATCTCCTGCCCGTGCGCGCTAGGGCTTGCGACGCCGATTGCGATCGTTTGCGCGATCTCAAACGCCGCAAAGGCTGGAATTTTAATAAAAAATCCCGAAATTTTAGAAATTTTAAAAGGCGCCGACGTCGCGGTTTTCGATAAAACCGGTACGCTTAGCAAGGGCGAAATTTCGGTAAACTTCAGCGATCTGAGCGCTCAAGATCTCTACGCTCTAGCAAGCGCGCAAAAGCTTAGCGAGCATCCGATCTCAAAGGCGATCGTAAAATTTGCCGAGCTGAAATTCGGCGAAATTTCTAAATTTAACGGCGAGTTTGAAAGCATCGCGGGCAAGGGGATCGTCGCGAAAAATCCCACCGGCGAAATTCTTTGCGGCAGCGCGGGCTTTCTGCGCGAGCGCGGCGTGGATGCGGGCGTCGAAGTAGAAGCGGAGGAGCTTTTAGACAAGGGCTTTGGCGTCGTTTATTGCGCGATAGGCGGCTCATACGCGGGCTTCATCGCATTTAGCGACGAGATTAGAGCCGAAGCGCAGGGCGTCGTACAGGCGCTGCAAAAAAGCGGCGTAAAAACCGTCATGCTAACGGGCGATAACGCCAAAACGGCAAATTTTGTCGCTCGCAATCTCGGCATCGACGAGGTAAAAAGCGGAGTGCTTCCAAGCAGCAAATATGAGTTCATCAAATCCCTGACCGATGAGGGCAGGCGGGTGCTTTTCGTGGGCGACGGCGTCAATGACGCACCGAGCTTAAAAGCCGCTAGTATCGGCGTCGCGATGAACGGCGGCAGCGACGTAGCCAAGGGCGCGGGCGACGTGATTTTTATAAAAAACGACCTTGAAAGCGTGCTATATCTATTCCGTCTAGGCGGTGCTGCCATGCGGACGATTAGGCAAAACCTTTTCTGGGCGCTCTTTTACAACGCCGTATGTATCCCGATCGCAGCAGGCGCGCTATATCCGGCGCTCGGCGTGCTTCTAAAGCCGATGTACGGCGCTGCGGCGATGTGCTTTAGCTCCGTAACGGTCGTGCTAAATTCCATCAGATTGAAATTTGCTAAATTTTAACGCGACGGATTTTGCGCTAGGCGCGGAATTTTGCGCGGCGAAATTTTAATTGTTCCGTGCAAAACGCGCAAAATTATTTCATTCTGCAAGGAATTTTACCTCGCAAATTCTATCTGGCTACTAATGCGTGTAGAATTCCGCGGAACGGGCTCCACTTGAAAAAATTTTATTTCACGATAAGCCTAGTACGGAATTCCGCCAGATTTGTACAGCTTGCAAAATTTTATTTTACCGCTAGCTCGCGCGTAAATTTTAAAATTTTAGCCTGCCGATCGCTGTGCCCTCATATAGCCCTTCATTGCTGCGCCTCTAACTGCCATTATTTAGCACCGCTCGCCGCTGCGCCGTAAAATTTTAAAAATTCCGCAAAATTTTATAAGGTTGAAAGGAATTCTGTAGAATTCCACCGCCCGCACTAAGTTTTAATAAATAAATTTAAAGGTAAAATAACGCTTCAAATGCAATTCGAGGTAGCGATGCGAAAAATTCTAATGGGTTCGTTTGTTTTTTGCGGCACGCTTTTTGGCGCTTCTTGCGAGCAGATACTAAGCGATCCGCGCGGCTTTTTTAGCAAAGAGCCTGCGGACGAAGAGCTACTGCAAAGCGATTTTGGCTGTAAAGGCTCGCTAGCTGGCGCAGAATTTTTGCAAAATTTAAAAAGCGCAGCTTCTGAGATCAGGGACGAAAATATCGATTGTGTCGGTAACGAAGCCTTGCTGAACGAAAAAAGGCTTGAGCGAACCTTGGCATTTGCGGGGATGGATGGCGAGGGCTTTTTGAGCTATGCTAAAGAGAAAAACTACGCGCAAATTAGCGAAAAATCGCTTGAAGCCTTAGAATTTTACTCCGAGCGCAAGATTGGAAATTTCATCGCTTATGGCAATTTTATGGGCGAGATCTCAGCAGCCAGGGAGGCACTAAGAGATTATTTCGCCGTTAAATTCAACAAAAACGACGCCGATGAGCTGGCAAGCGCCGTGATAGCGGAATTTATCGCATACGCTGCAAAGGATCGCAAGGCGGGAGATTACGGTGAGCTTGAGCTGGCGCTAAAAGGCGGAGTAGGCGCAGATGAGTTCCGTACGCTACTTTTTAGCAAGGATTTTGCTATTTACGAGCTTGATAATGCCCTGGATCTAGCACTTTTGCTAGGATATGACGAGCGCTTTAGCGGCGCTTTGATCGAGCGAGGCGCGCAGGTAAATGCGGGCGAGGAAAACTCGCTATTTTACGCGATGAATAACGTTCAAAGCGCTAAATTTATGATCTCTAAAGGCGCCTTGGTTGGCTATAAAAACTCGCTTGGGCAAACTCCGATATTTTTTGCCGCCGCGGCAAAAAATTATGAGCTCGTAAAGTTGCTAATCTACTCGCACGCTAGCGTAAATGTCCGCCAGATCGGCAGCGCCGAGGCCCAGGCTCTAGCATCGTTAGGCGAGCGTAGCGACGGCTGTGAGCGTTCGGGCGCGGGCAAGACACTGCTGATGTTTGCGGCGCAAAAAAGTACCAAGCAGATCGTTGAATTGCTCGTAAAATCGGGCGCAAACGAAAAGGCGGCCGACGAGGCGGGGCTAAATGCGCTAGACTACGCGCTTGCGGGTGGTGAAGCGGCTACGCGGAGCTATTTGCGCTCGCTTGGATTAAGTCCTACGCAAGTAAGCGATGATTTTACGAGCGATCCGCAAGATGCACCTGAGCGTGAGAATTAGCGGGCTTGATTTAAAGGGTCGCTCGCCGCTTCGTCGTCGTTTTGGGTTTGCAAAAGCTTTATGAGCTTTAAATTTAATGTTTTGCCGCTTTGTAAATTCTATAAATTTAGCAGATTTTTCGAGTGCGAGTTGGTAGAATTTAACGCTTTAAAATTTTATCGCTTTGCTTGCGCAGGTTGCATGCTCTGAAATTTTATAAACGCGCAGGCAGGCTTGAAAAACGGCGATATTTTGCGTTTATGCGCGATAAAATTTTTGCTGAGGGATTTTGCTTTGCGATCAAGAGCGGGATTTCGTCAAATTTTGCGCGAAAAATTTATCCTTTTGCGGCAAAGCAAGTGTCGCAGTGTTGCGGAATTTTACCTTGACTTGGGGGCTTTTGCTATGTTAAGTAGAATTTAAATGCACTTATAAAACGCTTGTGATTACGCCGCGCGCGGTATTTTGCACCGGAGAGATTTTATTGTGCGACAAGTTGCTTAAAAATGCGTTCGCAAAATTGCAAACGCAGCAAAATAGCAGAGTTTGCTGCGCGATTAAGGCGCTCAATAATCGCCGTAAAAGAAAGCGCGTGAATTATGAATAATTGCTGCAATGCGCGCAGAATTTTAAAATTTAACCCCCGATCGGAGGTTAAATTTTAAAATTTTATCAATCATCAAGGATTAAAATGTTAAAAAATTTGCTTATCTTTACGGCGATTTTTTTGCCCGCGCTGGCGCTTGCGGACGTGGAACCCGCCGTGCGAAACAGCGAGCTTTACGGCGTGCTGACGCTTATCCCGCCGGTCGCGGCGATCGTGCTTGCTTTTATCACCAAAGACGTGATTTTGTCGCTGTTTTTGGGCGTGCTAAGCGGAACCTTTCTTATCGGTATGGTCGATCAAAATATCGCGGCTTCGGCGCTTTTCGCTTTTACCGATCTGTGCTCGCGTATGGTAAAATCGATGGCGGATACGTGGAATGCGGGCATTTTGCTTCAGGTTATGTGTATCGGCGGGCTCATCGCTCTGGTGACTAAAAGCGGCGGTACGAAGGCGCTTGCGCTCTGGCTTAGCAAACACGCCGACACTCCCGTTTTGGGTCAAATTTATACTTGGCTGATGGGTATCGTGATATTTTTCGACGATTACGCAAACGCCCTAATCGTGGGCCCGATAATGCGACCTCTTATGGATAAATTTAAAATTTCGCGCGCAAAGTTCGCCTTCATCATCGACGCGACCGCAGCGCCGATCACCGGCATCGCGGTGATCTCCACCTGGGTCGGAGTCGAAATTTCGGCGATCAAAGAGGCCTACTCGCAGATCGGCGTAGAAAACATAAACGCCTTCACCGTCTTCGTTGAGACGATCCCGTATAGATTTTATAATATTTTCATGATCTTTTTCGTAGTCGCCACGGCAGTGATGAGTAGGGAGTTTGGCTCGATGTATCGCGCAGAGATCGCATCTCGCGGCGGAAAGAGCGGAGCTGCGGAGTTTAAAATTAAAAATTTAGAGGATCAAATTTTCGTACCCAAAGAGGGCGTAGTACTTCGCAAGCTAAACGCGATAATCCCGCTAGGGGCGATGATCGTTCTTTCCGTCATCGGGTTTTATTTTAATGGCTACAGCTCGCTGGAGGGCGAGGCTTTGGAGGCGGTCAAGGCAGCTCCTCTTAGCTTTACTTCGATCCGTACCGCATTTAGCGCAGCGGACGCCTCGGTCGTGCTGTTTCAATCCGCGCTCTTTTCATCGATCATCGCCGTCGCTTTAGGCATCGCGCAAAAAATTTACGGCGTCAAAGAGGCGATCGAGGTCTGGGTTGGCGGCTGGAAAAGTATGCTAAATACCGTCATAATCCTGCTTTTTGCATGGTCGCTTAGCTCGGTTATCAAAGAGCTTGGCACTTCGCGCTACCTAGTCGAGCTTCTAAGCGACGCAACGCCGCGCTTTGCTCTTGCGATCGTGATCTTCGTGCTTAGCTCGTTTATCTCATTTTCAACGGGCACAAGCTTCGGTACTATGGGCATCGTCACACCTTTAGCCGTACCGTTAGCGCACGCCGTGGGGCAAAAATACGGACTTAGCGGCGAGGAATTTCACGTTTTCATGTGCGTAAACATCAGCGCGGTGCTTACGGGGGCGATCTTCGGCGATCACTGCTCGCCGATTTCAGATACGACGATCCTCTCTTCGATGGGCGCAGGTTGCGATCACATCGAGCACGTAAGCACGCAGATGACCTATGCTTTGGTCGTTTGCGGCATCAGTATTGTTTGCGGCTACCTGCCTGCGGGCTTTGGGCTTAGCGTGTGGGGATGTCTGATCTTGGGTATTGCAGCTATCATTCTTTTACTGCGCGTGGTGGGTAAAAGAGTGGATGTATGAATTGCGAAAGCTTCGGTAGTTGCGGCAGCTGCACGCTCGGTGAGCCCTATGAGGATCAAATTTCATACAAAAAGCGTCTGATCGCCGATAAGCTTAGAGAATTTTTTGACGGCGAGTTTGAATTTTTTGCCTCGCAACCGCAAAATTACCGCATCAGGGCGGAATTTGGCATCTGGCACGATATTTGGCATAGCGCATTTGATCTTGCCTACACGATGGGCGGCTCACAGAGTAAGAAAATTTTAATTAACGAATGCCCCAAGGTAGCGCTTCCTATCGCAAATTTAATGCCGCAACTGCTGGAAGCGCTTAGGCGGAACGAAGCTTTAAAAGAGAGGCTCTTCGGCGTCGAGTTCATCTCGTGCGCCAGCGGGATTTTGGCGACGCTGCTTTATCACAAGCGCCTGGGCGAGCGCGAGCAGGAGGCAATTTGCGAGCTGGCGGACAAGCTTGGCATCGGGGTTATGGCTCGCGCGCGCGGACAGAAGCTGCTAAGCGGCGAGCTAAGCCTCACAGACGAGCTTTGCGTGGACGGGCGAGTTTATAAATTTCGCTTCGGCGAAAACGCCTTTATCCAGCCCAACCGCGGCGTGAACGAAAAGATGATCGCCTGGGCGAGAAGCTGCGTGGACTTCGGCAAAGAGGGCGCAAGCGAGGTGTGCGCCGCGCAGAATTTCGCCGCAAAGAATTTTACTGAAAAAAATTTTGCCTCGCAAAATTCCGCTGTGCAAAATTACGGCTGCGAGCAGTCTGCCGCGCAAAATTCTACGGATCGAAATTTCGTTTCTGAAAATTCCACTGAATTTGACGCCGCGTGCCGAAATTCTACTCCATCAAATTCTGCGCAAGCGAGATTTAACGGCAAAAATTCCGCGAAATCTAACTGTGCGTCCGCAGGCGAGAGCTCTGCGGATAAAAATTTCGCTCGTAAGGATTTGGACGCGCAAAGTTCCGCCACGAAAAATTTGGATTGCGAAAAACAAAGCGTGCAAAATTCAGCCTGCGAAGGGCGCGGCGCACAAAATTCGGGCCACGAGCAGTCCGCCCCGCAAAATTCGAGCTGCGAACAACATGCCGTGCGCCCAGAAAGCTCCGCCGCGCGCGATCTGCTGGAGCTGTACTGCGGGCACGGCAACTTTACCATCCCGCTTGCGGCTAAATTTAACCGCGTGTTGGCGAGCGAAATTTCAAAAAGCTCGATTGCTAACGCCCGCATAAACTGCGAGCTCAACGGCGTTTGCAACGCGCAATTCGTCCGCCTTAGTGCAGATGAGCTAATGAGCGCATTTGCGCGGCAGCGCGAGTTTGAGCGGCTAAAGGGGATCGATATTTTCGGCTACGATTTTTCGCACGTCTTGATCGATCCGCCGCGAGCGGGGCTCGAGCCTAGCGTGATTGATTTCATAAAAAATTTTCAAAATTTGATCTACATCTCCTGTAACCCGCAGACGCTTTTTGAAAATTTACGCTCGCTTTGCGCTACGCACGAGGTGCGCAGGTTTGCGATCTTCGATCAGTTCGCGCATACGGCGCATATCGAATGCGGCGTGCTGTTGCGGCGCAGGAGCTAGGTGAGCTTAAAACCGAAGTCGCGGATTTAGGTTTCGCGTGGGATAAAATTTCGCCTAAAATATGTATAATAACAAAATTTAAAATTACGAAAGGAAATAAATGGTTGATCTAAATAAAATTATCCAAGCAAAGCGCACGATAAACGATTTCGTCTATAAAACGCCCTTTGCTCTGGCGCCGAAGCTCAGCAAGCTTTACGGCGCAGAAGTGTATCTCAAAAGCGAGAATTTGCAGCGCACCGGCGCGTATAAGATTCGCGGCGCTTACAATAAAATCGCCCACCTCACGGACGAGGAGCGGGCACATGGAGTAATAGCCGCAAGCGCGGGCAACCACGCCCAAGGCGTAGCGATGAGCGCGCAAAAATTCGGCGTGCATGCCGTGATCGTAATGCCTGAAGCCACGCCGCTACTTAAGGTAAGCGGCACGAAGGCTCTGGGCGCAGAGATCATCCTAAAGGGCGATAATTTCGACGAGGCGTATGCGTTTGCACTGGAATATGCCAAAGAGCATAATTTGACGTTCGTACATCCCTTCAACGACGAGTTCGTCCAAGCAGGCCAGGGCACGATCGCACTTGAGATGATCGAGGAGGTCGCAGATCTTGAATACATCGTCGTTCCGGTTGGTGGCGGCGGGCTTGCGACGGGGGTTTGCAGCTGCGCCAAGCAGATCAATCCGGACATTAAAATCATCGCCGTAGCCGCCAAGGGCGCGCCCGCGATGCACGATAGCTTCGTCGCGAAAAAGCCGCTAAATTCCAAATCGGTCCGCACTATCGCCGACGGCATCGCGGTGCGAGATACGAGCGAGATCACGCTTAGCACGATCATCGAGTGCGTCGATGAGTTCGTGCAGGTCGATGACGAGGAGATCGCAAGCGCGATACTCTATCTGCTCGAGCAGCAAAAAATCATCGTCGAGGGCGCGGGCGCGGCGGGAGTAGCAGCGCTGATGAACGCGAAATTTGCATTCCCCGCGGGCGCAAAGATCGGTATCATCCTAAGCGGCGGCAACATCGATGTGCAGATGCTAAACATTATCATCGAAAAAGGTCTTATCAAGTCGCACCGCAAGATGACGATCAACGTCACGCTCGTCGATAAGCCGGGCGCGCTTACGGGGCTTACCGAAATTTTGCGCCGCGCCAACGCAAACATCGTCAAGATCGACTACGACCGCTTCTCGACCAATATCGAGTACGGCGACGCGCAGATTACGATCACGCTTGAGACCAAGGGCAAGGCTCATCAAGAGGACATCGCCTGGGCGCTCAAAAACGCAGGGTATGATTTTAGGGAGATTTTGTAAAATTTCGTCAGAGTTTGTAAAATTTATTTTCGCTCGTGAATTTGCCTGAAATTTCAAAATTTACTCGCTTGCATCCTGATCGCGGCTTATAGCGGGTAAATTTTAATTTGCCCCCTTTTTATATCCACTATGCCGGAACACTTTGCGGCCCGCGGTTTTAAATTTTACGTAAAATTTGAAATTCAAAATATGCGGCGCAGCCGCAGTTTAAATAACGCGGACACAGTCCGCACCGCTAGCGTCGCGCGGGTGGGGGTTGGTAAGGGAGCGGGCGCGCCTCGCAACTCCGAGCGCTGCCCCCTTGCGTATTATACATAATACGTACACTTGCTTAAAATTTATATCGATAAAATTTCAAAAGACTTAAGCCTTAGTAAGCTAAATTTGTAGAGCAAATTTATAGAAATTTCGCCACGTTAAATTTTTTGAGTATTTTTAGCTCTTGGTATATTTCTCTTGGGGCGGGAAGGGGGGCTTGAATTGCGAGGTCACACTTCTCGCAGAGGCGGCGCTACCCCGCAGCACCGCATTGCTCTGCTCGCCCACAAACCCCACCTAACCCCCGACGACGCTAGCGGTGCGAGCCTTGCGGCTCGCGTTAAATTTTATAATCGCGGCTCGCTTCTTTAAAATTTCTTTTGCGATTTTAAAATTTCTTGCCGCAAAAATCGTAAAATTTCAATTGCACTACAAATCGGCGCTGTATTTTGCTAAAATACCGATAAAATTTTAAAGGATGAAATTTGGAAAATTTTGCTTTTCTTCTAAATTTAGTGATATTTTGCATCTTGGTTTTTATGTTTTTTAAGATGCGCAAAAGCGGCGAGCAGGCGGGCAAGCCGCAGATCGCCACCGACATCACGCGGCTTAAAAGCATCGGCGAGCTGAGCGTTTTTAAAATTTACTCCAAAGAGATCGTCACGCGCAAGCAAAACGTAGGCAGCGGGCTGCTGGGCTCGCTCGTCTCGCCGCTGATGACGAAAAAGCAGATCGCCATCATCTTCGAGTTTGAGATCGAGTTTGTTTACGACCTACTAAGCCCCGAGTTTGCGATACTGCCGCAGGGCGAGGATCGCTACGAGATCAAGATGCCGCCGTGCAAATACAAATACTCGATCAAAGATATGAAAATTTACGACGAGAAAAACGCCAAGCTGCTGCCGTTTCTGCTGCCCGATTCGCTAAACGGGCTATTCGGCGCGAGCTTTGACGAGAGTGATAAAAACCTCCTCATCGACGACGCCAAGGACGAGGTCAAGCAGCTCTCGCTAAAAATCATCAACGATCTTGGCGGCAAGATCCACAAATCCGCGACCGATACGCTGGAGGCGATCGCCAAGAGCTTCGGCGCGAAGGAGGTCGGATTTATCTTCCAGGACAAGGCGCTTCAAACGATCGACATAAACTCAAACGAGATCGCAATCGATAAATCGCTAAAATCGCAGATCGAGAAGTAGATGGAGCTTTTTAAGGCGCTTTTTAAAATTTACTTCGCCCGCATGCTCGCGTTTATGGATGCCTGCGCAAGGGCTTGGCAGCGATTTTATGAGCCGATCAGGCTGCGCAAAGAGAAAAAGCGTCTGCGCGCAAAGGGCTATTTTACCGAGGATGCGACGTGGGCGGAGTTTTTCGCGGATTTTAAATTTTGCAAATGCTTCATCATCAAAAAAATCCTCTATCCAAACTTCTATGCTATCAAAAACTCCTCCAAATGGGAGGCGGGCTCAAAGCGGGCTAGCTTTACGGTAGGCTCGTTTGCATACGACGAGATCGCGTGGGTGTGGGTGCCGCGAGCCTTCGACGGCGGGCGGAAAAACGATCTGGAAAAGCTAAAAAATCTACTGCAAAAAATCCCCGCGCTACGTTACGAGCAGAGCGATACCGGGATTAAAATTTTCGGCTACGAGTGCGGCGAAGGGGCCTTATAATCGTATAAAGCGGCATTTGCTTAAATTTCATATTTGCTTGATCTTGCCGAGGATCGCGCCGATGCGGCGCATGGCTAGCGCTGCTTAGATGGATGCAAGCGGGCGGATTTTGGCTGCCATATGTCTTTGACAAAACGGCGCATGCGAGCGTGAAATTTTATCTTTGTAAACGCCCCGGCGCAGTCTAAATTTAAACTCCGCGCGGTATAAACGCAAGCAAATTTTATCTCTGCGTCTGGCTCCATAGACCCTTTGCTTCGGCGGGATTTTTTATATTAAGCCACGCAAGAAGCAGCACTACGGACGCCAATGGATTTAAGATTAAATTTAGCAGTTCCATGCAATTTATGACGCTCATCGTTATAGCGGCGGGGGCCGGTATTTTGAACATCATGCCGTAGATTATGTCTGCGATTAGCAGTGCGGCGTATACGATAAAAAGCTTGCATCCGGTGGCAGCGCGCAATTTAAAATTTATAATTATCCAAGAGAGCGTAACCGCAAAAATCAAATACGGCACGTATATTTGCAGCCTATTACAATCACATCTTCTGAGTATATAAATGGCTGAAAAATATAGTAGCGCCGCAAGCGCGATGCTATAGGCGTATTTGAAGATTATAAAGACCTGCGGGCCCGTAATATTTTGGATGTTTTTAAGCGCGTGATAAAGGAATGTGAAGGCAAAAATCCACACTAAGATTTGAGAATCCAAGTACGCGATCTCGCCTTTTATAGAATACGCCGCGCTGCCGACCAGTAGGCAGAGAGCGCCGAGCGTGCCTTGCAGCTTCGCTCTTTGAAAATCTTCATTCTTTTATACCTTTAAATTTTAATGTGCGGTTCGCTGCTTGCAGTGCACAGATGAACGGCGGGCGATGCTTTGATTATCGCCGCGCGGGCTTTAAATTTAGCTCCGTTACGAACGCTTCATGCTTGGCGTACTGCGAGGGCTATGTCCGGCGCGCCGCGACGATTAGCCTAGCACCGCCACGATGTTTTATGTCCATCGCCGCTATGGAGACTTTAATCTGGTATCGCCGTTATGATGCTTGAATTTGCCGTCGCCGCTCGCGCAATACATTTTTGAAATGGGATTTTACGCAAATTCTGTTTAAAATGGATTTAACTTTTTAAATTTAAAAGCAGCGGAGTAGCTTAAATTTATAACTATCCAAACGCCATTACTATAAGCATAAAAACGCTTATTTTTGATTTTTAAATTTGAGCTGTTTTTAGTAAATTTTGCTTACAAATTTTGTATAATTTTTAAAATTTTATCTCGAAAAGAGGAGCGAGTATGTGTAAAACCGCTTTTCAAATCAAAGCGAATTTACGCTTAAAATCAAAGTGGAGTAAATTCAGCGGTTTTCCACTTTGATTTGAAACGTAAATTTTTATTTTAAAACGGCTTTTTAAATACCCTTTAAAAGTTTAATATATTTGAGTTTAAAAAAGAATTTAGTATAGATTTATCGAGCGATCGATTTTCATATGCTCGTTTTGTAGAAACCGCGCATATACCCTGATCGTCATATCCAAGCTCGCATGTCCTAGTATTTGTGATACCCATTTCAGTGGGATTTCGCCCCTTACTGCGCGCTCGACCATATGCGTCGCGAATGTGTGGCGGGTATGTCTGGCGCTTCGGTATGGGATACCGCATTCGGCTAGAAATTTACGCCATTTGCCGTTTCCAAACAAAGAGGTAGAGCCGAAAAGATGATCGCCCCTTTCCGAAAAGACCCACTCGCTATCCCTATCTTTTTCAAGCTGGGTAATGTATGGCAAGAGCGGCGCAAATATAGGCACGAGCCTATCCTCTCCGGTTTTGGTGCGAGGTTTGACAAGCCCGTCCGTGAGGCTCTTGTTGATCGATATACTCATGGCTTCCATATCTATATCCTCCCAGCGCAGAGCCAAAATTTCACAGCATCTAGCCCCCGTATAGAATGCAAAAGCAAGAAAGCTCTCAAGTCGCCCGCTAGCCTTTGAAAGCATTAGCTCCACCTCCTCCGCCGAGAATGGATCTGTTTTGCTGCGCGGGATCTTCGGATATTTTGCGCCCACAAATGGATTTTTCGCAAGTTTTCCAGCTTCTACGGCTTGCTCGCAGGCTCTGCGCCAGCACAGCACGACGCGCTTGATAGTGCTCGGGGCTAGACCTTCCTCAAGCCCCGCCAGCCACTTTTGAATATCCACTTTCTTGATGCAGGCGGCATCTTTCGGCAGATATTTCGTATGTGAGAACGCGAACTTTTGCTTGCGGCTCTGCTCGAAATTTATCTGCCCGAGAGCTTCGAGATAGTCTCGGGCTATAGTTGTGAGGGTCATATCACGCCTCTTGCACTACCTTGAGCGACCCGAAACGCTTCAGCTCCAACTCGCCGCTTTCGTTTTTGACGACCATATACCAAACCTTACTATCGCTTTTCCAGCTGCCGTCATCAAGCCGTGCCTCAAATTTGTCGCCTTCTTTTGCCCTGAAGGTGAAAGAGGTATCGTAATATTTGTGTTTGCTGTCCCAGTTCTTGCCATTGCAATCGATGAATTCTCTGCTAACCTTGCCGTCTGTAAAGCTTATCCTAGCCATATATGCATGGCCGTTTTTTCTAGGGTCTATGCTCTCAAACGTCTCGACAATGAACTGCTTGTCTGCTTTGCGGCCCTCTATGATAGCCTTTGCTTGGGTGATGAGCTCAAGCAATTTTTCATCCGATAATAAAGCTAGATTTTCCATTATTTACCCTTTATAACGCGTTCAAGTTCGTTGATATCAACGTCCATATCTAGCATGCGTTGATACTCCGCCCGCTTTTCAGCGCTCTTTAGGTTGTGCACGAACCATGAAAAAACCTTTTTGTCGGTATCGTTTAGTCTTATAGCTTCTCTGTCCTCTGCGGAGAGGATAGTATTGATGAATACTTCGATTCGCTCTAGCGTAGTGTTTGACGGGAAAGTTCCAGTGGTGTCTATGGCACCGTGTATGCCGTTTCGCCATCTTGCGATGCCGGAGAGGATCGCGTTTGCTTCGCCTTTGTTGTAGTAGCTTTTCATTTTTTATCCTTTATGGTATAATAAAGGCTCCTTTGGGAGCAACTTGCGGCGAGATGTTTTTTCATTGGGTCTCGCCGCACCTCTTGAGATTGTATCGTTTCAATCTCTTTTTATGGCATCATTGTATCGTATCAATACTTAAAAACTTCTTAATGGTGTATCTTAAAAATACAAAACCTTGATTTTCTTGTATTTTTTTGCTACAATTCCGAAAAATATAATATAGGTAATGCAAAATGGATAAAGAAAAATTTCAAAAAATGCTGGATGCTGCGGGTCTCAACAAAAAAGAGTTCGCCGAAATTTCTAAAATCCCATACCCGACGGTGCGCGGCTGGGGATCCACTACGTCGTTTCCTCCATACCTTGAGTTTTTGATCGAAAGCTACGTCAAAAGCCGCAAATTTGACAAGATCAAAGAGATCATCAAAGACGAAATAGCCGCGGAGCTTTAGAATACGGCGTATAGACGGTTAAAGACCGTTTAAAAGGCCTTTAATCGCATAAATAATTCGTAATAAAAATCCTACTGCTATTCTCCTATCCGATTCACAACCTGCACCGCAAATTCTTGCCCTTTTACGGTGGCAAGCAGTGCGCTCAAAGCCGCACGGGAGTCTTTCACTCCGTGCGCGCCCAAAGATGAACCCAGTAGCACGCAGCCCTCGGTATTGCTTCCGGTATTGCCCGAATGGATCAAGATGCAGCGAGTTTTTGGCACCAGCTCATTCCATAAAAGCGGCAGACGAACTCTAAATTTCGGACTATCGTGCCAGGCTATTTGATACCTTCCTTGCGGTATGCGTCTATCCATGCCGCTCTGCGTGGTATCGGGACCCGCAGGCTCGCAGGTATATCCCTTTAGCACCTCTTTTTCGCCGTCACGCAATACGAAGCGCCCTAGCGTCATATCATCAATCTCCTTGAACCTGGTAATTTCCAAGACCATAAATCCTCCTTAAATTTACTTCTCGGGCGAGCAAAACGAGCGTAGCGACGCAAGGCGAAGCCGAAGCGGCGTTTCTTGCGAGCGTAGCGAAGCAGAGCTAAGCTCGCCTACGAGCAAAAAATTCAAAAGCTAAATTTATTTATAAATTTGACTTTTTTTATTGCCTCGCCAGTTTTGCGCACTAGCACCTTATATCCGCTACCTTGCTTCGGCGTGTCGCTTTTTATCTGCGCGCGTATCATATTTTTTATCGTCTGTTTCAATCCCATTAAAAATCCCACCTTTTTGCCGTTATGTTTACGAATGCGCCGCTAGCCGTGACGCGAGTCTCTACCGCCGTGACGATAAATCTATCCTCTCCAGGTGCTGCAGGCACGCTATAACGGGGCATATCTATCTTTATGATATCGCCTGTGCGCACGCTTTGAAGCGGAGCACGCAGGCTAACCTCGCTTACGCGCGCGCCGTGGTCCAAAAAATACCTGCGGGCATAAGCCTCTATGACGCGCTCGTCCTGATCCAAATCGAGCTTTATTTGACCGTGCAGCTCGTCACTTCGATCAAATATAAACTTCACTGCTCCTCTGGCACTTTTTTTCTCACTCCCTTTGATCTGCGTCATTTCTCCTCCTCCCAAGAATACCAATACCACTTTTTTAATGCTTCTAAATCGCCTCCTTGCGGATGTTCGCCGGTCATATTATAGACATATGCCAGGGCGTTAAATTCGTTTAAAAAGATGTCCGCATAGAGCTTTTCGCGGATCTTTTTATACTGACCGGGGGCTTGCAACCTAGCAAAGTGCCAATACTCGGGCGGCTTTATAGCCTTCCTTTTAGGGGTTCTGCTTTGCGAAAAAATCCCTATACCCCACCATCTTTCATAATAATTTATGGCTCTATCATCCGCCCATAATACTATCTCGGTCAATTCGTCTTTAAGGGAGATCTCCTCCTTATAGGTATATTCACGGACCCGACGACTATCTGGGTAATATTCCGTGTCTAATCCAATATAATATACCTCCATTTTTAGTCTATTTCCCTCTTTGATAAATAGGCTAAGCGCGGTCGTATACCCGGGCAGTGCAGGACCTTTGAATACATCCTCCCCCTTCCAAACCGAGTGCAGAGAAACTGCGGCTAAAAATTTCTTTTTTAACGCGCGCTTAGCTCTTTCAAAGCCGAAGGCGTTTTTGATATATTTTTCGCTTTTGCCTTGTGGATTTTGGCAGAAAAATAATCTATATTCGTTCAGCATGTTTTTTACGGTTTTGAAATAATCGCTTTTTCCTCTTTTGTTTGCAAAATCCAAAAAGGGCGTAGTTTTTGTTTTGCTTCCATCGCTATTAGGAACTGCAAAATATAACTCTCTGCTTAAAGCGAAGCGAAACATCTCCTTTACGCGGATCTTTTTGCCGTCGTCGCAGAATATCAAAAGCTCATCGTCTCTTACATCATAGGTATCGTGATATTGTTGCTTTCGGTCAGGATACGCCTGAATCGACACAAAATCTATGATTGAATTATCATTATAAAACGGTACAAATTTTTGATCGTCGAGATAGATGCGATAATCGCCAAGGGCATAAGTATCATAGCTCTGCCCCACAGGTTTTCTATTGTGTCCGGGCTTTTTACCACTTAGGGGCACCAGATACGAGCCTTCAAGCGCCTTATAGTATTTCCTGCTAACCGCGCCATTAATAAGTTCAAGCTTGATCCACTCTTTGGTCTGTCCCCTATATCCGCCATTGCTTTCGTCTGCTATAAACTCCATCTTAGCCCCACATTAGTAAAATTCCCATTTGTGCGTAAATCCCGCCGCTATCATCCGTAAGCTCCATATTTATGGGCGTAGGTCTGGAGCAATCTCCTATATCTTTTAGATGGTATATGCTACTTTTTTCATCGGGTTTCTCGCTGGACCAGCTAGGATTGCCCGCACTATCTACCGCCTCAAGGCGATATGCCTTACCTCTATCATTCACAAAAAATAGCGGGGTTTTGAAGCTATGAAGCGTTTTTGTGGGATCGGTAGTATCCGGGGCGCTTGAATACTTTATTAGCTTCAATATCGCTTCGATATCTTGCCCGCCCAGCTTCCCGCCCTCGGGTATATAAAGCTTGCCCTGCCATGCGTCTTCGTCGAAGCTCAGTATGGTCGAAAATCTATCTGCTACTATGGCACAATAAACCCTAGCGACGGGGTTTGTTGCCTTAGCCCATACCGTAAAGCGACCCCTAGGGCTTGAAGTACCGTTGCTGCGTTTACGACTAAAAATACTAGAGCTTAGGCTAAAGTCTGAATTCATATCTCCTGAATCCATTTTTAGCGCCTTTTCGCAGGCGGCATCTTTGTATAATACTATGTCAGCCATCTTCAATCCTTCTCTTTAATTTCATTAAAATCGCAGTTAAATTCGTTTGCGAAATAGCCGATATTCATCGTTTTTTCTAGCTTTTCGTCTAAATATAGCTCTAGTTTATAAGCTCCGTAATCGCTAAATTTAATCTCCACTTCCCCGAAAGGATCGGCGTTAAAGCTTTGCGCGCCGAGCTTAAAGCCGGCATGCGCGATAAGCGCGCTATCTACATCAAAATCACGCATCAGGCTAAAGGTATGGGTATAGCCTTTAGGATAAAACTTCGTAATCTCGTATTTATGCAAATGATCTATTTGCAAATTTTTATACTCCGCTTTGATGCTTAATGCAGAGGGTAGGTCGCGAGCAGGGCATACGAAAAGATAGATATTGCTTTCATAAGCTACCTTTAGCGTTCCGCTTAAAGGGCCCTCGAAGCAAAGCACATTATCTTTATAGATATTGCCGTGCTGCTCTTGCGCCGTTTGCTTGCTAAATTGCAGCGGCGTTCCGTCAAGGCTTACAGCTATTAGTCTTTTAATAAAGCCCGTAAGTTTTACGTGGATATCCTCGCTTAGCTCAAACTCCTCCACCGCGCGATAATCCGCGAAAAAGGAGGCGTTAGGTGCGTTTAGGCTAATATCTTTCACCTCCCAAGCCGGGGTTGCGAAAATTTTACCTACCGCGCGAAGCGGAGAGATTACGTAAACATCGCCGTTTTCGTCGTCCTTATATCTTAAAACCTCCCTCGGGGTTACCGGGTGGGGATCGGGATCGATTACCGCAGTAAGCTCGGCTTCGGAATAGATATCCTCGTTTTTATCGTTAAAAATTATCGTATCGATGTTTTGCGGTGCGCCAAGGCTAAGATTAAAGTCTATTACGTTATCCTCGTTAAATTCCATTACGGGCGTAGCATCACGAGCGATATAAAATCTATCGCTTATAAAAATTCCGCGATCATTCGCCCAAAAACTAAGCCCTATGCCCTCTAGCGCCGAGGCTAGCGATTGAACGTCCGAATATGAAAGCCCTGCTAGCGGAGTATCTTGCGGTGCATCGCAAAGAAAGCTTACCCTTTGCCCCAAAAGGGCTAAATCTTTTAAGCTTGATATCCCTTTGGGTAACTTAAGCGGGGTTTTGGCGACGAGCTTTTTAAAATTTGCATCTATGCTTAAAACTTCGCTCACCTCGAAAAGGCTATCCTCAAAATGCGAGCAGCTTATTATAATTTCATCTATCGGAGCAGAGAGAGAGGAAGCGGCTATTTTTAAAGACGCCGTAGCTTGCAGCTCGCCTTCCTCGCTACAAATGCTAAGCTCGCTAATGCCGCGAAGCTCACTTTTTACGCCGCCTTTTAAGGCAAAGACCTTAAAGCCGTATTCTACTACCATCGCTCTACCTTTTTATAAATCGTAGCGGCGGGGCGGTAGGCTCTATTCCTCCAGCAAAAAGCAAGAATTTTTGAGTGCAGAGCGGGCTTTAAGATGAAATTTTCCTCAATTTTAAGATTATAAATTTTTGCTTTGATCACGGCTAGCTTAAAGTCATATTGTGCACTTCCACGGGCATTGCCGTTAGTAGCTAGATAAAAATTAGCGGCGACTCCCTTCGGCCTTATGGCTCCGAATATTAACATACTCAGATACTTATCCGTATAGCTATCGCAATATCTCGTCCATGGACGAGTTTGCGAAATTTCTACCTTATATCCTAATTTGAGTTTATGCACGGTCGCTCCAATACGCCGCTAAATAATAGCGGAAATCCACCCGCTTCGTAACGTCGGCAAAGCTTACCCGCCTGATAAGTTTGACGGCATGCACCGCCTTACTCGCAGAAGGTCCGCTTTCAAATAAAGGAAGCAAAAGAAAGGCGAGCTCCCCCTTTTTGATATAGGATAGATCCTCGCCCGTAAAGCTTATTTTATTACCATTTACCTTATCTACTCGCAAGGCGTTTGTCGTGCCTGAAAAAGCATAACATTCCCCCTCGGTCGGCATACCGCCGCTTAAGGAATTAAACTCTAATGCGTCTTTTCCCTCGCCGCTTACTTCGAATATTTTCATCTCGGTTCCTCCGACGCTTGCACCTAGATACTCTATATTACGCTTTTCATAGATTAGAGTTATATGCGGATAAAAGGTAGCGGCGAGATCCGTAATTTTTGCATAGATCGTTACTTCGTCGATTTTTGACGAGGGGGCCAAAATCGAAATCGCAGGATCCGGAAACGGTCTATCCCCCGTAGATACCGCCTGAGTGCATTCCTCGTTTTTATAAAAATTTATATTCGTTGCCATTAAACTGGGTCTCCTTTTTTATAAATTTGACTTTTCGCAAAATTTTTAAACCTCTCTGAATTTAAGCGTCAGATAAAAGAGCGGCTCTGCGCTTTTAAAAAGCGGTTCCGCGCTTACTGCAGCGTCCGTATAATCAAATCTTGCTCTGATTTGCCCTGTATCAGTTAGCAATACAAGCTCGCTATCAGCAGAGCTTTCGGCTAGAGCGATTAGGGCGTCTATGCAGCTTTTGCTTTGCCATGCGATCTCGTCGCTGGAAAACACGAGAGCTCTATTTTTACGCTCCCTCAAAAATACGATCTCCGCTCCGCTTATAGCGGTCTCGCTTGCCGCTGTTAGCGAGTAATTTCTAAACTCGTCTTGTAAAAACAAAGGCTCGTCGAGCTTTACGTTTTCTACGGCTTTTAATTTCATACTCCGACCCCTTTTAAATATCTTTGAAGCGCCGCCGCGGTGTCCTCGTCGGTTTGAGCTTTGTAGCTAGCCCCGCCTAGATTGAAGTTTAAATTTACGTTTTTAGCAGCAGCGGCATTCGGTTTTAAAAACTCGGCGGCATAACCCTCTATATTCAGACCCTGCTTCGCTCTAGATAACAGATCCTCGGCAAGAGCGCGGAAATTCGTAAAATAATCGTTCCCTTTGATTTTAAAAAATCCCGGGTATTGCTTATTCCATGACCTAACTGCGTCGAGCCCGTTTCTAAAAAGCTTTTTATCGATCATCGCATAGAATTTATCGGAGAGCCTATTGGCTAGTCTCCTAACGTCTGCGGAGCTTATGCTCATATCTATTCTTTGCATAAACTCACTATTTTGGCGAGCTAATACAAGTCCGCCGCCAGCGAAGCGAGCTAGCTTCTCTTTTGGGATCGCTCTAGCGTTTAGCCGTGCAAAAAATTTAGCGCCGTAGTAGTCCACAGCTTTGACGTTTTGGATAAACTCACCTCTGCTTAGTAGCGCAGGCACATCATCCCTGCCTACGGTATCATGTCCGGCAATCTTGCCGCTATACCTTTTAAAAAGCCCTACAGCTCCACCGGTAGCGAAAGCTGCGGCATTTGTGCCTTTAATTTTACCTCCGCCTATGGTTTTGACATGGATCGTATGGACCGATGATGTGGGCCTTTTAAGCGCCTCGATCGTCTTTTGCGCCGCCTTGGCGTCCGGATCGATCGTATGGATGCTTGAGCTTGGAGATTGCAGGCTTTTTTTCGCCTCCTGCGCCGCCGCGTCGTCTGCGGTTATTTTGATGCTAGCCCCTCCGTTCATTGCGTCTTTAAGCTCGGCGATTTTGGTTTTTACATCCTCGAAACCCTCGGCGCTAAAATCTATCTTGCCCTCTGCAGCCCTCTGTTTTAGTGCAATCAGCTCGTTGTAGAGTGCCTTTTCACTCTGCAAGCTAGCCTCTACCGCCGCCTTTTCAGCAGCAATATTTGCCATCTTGGCATCATGGGCGGCAAGATCGGCATTTTTTTGCATCTCATTGGCGCTTAAATTTAGCGCCAAAATTTCATTTACTGTATTTTTATAATCCGCGGCTCTATTGATAGTTTGCGCGTTTTTGCCACTTCCTAGGCTCTTTTGTGCGCCCAAGCTATCGTTGATTTTCGCGGCTTGATCGGCATAGCGCTTGAAGCTTTCCAGATCTTTATTATTGAGCGCCTCTTTTGCTGCGCTAAGCGAGCGGGATAGAGCTAGGCGATCGTCGTTGAATTTTGCTTCCTCGCTCATTCCTGCTTGATTTGCCAGGCGGATCTTTTCTGCTGCGCTAAATTCCAAGTTCTCGCGGTTGCGTGCGTATTTTTCCTCTATACCCACTCGCTGCTGCGCCATCTTTTCTAGCTGCGAGTTGTAGCTTTGCTCCTTTGCAAGCAGTGAGGCAATCGTGCGGTCATGGCTTTTTATACGCGCATCTGCATCTTTTAAAAACTCGTTTAAAAGCCTTTTATTGTCATTTATAATCGCGTTATTTGCAGCCTCGCGCGCATCCACCATAGAGGTAAGACCCTGCTTAAGTCTCTCTATTTGATTAATCTGCAGTTCAATCTGATTTTTTGCGTCCGCTTCTACAACCTTATCAAGCCTTACCTCTTTTAGCCCCTCAAGGCTTGCTCTAAGCCCTCTAAGCGCTTCATCTGCGGCGGCTATCCCTTTTGCGGCAGCTTCCGTGCTTAAATTTTCATTTTTGCCTAGGTTCCATACATTGCCCGTCTTTTCTAATTCTACGCCTAAATTTGCTAAGCTGTTGCGAAAATCATTGGTATTTTGCGTCGCTTTAAGCATATATGAAGGCAGGTCAAATTTAAGATTTGCGGGGATATAAAATATGTTATTGAAAGCCTCGGCGAGTTCTCCGAGCCCCTTTGCCGCGGTAGAGAAAACTCCCGCGTCCTTTTCTCCGGCGAGCCAGTCGGGCATAGCTATATCGCCTAAAGCGGAGGCTGCTTTTATAAGCGAGCCTATAGAGTTTGCAAGCAGCGCCGCAGCATTAGCGGCAGCCTCGAAGGTGTCTTTGTTGAAAATACCGCTTGCGATCTCATTTATGCCCTCGCCGAAGTTCGCTAAAGCCTGCCTAAGCGTCGTATCGTTTGAGAGATACTCGTTTATTTCGGCAAAGGAATTTTTAAGTCCCTCAAACAAAGGCTTCGTAGCCTCTCCTTGCAGCTCCGCCATAGCCGCTTTATAAGAGCTTACCAGGGCTTCAAATTTCGGAGCGCTAAAGGAGGCTTGCTCGCCGAAAATTTTAAGCTTTTCGTTCATCACGTCGAAAAACGAGCCGTTTTCTATCGCGCTTTTTAGGCTTTCGGTTTGAAGCCCCAAGGACTTCAAAAATCGCCCGAAGTCGGTATTTGTTTGGATAATGCCTGCGCCCACGCTATCTAGCGTCGCTTTTAGGGAGTTTACATCAGCCCCTGAGCTTTGAGCCGCGTATGAGATATTGCGAAACAGCGCGAGAGCCTTTTCTAGGCTCATATTTGAGCTAGCGGTAGAATAAAAGCTCGTAAACATCGCGGCTAGATCGCTGGAGCTGAAATCTAGCTCGCTATCGAGCTTTTTAAGCTCCTCAAGAGCCGCGCTCGCCTTTTGTCCGCTAAGCTTCCATTTCTCGAAAGGATCGAGCTTGCCGCTTTTTTCCGCGACATTTATCAAGCTTCTTAGCCGAGCATTTAAATTCTCTATAGTGGTGTTGTTTTCTAGCCCGGCGGCGATAAACTCCCTAACACCCTGAGTAGCGCTAGATATAACCGAGCTGAGCCCTCGCAGCGAGATTGTCAAATTCGCGAACGCATCGGATTTGATCCCATCTAGCGCGCTTTTGAGTATACCCGTGCTTTTGCTCGCCTTTTGTGCAGCAGCCTCTACGTCCGATAGCCCTTTTTTGACCTTTTCGGCACCGCTGGCGTCTGCTTCGACACCTATTTTTATCTTCAAATCAGCCATGCGCTTTGCCTTAAATTTTGATATAATATGCTTTCAGGAGACGAGCAAATGGATCTATTCGGTTTTACAGATAAAAACGGCGAAGGCTTGTTTGGTTTTTTAATGTGCCTTGCGATAGCGACGCAGTTAAAAGAGTATTTTGCGCGCAAAAAGGCGCAAAGGATTGCCGCAAAAATCGAAGCACAAAAGCGCCTAAGCCGCTCGGAGATAGATTTTATATTTAAAAATATAGATAAATTTAGCCGCGAGCAGCGAGCCGAAGTTAGGATTTCGCCTAAAGACGAGCCTTTTGTGCGTGAGCTTGCTCGAAAAAGCGGAATAAGCTTTACCCGCGCCTCATAAAAATCAAGCTTTAGCAAATTCCTTAAGCCTTTCGATACCGCTTCTTTCATCCCTTCCCTCGCTCATAAATTTTTTAAACGCCCGGTCGTCCGCGAAGCGCGCAATTCTAACCGCCGCAGAAATTTCTTTTAGTTTCTGGCTCTCTATCTGCGAAAAGCCCTCTATTGCTTCTTTTGCGAAGCTAAAAGGAAACTCCCACGCCCTAGCCAAGCCGTGCTTTAGCAGGTAGCAGATCCAATAGGCTATTTTTTTTTACCGCCCTCGCCGCTTGCGGTAAGATCGCCGTAGGTTAGGCGCAAAATCTCCTCGTAAAGCTCATTTGCGGCGCTATAGCCTAGGTTTTCAATCTTATCTGCGCTAAGATCGCAGCACTGCTTTAAAATTTCGGCTATATCGTCGTTTTTGATGATGCCCGATTGAATTTTATAAATTAATCCGATGGATAATTCTCTAATCGTAATGCCGTTTTTCAACGTCTTTTTTTTAAACAGATCCATTCTCACTCCTATTTAACTCGTTTTATAGGGAAATTTAGATCAAAAATGTAGGCGTATAGGCTTTCGCTTATAAAACGCGTCTCGGCACTTTTTAAGATGATGACACGCCTTTCTGCCTCATCTTTTAAAAGCTTGTTGCTAAGCGCCATGATCTCATCTAAAATTCCGTAAATTTCGCAATCTAAAGTATTGCGCGCTAAAACGATTTGAAATTTTAGGCTAGTTTCGTTCGCGCTAATTCTCTCAAAGCCGCTAAAAATCAGATAATCGCCGTTTTGATCTATAAGCGCCGTATTCGCTACCGCCGTAAGATTTAGCTTAGCTGTTAGATACTCCAGCGTCTCTTTCATTTTGGCTCCTCATCGTCTCTAAGCGTAAATTTTTCTTTAAAGAAGTTTATTGCTATATCCAAAACCCCGCTTCCTTTAAACGCCCCTATGCCGCAAATCGCAAGGCTAAGGCGCATATCCTTGGCATAAAAAAACGCGATCTCATAAATGATATAGGCGCTAAAACAGCCGTCGCAAAGCCTTGTAAAAAACGAGCGCAGCGCTATCGCCGGCGATTTTTCGGTTGCGGAAGGCTGTCTAAACCATGCTACTATGCTGCCTGCGACGCCGACGGCACAGACATAAGCTAGATACTCCATTTCTCATGCTTTGCCGTGTGGGCTCAAGCGCCCAGGAGACGCCGTAAGTGCTCCGCTAATGCCTATGCAGCACGACCACGCCAAAAATAGCGCATTCGTATTGCGGATAAAAAGCTCAAGTAGCGCAAAAAGCTCTAAATTGAAAATCACCAAAAGCACCGCGCGCAGTAGATAGAGCAAAAAAGGCTTCATTCGTTCGCCCCTTGCGTGCAATCTTTTGCGATCTGCTCGCACTTTAGAAAATATGCCATTAGCGCCTTGTGCGCTTCAAAGTCCGAACTCTCAGCAGGGCGCAGAGGCATTTTTAGGTTGCATTTTACAGGGATGAATACCTGTTTTATCTGCGGCTCTTTAGCGCAGCCTGCAAGCATAAAGACGCTAAAAAGCGCTATTAAAAAGCATTTTATACGCTCTAAGCTCACTCTCACAGCCTTTGTCCTTTATATAAATTTTTGAAACGCTCTTAATCTTATCCTCATTCAGCCCGCTTGCTTTAATCTGCAGCGACTTTATCGCCGCGTTTTGTAAGCTTAGGCTTGCCGCGCAGCTTTGAGCTTCCGCCTGCTTTGAAGCGTAGGCATTATTAAGAGACGAAATTTCAAATTTCAGCTTCGTAATCCATGCTGTGCTTAGCACGCAGACCGCAATTAGAGCGTAACCCAAAGCCCGCACGTTCAAAAAAGGCATAACCCTATCCTTAAAGAGCGCAAATTTCAAAGAATTGATTCCCTGCCGCACGGGTTTCATCTTTGAGAATATCGACGCTAAAGCTGATAGAGAGCCAATCATCGCCTTTAAGTGCAAAATCTCCGTCCGCTCTTAAGGAGCATTTATAAAAAGTCGCCTTCATCGCGCTTCCCGTCGCCGCCTCGCCGATAAACATAAGCGCGCACTCCAGTTTGCTGTTTTTAAAGGCGCTCATCTTCTCCTTTTGGATACCGGCGCTCAGCGCCAAAGTAACCTCTCCGGAAATATCTTTTAGAAATTCGACTATACCGCTATTTGCGTGATACTTATAGTCCTCATCCTTTTTTGGAGCGGTGCCGCCTCCGCCTACGGTGGCACTAAGATTGCCGCCTACGGCTCCTAGATCGACGATTTCGCCCGCTTTGGCGTCGGTAATTTTAACGTTAGCCGTTTTTTCGCTTTGCGACGTTTCGCCAAAATAGGCTCTGGCTAAATTCTTTATCGAAATTTCATCACTTTTAAAGCTCATACTCGCACTTTGGCTTTTTACGATAGTCTTATCTATCGCCTGCGTTGCCCCCTCAGTGTTGGTATGCTCTAGCTTCTCAAGCTCGGTCTTTATGCTTACCTCCGAGCTGAGCCCGAAGTATTCAAATCTGCCCGTAGGTTTGCCCTCTTTATAGACGTCAATATAGAGTTTACCGCCGCCGAGGGTTACGTAATCGCTACTGCTAGCCATATTTTTCTCCTTTGTTTTAAATTTGATTTAGCTCGCTCTTGCGTTGCCCGCTCTTGATTATCCCGCCGCTGCCGTCGTCATTTTTTATCGCTGCCGCTTCTCTTAGAGCTTCGTTTGCCAGTATCTGATCCAGCTGCGTCGGCTCTATTTTCAGTAGTAGCTTGAGTCGAAACATCGCCAGATCCATTAGCGAGGGTTTCGGAATCGCCTTTCCCTTGCTCAGCGCTCTGGCTTCCTCCATCGCCCGCTTCGCTAGAGCTTCGCTCACTTCCGCCTTGTTGAATAGACTCTGCCTCGCTCTGCTTAGAAATTCCTCGTCCATCTTCTAAAAAATCCTCCGCACAATAATGCATCTTATCTCCTTATTTTCCTGTAGACATATAGGCAAGCTGCCACAATGCGTATCCTGCGTTCATAAAGCTTTTGCAGCCAAATAGTGCAGCGTCTTTCATAAATTTATGGTCGTCGCTGCTCTCAAAGACGCCATCTTTCGCAACTTGAAGCACAAAAGGGCGCACCGGTTTGCCTAGATCCATCAAATACCACTCAGTGCCCGCGATCTCCGGCAAAACGAGCAAACTATAACGCTTAAAAGTAGGGTTTGTTTCGCCTGCGGTTAAATGCTCCTTATTTACCGCAGTAATCGCCGCGGCAAGGTTTTTAGGACCGCAGATTAGATGCGTCGGACTTACGCCCAGGGCTTGCCCGGTGTCGCCTTTGATGCTGATCATATAGGCTTCCGCAGCTAAAAGATGCGCCGTATCCAGCGCGCCGGTGCCGCTATTTGCATAGGTATCGCTGCCCACCGCATGATCGGCGGCAAAAAACGCCTTACCGTCGTAGCATTTGCCCTTTGTGGAGTCGGCCGCATTGGCTAGAATTTTCGCCACTAGCGCGCCGCCAAATTTTTTCGCATTGAACGCCATCTGTTCGATCGCAGGTTTATAGAGCCCGACTTTGTCATATTCAAGATGAGTATTTGGCACCGTAACGCTAGCTTCGAAAGGCTGATTTTCTAGCGCATAGCCATAATCCTTGAACTTTTTGATATCTCTATCGCCGACCCACTCTTTCATCATCGGAAAGTTACCCAGCCAAACATATTTCTCGCTTAGATCGTTGCTTTCTACGCGCATAGCAAGAACATCCGCCTCGCTTTTGGTATCGTTGAAGGTCTTTTGAAAGACCGCCTTAAAGCCGATCGATGTCTCTTCAAAATTTGCCATTATTTAATCTCCTTTGCATATTCCTCTTCGCTCAGCCCCAAAAGCGAGACTACCTTTTTCTGCTCGTCGCTCAAGGAGGACGCGCTATTTTTTTGAAGCTCCTTTTTGCTGAAAAATGCCCCCAAAAGCGAATTGAGTTTTTGTACTTGCCCGTCTAGCGCCGTGATCTTTTCTACTATCGCGTTGCTTTCTTTTGCATTCGCTTCGCTTTCTGCAGCAGTACTCTCTTTCGCGTTTGCTTCGCTTTTTTGAGCCGCCGTATCCTCCGCTTTGTCGCGAGCGGCATTTGTGCTAAGCTCCTCTATTTGCTTGCCCAGGGCGTCTATTTTCGCCGAAAGCTCCGAAATTTCTTTATCCATCTCTTCCTCTCCTTTTGAGTTGATTGCATTATTTAGCAAATTTGGGCGATTTACAAGCCCTACGCTATCAAGCCCGATCACCCGTCTATTCTCGCCCATATCGAAAACGGGGCTTAGGTATCGATATGCCCGCGAGCCTATAAGCTCCTCGCCCGTCTTATTGAGGCTGAGGCTCGCGTAAACTCCGCCGTCTCTAAGCTCGAAACTATCCTTATCAAACCACCCTAAAGCCGCGCCAAAGCTGTGGTTTTCATCGAGGGCGATATCAAGGGCGTTTTTTTCTATGGAGGCTATCAGCGCGGCACCGTCGATCCGAAACGCTCGCCCGTCAAGACCTATCACTTCGCCGACCGGAGAAACCTTTACCTTTTCGTCCTGCTTAAAATTTAGCTCTAAAACGCTATTTATACCTTGTCTCATACTGCCTCCGTCTCGAAATTTGGCGGTATTATACGCACAAATGCTGCTGAAATCACTCTATTTAGGGGCTATCAAGAGTGAAATGAAAAAAATTTCGAGCTAAAATGTGAGGTAAAACAACGTAAAAGTATAAATATTGCAGCGGATTAAAATGCAGGCGATATTTTAGGATAAAGTAGGCGTAGTTTAAGCGATTTTTGAGTGCGCGTGCGAGACGGGCTAGATTGTCCCGTCGCAGCACGGCGCAACTCTAAAAAATCGTTTGAAATCCGTCGATCTTTAGAAAATTTAAGGAGAGCGATGTGGACGTTAAAACGGCGCGCGATATGTTTATTAGGGGTTACTCAATCACCGACATCGCAACTGCTTGCGGCGTAAGTCGCCAAAGCATCTATGCCGCCAAGGCTAGAGCAAAAGCCGCGGGCGAGGACTGGGATGAGCTGGCACTTGCAAAAAACAGAGAGCAGAGTAATACCATCAAAAGCGAGCAAGGTTTTATCCTTGCGCTGATAGAAAGCTTCGAGCGGGCGTTTTCACAGATGCAGGAGCTGCCGCCTCAAGAGAGACTAGAAATTTTAAAAGATTATACGCAAACCTATTATAGTCTTAAAGCCCCATTAAAAACGGATTTGAAGGCTCAAATGCTAGACGCCGCAAGCCGCGCGATAAATGAGATTGCTGATCTTGCCACGAAGAAAAAATGCGATGCCGTGACGGAGTTTTTAGCTGCGAATGCGGATGAAATTTTACGCCGGGTGCTCAAGCAATGATTGCAAACGAAAATATCGAAGCGCTTCGCGCCAAGCTCAAAGCCCTCAAGCGCGCCGCTGATCCACAAAGAGACGCTAGGATAAAGGCTGCGCGCGCAAGCTTTAAAGAGTGCGTGCGGATCTATTTTGGCGCTCACGTGCGCTTACCTGAAACCTCGAAATTTAGGGCAGATTTCTATAAAAATGAGGCAGGGTTAAGCACGAAAAATAGGCATCTGCTTTTTAAGGCTTACAGAGGAGCTGCCAAAACCACTCTAATCTCACGGCTTTGGGTGCTCTTTAATACCGCGGTAACTGCACGAAAGCGCAACTGCGTAATCATCAGCGCGACGATTAATCTCTCTAAAAAGACGATCGAGTTTATAAAAAATGAGCTTGAGGAAAACGAACTTTTGATTAGAGATTTTGGTATCAGCAAAGGCGATAAATGGACGGAGGAGGAGATCGTATTTTATAGCGGTAAGCAGGCGTTTAAAATTTCCGCTTACGGCGCAGGCAAAAAGATCCGCGGCGAAAACTGGCGAGGATTTCGTCCGGATCTTATCATTTGCGACGATCTGGAAAACGACGAAAACGTAAAAACGAAAGCGCAGCGCGACAAACTTTATGAGTGGTTTGAAAAGGCTATTATGAAGCTGCCTGCCCGCGGCGATAACGCTTATAATATCGTCGTAGTAGGCACGACGTTGCATTACGATAGCCTGCTCTTTCGCATCGAAGCAAGAGCGGATTTCAAAACTCTATCCTATCCGCTGGTGCGCGCTTTTCCCGCAAATGTAGATGATAAAAAATGGGATATGAAAGAGCTGCTGCTAGATGACAGCAGGCTGGATAAAGAGCCCATAAAACAGGAGTTTTTAAGCTCCAAAGGCGCCTTTATGAGCGAATATCAAAACGAGCCGCTGAGTAAAGAGGAGGCAAGCTTTAGCGGGTATCAAACTTTCGAGCAGATGCCTCTTTGCGACGCCTATTATATGGGGATTGACCCCGCATTAGGAAAAAGCAAGGGCGATTATTTCGCCGTAGCTACGCTTGGGGCGTATGAGGGCAAATTTTATGTAAGCGTTAAGATGGCAAAAGTAAAGCCCGAGCTTATGATGGATCGCATCATAGCAGCGGCGCTTGAAATTTTACGGCTTAACCGCCCGCTTAAAATCGCGATCGAAACTATTCAGTTTCAGGAGTTTTTTAAGGATATGCTCGATAAAAAAGCCCGCGAACTGGGGCTTTATCTGCCTATCATAGAGCTTAAAAACAGCGTGCCTAAGCAGCTTCGCATAGATAGCCTAACCCCGCCTATAAATAACGGCGTGATCCTAAGCGATAAAAACTCGCTCGTTTTCATAGACGAGCTTGATACCTACCCTAAAAGCGCGCATGATGACGGGCTGGATGCGCTAGAGATGGCATGGCGCATCGCAAAGGTACCGGCGTTTGATTATGCAAGGGCTAGGCAGATAATAAAAGAGCGGAAACGCAAACGCGATATGATAAAAGATATGTTGCAGAGCTAATAAGAACAATGCCGTTTAAACGCTTTTAAAAACCGTTTAAAAGCGTTTAAATATTTTTGGACGTGCGATTTATCGTCCAAGGGCTAAAAGGCGCTTAAAACGCACGCAAATGAATTTTAAGGATAATGGATGAAAAAACAAGATTTAAGATCGCTCATTAAGCTTTTAAGGCCTAAAGGAGCTTATTCTAAGACCGACGTAGCGGGATATGTAGAGCTAAGCCCCTCTAAGATCCGCGCCGCACTGCTTACTAAACAGCAGAATTATCTATTCCCTGCATTTTCGCTCATAATGGATAAGGATAGCGCCGTAGGGGCTGAAATAGAAAAGCGTTTAAGTTCGGTAGAGAATAAATTTTTTACCCACGATCTAGGCGAGGATCAAAACGAAAATATCGAGCAGATTATCGAGGCGGGTCTGCAAGCAAGGCTTTTCGGGCTTGCGGTGCTGGAGGTATATGCGGACGAGGACGCGAACATAAAATTTGACGTAGTAGATAGAATATATATCAATATTGTGGAAAACAAGCCATATCTACGGATAGGCTCACGCGATATTGAAGCCAAAGAGCCGTTTTTCATCGTAGTGAGGCAGGAAGATCCGGCGCTGCTGAAAATTTTATGGCTCGTGTTTGCCAAGCATTTCGTGCTGAGCCATTACCTGAAATTCGTGGAGTTTTTGGGCGTGCCGCCTCTTATTGGCAATAGCTCAAGTGGAGACGAAAACGTCATCACACAAATGGCTGAAGCGCTTGAGAGTATCAAAAGCGGCAGTTACGCGGTGCTAGGACCTAGCGATATCGTCAAGGTGCTGGAGGGTAGAGGAAGCCAAGCCGATTTTATGGAGTTTGTGCGCTATTGTGATGCCGAGATCGCCAAGGTCATCAACGGCTCGGTATTGAGTTCGAATGCAAATACCGCGCAAAGCGGCAGCTACGCAATGAGCAAAACCCACGAGCAAAACCGCGCCGAGATAGTCGCTGCGGACGTGAAATTCGTAACCCGTCTGGTAGAGCGGATATACGCACGTCTTGGCAAAAAGGCAAATCTAAACATCCAAATTGAAAAGGACGTGGATCTGCTTCAGCGCGCGCAGATGCTGCAAATTTTGCACGAGCTAGGCTATGAGATGAGCGTAGAGGATATGGCAAAGGAGTTTGACCTGCCTCCTAGCGCAAAAAGCGCGCCGAAAAATACGGAAGGTAAGCCAGCCGCACAGACGGACGCAGAAAAAAATTCTGCGAATGCGACAAAACAGGGCAAATATCTTACAGAGATAGAGAGGCAAACCGCGCAGCACGATTTTAGCGCCGCAAGCTCGCAAATTTCATCATACGTTAAAAGCGTGGTAGATAAAGCCCAAACCTACGAGCAGGCTTACGAGATACTTGCTAAAAATCCACTCGGTTTTAAACTCGATGCGCTGGAGGATGAGCTATTTCGGATTATAGCGAATGCTGAAATTTTAGGCGCGGATGACGATGAATATTAGCTTTTTTGCTCCGCCGCAGCAGGTCGTACAATATATCAAAAAGAAACGGGCGGAACTTCATTTCGATTATGACGAGATTATGCACGAGGCGCATCATCGCGTCTTTACTGTCGCAAAGATCACGCGGCTTGATCTGCTGAAAGATATTCAAGATAGCTTAGCTCTTGCCGCGCAAAAGGGGCAAGGATTTGATGAATGGAAGCGCGGCATCAAAGATACCCTCGCGCGCAAAGGCTGGCTCGGAGACGTAGTCGTAACCGATCCAAAAACGGGCGAGCAAAAGCAAATTTACGTCGGCGACAGGCGATTAAAAAATATCTATAACACCAATATGCGAGTAGCCTATGCCGCCGCGCGCTATCAGAGCCAAATGAGCTCGGATCTGCCGTATTTTCGTTACGTCGCGGTGCTGGATGATCGCACCAGGGCGAGCCACCGCGCGCTGCACGGGCTGATACTGCCTAAAAACCATCCGTTTTGGGATAAGGGCTATCCGCCGAACGGCTGGAACTGTCGCTGCAAGGTGCAGGCGGTAGATGACGACGATCTGCGGCGAGAGGGCTGGAGCATAGCGGAGGATATCCCGCATACTAAAATCCACCCCGACTGGGCATATAACGTCGGCAAGACGGATAATTTAGACGAGGTTTTATCTGAAAAGCTCGCGAAATTTAGCAAAAGCCGCGCGAATTCAAAGAGCCTTAAAAATGCGGTAAAAGATGATTTAAATGACTTTTCGCATAAGCGCGATCTTTATGTTTGGCAGGCCTCGCTACTTGAAGCCGTAAGCGAACTATTGATAAAGAAAAATATAAAGAGCCCTATAAATACCTTTCAAGTAGGAACCCTAAAACCGAATATAGTGAAATTTTATAACGAAACGATGCAAACCGAGCTAGCAGATATAGGTATAGTCTTAAATAAAGAGAAAATTTTGCACTTTTCGCCCGAACGCAAGAGCAAATACGATCAGGCACTTCGCATAGATGAAATTAAAGAGTTGGTTAAAATTTTAGATAAGACTAAAAGATATTTTTTTGATAAAAAGAGCAAAAAAGATATTTTGATTTTTTGGGATGATGAGCAAGATAAGAGCAAGATTAACAAAGCGGTCATAACACTAGATTACACGATAAAGAAATTTGGAATATCTAATTTAATCGTTACTCTAGGTAAGATAGATAGGAAAGATTTGAGGACATACGATTTAGAGGAAATAAAATAAAGCCGCTTGCGGGAGTCGAACCCGCCATCCGCTAATAAATTAGCCAAGTTACCAACGTTACTTGCATAAGCGGCTTTATTAAGGCGATTATACCACCAAGGCGGAAAAATGTCAATAAAAATCACAGGCATGGAGGAGATAGAGGCAGAGCTTACAGCGCTGCAGAATAGCCTAAGCGGAGCGCAGATGAAAAGCAAGCTATCAAGTATCGGCGAAAAGGTAAAGCTGCAGATAGAGCTAAGCTTCGAGCGAGAGCGCAGCCCATTTGGGCAGGCGTGGGCGCCTCTTAGCGCAAATACCGCCATAGCATATATGAGAAAAAGTGGCGCACCTAAAGGCGCAAGGGCGCGTAACCGCGTATTTTTGGCGAAATTCGGCGCCGGCGGCAGCAAGAAGATTTTACGTCTAAGCGGAAATTTAGCGGATCGATGGAATGTCGAGGCAGGCGAAACCAGCGTTACAATAAGCAATAATAGCTCGCGCGATGGATTTCCTTATGGGCTAACGCATCAATTCGGCTCACATAACGGCTGGGGGCGCGGTATCTATATCCCTGCTCGTCCGTTTCTGCCGATAGATAAAAGCGGAGCGCTTCTGCCCTCGTTGCAAAAAGATATAGAAAGCTATCTAATCCGTGAAATAGAAAAGGCGGTAAAGTAGAGTTTTTATGATTTTATGGGATTATTCGGGGCGGTCTAATTTTTCTTTCAGAGTCTCTTTTGCATATCTATTTAGCTCCTCATCGGTTTTTAAAATTTCTATCGTGCAGAAGCTGGTGCCGCATTTGGGGCATTTGCGCCAACGCTGCACCGTAGTGCTTTTGATCGTGGCTATGACGCAGGTTTTTTCGTAGGCACACTTCGGGCAGATCATACTTGCCCTTTGCTGGCACGAAATTGTGCGATCTTGCTTAGCCCGGTGATTAGCTTGCTTGCGTTTGCCGCGCTTAGCTTTGCCAGCTGCTCTTCCTTGCCGAGCAAAATTTTACATTGCCGCATCGTAAAGCCCAAAAGCCCCCGCTCGTCCATACCAAGGTGGGCGGCAAGCGCGCTTATGCGAGCAAACTGCGACGGGCTTATTTTTTTGACGACGGGCTTCGCGTCTTTGCTGCTCCGCTTCGCCTTGCAGAGCTTACCGCTTGCATTGTAGATCAAATTTCTCCCCAGTACGTCGGGCTTGAAGTCCGTCCCGTCCTCTGCGCGGCCGCATAAAATATCAAGCGCGCGCTCAAGCTCGCTTATGCTTAGCTCCTTGCAGCTATAGACGCCGAAGCGGAAGCCAAGCCAATCCTCCCACGCATCCGCCGCCTTTATTTGCTTGTATAGTGAGGCGGTGTGAATGCGGGTTAGAAGCTGCTTACGGTAGATCTCTTGGGATTTGGTCATCGCTTGTCCTTTAGATATATGAAATTTCGTGGGGCACTTTTTACTCCGAAATATCTTATATTTTGAGGTTTTTTATATCTTATTGGCTCTTCTAAAAAATACCAAGAGGCACATTTTTTACCCTTAAAATATTCGTCGAATTCCTCTTTAGTAATTCCCGAGCAGTCCAAATAGCAAGCCCATACCGCCTCTTTGTTTTCGCTTCTATCGGCTCTTTTGACTTTTACCTCGCCGACCACCTTTTTTATCGGCGCCGTGGCATATAAAAATATCCTATCATTTGCGATAGAGGCTAGTGCTTTTCTATATTCTACTTTTTTTAACACCACCAAGTATCATATCTGCAAATTTAGGCTTTATGGATAGTAAAATAGCCATCGTTTTTCCTTAAAATTTTAAACTCTTTAACAAGCCTTTAAAGATGATTAAAAGGCTTGTTAAAGGGCTTAACGCCCTTTAACAAATGTCTTTAGTTTCGCTCTTCTGACATATCTAGGCAAAAGCCTATATTTATTATCTCTTGAGCCTTTAAATTTGCTCCAGTATATTTGAAACATGCTCTCTTTTGAAGTTAGCGAGTCGTTTTTCATCTACTATCCTTTTTAGACATTTGCGCTTTGCAAATTCTCTATCTTAGTCTCTATGCGGAAGTTATCTTTAACCGTGCGCTTTAGCCCAAGCTTAACGAGGCTTGCGTCATCGAGCTCCACGATAGCTTCTTTGTTTATAGTCTCTTCGTACGTGATGCAATCATCAAGCTTATAGCTCTTTAGCGCTTTGATGAGCTTTTCGACCTTTTCTTTGATGCGCGGCAAGCTTACGCTCTTGCTTAGTTTGTATCCGATCTTGCCGAAGGTGAAATCCTTACTACGCTTTTCGGCAAACTCCGCCTTATTGCTTTCACAAAATGCGGTGATTTGAGCTTCGATATATTTCTTTTCGCTGTCTAGCTTCTCAACCCGGGCTTTTTGTGCGTCCTTGATCTCGTTGCACTTTAGCGTTATCTCGCCGTTTATATCGGTCAAAGCCACCTCAAGCTCACATACTCGCTTTAGCGCGTTATCGACGTCTGCAAAATTATTTATCTGCATCTTTTTCTCCTTCTTTTAAATTTTTGATTTTTTCAAGCACAATTTTATAGGCATGAATCGAACCGTCCATTCGCATTTGAATGAGTGCTAGCGGAGCATTCGAAAAGACATCCGCGGGCTCGTAATGATATCGCTCGTCCGCCTTGATTTCCGCTATCTCGCCTTTCACGAATTTTTCAAGTTCACTAATCGTCTCTTCTTCCTCTGCTTTGAGACTATTTAGGATTTTGCCCGCCGTCTCTATGGTGGCATCTGCCGTCGCCTGTGCTACTGCAAGCACAGGATCATCATCGTATGGTGGCTCTACTCTAGCGCTAGCGTAGCCGTGGCTGAGTTCTGCTTCATTTATCATGCGGCATATGAGCTTTTTTGTTGCTTCCATATCTTTTCCTTTCTAAAATTTTAAATTTTTCGGCTAGGCTGTATTTTATGACGTAGCCGTATCGTAAGCAGATCGGAAGTTTATTTTTATTCTTCTTTACGATCCGCACAGCCATTACTCAAACAAGCTAAATTTCAGCTCCCTCGCGCCGAGCTGCCTTGCAAGCTCTCGCTCGTATGCCATACCCTTGCTATTCTCGCTACCCTCGCAGGCAAAAAAGTAGTAGTAGCTGCATACCGAGAGGAGCTCCTCGCAGTTTTTCATTATTCGCTCGCGCTCTAGCTCGCTATACACTCCCATCCATGCAAGCACGGGCGATATAGGCTCGTAGCCGTTAGCGCGCACGATGGCGCAGGCTTGCTCGGCAAGCTTGCGGGCATAGTAGTCGCGATCTCGCTCATGCTTGCACGGGATACTTGCATACGGCGAGCTTACGAAACAGAGCCTTGCCGTTCGTTTGTCCATATTTTTCTCCTTTCCTTTAAAATTTAAGCTTTAGCGCTTATATAAACCCTCGCAGAGGGCTTGATAAATGCTATGCCTCTTTTAGATATTTTAAAATTTTCTCAATATACGAATCGTTTGCCATCGTCTCATCGGCGCAGATGTGAAGCCTACCAAAGCTCGCGATTTCCGCGCAGGGCTTTTTAGATCCGTAGCAAAAACTCACATAAAACGCCCAGCCCTTTACAAGCTGCCCGCCTCTTATTTCGTCGCGACGCACCGAGCGCAGACCTACGCGCACCATAGCGGGCACGGCGGCGCTCATCTTTGCGTGCAGTTCGCGCAAAGAGCTCGCGCTGTAGTTTTCGGCGCTTAGATTGATTAGATCTTTCAGCTTCAACTCTTCGTTCCTTTTAGGCTCCAGCCGCTACCGAGCCTTTGAGCTCTGCATTTTTCTATCTCTGCGATAGTCTCAAATATTGCCATCCACTTCCCATGATTTCTAGGGTGCTTGAGTTTCGCAAGTGCTGCCCGCTCTATAGCAGCTACGCGCCCTACGCTGATGCCGAATATCGCCGCAAGCTCTTTACGGCTGGCGTCGGCATCATCTCTTAGATCTCTTGCGCTTTCGCGCTTACTTAGTACGGCTCTCATCTTTTTTCTCTTCAAACAGCACACGTTCTTTGTGCTCGCCCACTTTACCGATATTGAAGCTCTCTACCGGGCGCAGATAGCCCATTACTCTCGTATAGACGATGCACCTGGTGCGTTTGGCTTGCAGCTCTTTAGGAAATTTCATATCCGCTCCTTTATTTGACTTTATAAGACGCCCGCACGGGGCGCCATTTAAAATCAAAGCTGCCTAACTCCAAATCGTTCCTAGTCCTCGATGAAATCTCGGCACCGGTACCGCTATGCTCTCGCGGTGTCTTCTCTTTGCAATCCAACCTCGCGGGGTGTGAAATAGAATGAATGAGTGCGCGATTATGATCTCATCCTTGCAAGCTTTTAGATCGCTCATTTTCATACCCTTATACGCTTTCATCTCTTATTCCTCCTTATAAAATTACCATGCCGCAGGCTTGGGCTATGATCTCCTCGCCCACGGCGCAGCCGTTAAGAGCCGCTAGGCGGACCGACTTTTTGTGCAACTTTTCGGACGCGCGGAAGTTGCCTTTGGCGTGAGCGAAGATCCCCGTGCCGTAAAAGGCATCGCTCTCCTCTTTACTGAGCCCCTGCATAGCCCATTTGCCGCAAATGCGGCTATATAGCTGCCTAAGCTCCTTATTGCGCCCCACTAAATTCTTTAGCAAAATCTCCGTGCCCGCTAGAATTAGCGGCGTGCTCGAAAAATCGTAAATTCTACGTAGATCCTCAAGCGCTCTTAGAGGCAGATGCTCGGCTTCGTCGATTAGCAGCACCTTATCGGCGGTTTTTAAGAAGCTTGAAATCGCTTTTAATTTTGCATTCGCGCTGCCCGCGGCTTCCAGCTTTAGCGCTTCGCATAGCTCGCCAAGCAAAGCGTTAGCGTTGGTGTGGCAGGTAGCCTCAATAAGTACCGCGTTAGGATTTTTGGCAGCAAAGTCGCGTAGTATCGTGCTCTTGCCGCTACCTGCGGTGCCGTAAAGCAAAGCTATCTCGCGCTCGCCTACGGCTTCGGAGATGACGAAATTCGCCATCTTATAATCCCGCGAGTTAAAAATTTCATCTCGCGCGGGCGAGGTGGCAAACTCTTTTGCTTTTTTGGCGCTAGCGTCGATATAGGCGCTTATCTTGGCTGCGATCGCCGCATTATCGCCCCTGTATTTGCCCGCGCGAAACTGGCTAATCGCTCCTGGGCTAATGCCCAAAGCCCGCGCAAGCGCGCTCATACTCACGCTTCCGCCCTCTAAGAATTCGTTTAGCTTAGATATAATCTCTTGCATATTTTCTCCTTTGCCCGTAAGGGGCTTTTAAAAGACATATTATGTCCTTTAAAAGCGCCTTATCCGCAGACTACTTCCTCAAAGCTCTTTATCTTGCGCTCCGCTTTGCGCTGCGCAGCTTGCGCGCTTAAAATTTCATCGCTCAAAGCTACGCTAGAGTTCAAGCTTTTAGCCCCTTTTAGCGCGGCATCTATTAGCCTGCTTTCGTTATTTGCCGCTTGCGGCTTAGGCATCGTGGCAGGCTTAGCTTCTACCATGCGCACTATCTGCTCAAAATCCGCTCGGTGTGCGATCGATGCAGCGTCCATCTGCTTTTTGGTCTCCTTTAGGCGCTTATTAAATAGCTTTTGCGCGCTTTTGGCCTCCTCGGCGCTCACTCCCTCATCCAAATCAAGCGTAGAGGCAACGCCGATAAATTTGTTATCCTCGCTCCACAAAAAGCACTCATTTATATTATTGACGTTTTTGCTGACCCATACGCGCTCAAGCCCATACATCTCCACGCTATAAAACCTCACGCCGCCTAGGCTAATGCCTTTTTTATGCACGTGTTTTAGCTCTCGTCCGCCAAGACGCGCGCTGATGCTTAGAGCGTCCATATACACAGCATCGCCTATCTTTGCGCTATACGCAGCTGCGCAGGTAGTATCAAGGCGCTCGAGGTAGCGTGTGTTTAGAAATTTTTCCGCATACATATCCATTAGCTCTTGCACCTCGTTTAGATTTTTTAGCATCGTTAGGTTTGTTTTGTAGCCTCTTTTTAGGCGGCGCTCTTTTTTAGAGCGGAAAAACTCTATAGCCTGGCGCTGCGAGATATTGTGTCCGATGAAGCCCGCCAAATTTGCGCTGAAGCTATGCTGCAAAGCTCTAAAATTTCGTTCTACGTAGGGCTTAAGCCAGCCGCTATAGGCTCTTACCGCCTTATATTCGATATCAAGCGCGCCTAAAACCTCTTTCATATATTCGCTCTTAAACGCCTTGCCGTTATCGCCCTTGATTACCTTCGGCTTGCCGTAGCGCACGATATATTTAGCGACGGCTCTAGCGATAGAGAGGGAATTCTCACTATCGCTGATGTGAAAGGTCGCTACTCCGCTATACGTATCGATTAGGGCAATGATGGTGTAGCGCTTTTGCCACTCTTTTACATAGTTTTGAAATTCGTCTTTGTCTTTAAAGATAGTGCTGACGTTTTGCCAGCCGATGAGATCGCAAAGCTCGCTAGCGCTGCAGATGAGATCGAGCGGACTTCCGTCTATTTCCACGACCTCGTTTATCGTGCTTACGGCGTAGTTACTGATGCCAAGAGCCGGTAAGCCGCGACCGACCGCTCCATCCTCGCCGTAAAGGATGATGTTTTTTACAAGCTTATTTTTGTTTAGGTAGTTGTTTACGAAGCGATTTACGACCTCATAGCTTACAATCTCGTCTCTTTTGCCTTGAAAATCCTCAAAGTTTATGAGAGAGTTTTTTGCCGCGTGATAATTTAGTGCTTTGTAGATGTTTGTTATATCTACCTTGCCCATACCGCTGCATGCGAGTATCAGTTCCACACAAAGCGGCGCAAGACCTAGCGCGTCAAGCTTTAGGGTCTTATTATTATCCCGCTCGTCCACTAGCGCATCCAGCCCGCCTCTTTTAAATTTACGCTGCCAGTCGTAGAGCTTATTTGCGGTTACCTTTACGGGGCATATCTTTTTCGCGTTGATATACTCCAGAAAAGCAGCCTCACTTATCTTGCCTTTTGCATCTTCCCACGCCTTGATTACGTCGTATTTCTCAAAAGCGGCCTTGCGTTTTTTATCCGAGCAAACGGCGATAGCCGGGAGGCTTGCCGCGCTGCTCGGATCGCTTGAGTTCGGCTCTGCGCTGTTTAAATCTCGCCTCGCGCCGCCCGAGCCCGGCTCGGTGCCCAAGCTTGGCGCACTATCGCAGCTTAATGTATTGCTTAAGTTTAACGTATCGCCGCTTGCGAACGGATCTGCCGCAGCCGCGCCGTTTAAATTTGCTCCGCCGTGCTTATTGTCGCAAACGCTCTCGCTTTGTCGCGAAATTTCGCTGCTTTCGTTGTTTATCAGGCTATCGTCAATCCAAATTTGAAGGGTTTTACCACCGCGACCGATGCCATCTGTGTAGGTGAAACCTAATATATTAGGTTTAATAGTGCAAAATTTTTTCCCACTAGCTTGGGCTTTAACTACTCTTCTTTGTAGTTTTCTTAAATTTACACTTAAAATTTCAGCCGCACGTTTGGAATTTACCCACATTAGGCTACCTTTATGCCGTCTTTTTCTAGTATCTTTTTAGCTTTTTGGCTTATATAGCCCTTGTAAAAGCTGCTTAAGCTTAGTCCTCGCATCGCACAGTAGTCTTTTAGATCATACTTTAGCTTTTGCTTCACGGCCTTTGAGACCGGTTTTACTCTATATCCTGGCATATTTGCTCCTTTTTTAGATTTTTCCATTATTAAAGTAAAAACTTAAGCGCTTTGCCGATATAATATTATTCAAAAATTCCGCAAAAAAGGGGATATTATGGAAACTAGAAAAGATGAGCCGAAAGCTAAGAGTCTTGAAAATTACGAGAAAAATTTGAAGCTAAATCTCGAAGCTAAACGCAAAGATTTAGATAATATCACTACCTCTGTCATCCCCTCTCAATTAACCCTGATTAGGATGTTTCTGTGGCTTTCTTTTAGTATCGTAGGTGCGGCTTTTTATGCGATAAAACTAGATGAGATAAGCTCATCGCAATTTTATTTTTTATCGGCGATCGTTATAACTACCGTGGCAATAATTACTCTTTGCCTAATAGCCATTAAAAGCAGTGCCGTTAGGCTCACTGCCAATCTCGATAACGCATATTTTAAAGATAATATCGCGCAAGACGATAGCGAGCATGCGCAGGGACTAATAGCTATGTTAGACGTTACGTCGCAAGCCTTAGGCCTCGCTCAAGATAACGTAAATAAAACCGGTAGAATTTTAAGAGTCGTTACTTACTTATCTTTCGCGGTAATATTTTTTATCTCTTCGTTTGCTATAGTTTCCGTATATCACGAGAAAGGAGGTGAAAATATGGCTGAAGAGAAAAAGGATAAAAGTGCCGAAGTCGCCAAAACGGTCGATAGTCGCCCGGCGTTTAATCAGTCTACGCAGATTAAACCGGCTCAAATGCGAGCAAATAGCCGCAATATTACCGGCGAATCTCAAAGTGGCGGATTTAACATTACCGCAAGCAAAAAACCAAAGCAGAGCGATAATGCAAACGCCACCGACAAGACGGACGAAGAATGATCCTGCGGCCTCTCGTTTTAGGGAGCGAGAGGCCCATTTATTCATCGAACAAAAATAGATAGCTCCACAAAATAAACACTATCCACCAAACCATATCATCCATATGATCTCCTTATCTTTACCTTAACAATGGAAATTCAAAGAACTTTTAGAAAATCTTAACCTTTTTATAGGTATCATCTTTTCTAAGTATATTTTGAATTATAACCTAATTTATTAGGTTTGTCAAGGGGTTCCTGTGGATTTAGCTCAAAAGATTAGTTTTTTAAGAAAAGAAAGGGAATGGTCGCAAGACGAACTAGCCAAAATATCTGGAGTTGGGAGATCTACTATTCAACTATACGAAAGCAAAAAAGCAAGTAAAAATCCCACTAGAGAGAATTTACAGAAAATAGCTAATGCTTTTGAAATTAGTATTTCAGATTTAGCAAATGAAAATTTTGACGTAAGTATTGACGTTAGTGATGACGTAAGTATTGGCAAAAATGACGTTAGTCCCTCAAACCTTAAAGAAACCGAGACGGATCAAATTTTTATCCGCAAGCTTAGCTCATCCGTAGGCGCCGGCGAAAGCGTCGATATAAACGGCATCGAGATCTACGACACCGATGTATTGGTACCTTTTTCTCGGATGCTTTTTAAGGTATGCCCCAAAAATACGAGTAGGATTCGCTGCATGCCGGTAGAGGGCTACTCTATGGTGCCGATGCTTTATCCGGATAGCTGGGTGATTGTGGACGTCACGGCAAAATTTGAAGGAGATGGGCTATATATCGTCAATTACTGCGACCATTTTATGGTGAAGCTGCTACAAAAAAGCCCCGACGGCGTACTGCACATCAAAAGCGTCAATAAAGAATACGATAGCTACGAGATAGGACCGGATAGCGATTTGCAAGTATATATCGTCGGCAAGGTCCTACGTTGCGTAATATGAAATCGATATAAAAGGATAAATTTATGGATTTATATGAGGATTTACAGCGCCTGGGTGCTCGAATATCGAGCATCAAGGACTCCGTACAAACCGAAGAAGCCACGAAGCACTCGTTTGTGATGCCGTTTTTTCAAATTTTAGGCTACGATATATTCGACCCTAACGTCATAGTGCCCGAATTCACCGCCGATGTGGGCATCAAAAAGGGCGAAAAGGTCGATTACGCTATCATGCACGAGGGTAAGCCGCTCATCATCGTAGAGGTCAAGAAGCACACCGAAGTACTCGACAAGCATTCAAGCCAACTATATCGATATTTCGGCGTTACGGACGCTAAATTTGCATTGCTGACCAACGGCGTAGAGTATCGCTTTTACTCCGACATCAACAAGGAAAACAAGCTCGACGATAATCCGTTTCTCATCGTAAACCTCGATGAGCTCAATAAACGCGACGTAAAGGCTCTTGAGCGCTTTACGAAAAGCGATTTAAATATCAGCTCGATACTGGAGATGGCGAATAAGCAGCGCCGCATACTTGAGATAAAAAAGATATTTGAGGAAGAAACCGCTAGGCCTAGTGACGATCTAGCGAGGATGTTTGCCTGCAGAATACTTCCGCAAGGAACGCGCATAACTGGAAGTGTGCTAGAGGACTTTAAGAGCTATACAAAAACCGCTCTGAGTGAGATAGTGACCGATCTTGCCTCAAAAAAGATAAATTCCGTACGTGCGGGCTTAACGGCAAATATCACGGACGAGGATGACGAAAGTAGTAATGATGAAGCCAAGATTGTAACTACACAAGATGAGCTGCAGGGCTTTTTTATCATTAAATCAATACTGGGTGAATATGTGGAGCTCGATAAAATTTATGCAAGGGATACTCAAAGCTATTTTGGAGTACTCTTTGACGACAATAACCGCAAATGGATAGCTAGATTGCACTTTAATACGGCGAAGAAATATATTGGCATTCACGAGATAGAAAAACAAGAGACTAGATATCCACTCGAAAAACTCGAAGATATTTATAAATTTAGAGATAAGCTTATCGCCACACTCAAAAGAGTGCAGGGCGCAGAAGATGCAGAATAGCAAAAATGCTTTTAATGCCCATTTAAACGGGTGTTAAAAGCCGTGTAAAATTTCGTAAGGTTTTTGTCAAAAAATTTAAATCAAATTTTGCCACTTTGATTTTGAATAAATTTGCTCCTAATCCCTATCCTTGGGCGACTATCTCAAATTTTTTCCCACTTTGACTTCTGACAAAACTTTACAGTATGAGATTTATCATTATATTGTTTTTGGTGGTCGGCGGCTGTTTTGGAGGCAATATAACCGACTTTCAAAGTTTGGAAAAATTTATCAAAGACGGGCAGGCGGAAGGATATTTTCCTAAAAAGATTTTAGTGACGCAAGGATTTGATACCACCGTATTAGAAGACGTGAGTTTAAATTTTAGCAAAACCATATATTGGGATATAAATTCTCGCTGCAACCAAAACGCAGACGAAATCATTATAGCCAAAAGCGATACGAGGCACTCTATAATTTGCCCCGGAAATAACAACGTCTATATTTTGACTGGCGGCAGAAGTGATGTGGAAGACCCGTGGGGAAACGATATCTTCGTAATGGGCGAGAACGATGATAAAATTTCAAAAAGCTGGGGTACGAATATATTTATCTTCGGCAAAAGATGGGGGCACGATAAGATAGAAATCGGCGATTCTAGAATAAATCCGGCGTCAAACCCTGAATACAAAAACGAATTTCCTTACGAGTTTAGCCACTTTTTCATCTTTGATAGTGGGGTTAAAAAGGATGATTTAGTTTTTAACTTCAACAAGATAATAAATTTAAAAACAAACGACTCTATAGAACTTACGGATTTAAATGGTATAAATTTGATTTTTAAAGACGAGCCGGGTAAATACTATGGTACAAATTCATTAAAGGAGATTTACGACGAAATCTCTCCCGTCGCATCCAAAACCGAAGAGAGTTTGAGCGCGGATGAGATACAAACGCTGCTTCACAAAACGGCATATTCAGACAACGCCGAAGATGCTAAAAAATACTGCGAAATGGGCGGTGATCCGAATTTTAAAGGTCATGAAAATACCACTCCCATCGAAATGGCGGTAATGCTAGGTAGCGAAAATTCGCTTCGCGCGATGCTAGAGTGCGCAAAAAGACTGACCGATAGCGCAATGATGATGAGCGTATTCGGAAGCCAACACGACAATGAGAAGAGTTTTAGGCTCGTAAAGCTTTTAGAAAAATACGGCGGAAATTTTAAAGCAAAGGATAGGGATGGTTGCTCCATGGTAAATTATGCGGCAAGTTCTCATAGTCTAGAAATCGTAAAATATCTAGTAGAAAGAGGCGCCGATCCAAAAGCTAGATGTTCTCATAACCAAAGCGTAACTCCATCGGATTGGGCAAGGAAAAATGAGGATAAAAGAGTATATGAGTATCTAAAAAGCCTAGAAGCCAAATAAAAGCTATGCTAAATTTGACTTCTTTATCGTTTGCTTTGAATCAGCGCGATTAAATTATTAGCGTTTTTGATGCAGATAGCAATGCGCAGCAAGCTTTTATGATATCGATTTGGCTTATGGCTGCAACGACGGAACTTATTTATGTGCCATCTAGAATGGGCGGCATATCGGACTCTCTATAGCACCAAGATTTGCGGCTATGCCAAAAAGCTTTAAGTTTTCGGCGAAAATTTTATTTTGTGTTATTTTTGCCAAAAATATATAATTTAATCCAAAATTTATATACACTTCGCTATTATCTCACTTCTAATTTCGCGGCCCACTCGTCTAGTGGTTAGGACGCTGGCCTCTCACGCCGGTAACAGGAGTTCAAATCTCCTGTGGGTCACCATTTCGTTGCTTAAAATCAATTAAAATTTTCTAGAATTCGGTTGCCTGCCCTTGAAATTTAAGACCTCATTTGATTTTGGAGTATTTTGATTAAAAATTCATCATATTTTTACCGAGGCTAATTGCTCTAGAATTAAAGTCGCGCGAATTAGAATTTAGATCAAATTGTAAAATTCACGGCTAAATCCCGCTGCTTATATTTTCAAGATTACGCAATCTATTCCAGTTCTGTTCGTTCTGTAAATTTCGCATATTTTGTCGCTGCTGCATCTGCCCCATCTGCTGCTGCGCTTGCTGTTGCATTAGGCTTCGCTGCGTGGCGCTATACTGCTGCTGCGCTCTTTGCTGCGCTTGCGCGCTATTCGCCCTAAATGAATTAAGCGTATCTTGCGATACCGCTTGCTCTTGCGCCTTTCGCGCGACTTCGGCGTCGATTTTTTGCCGCTTCGCGCAGCGGTTTGGCTGCTTCTTATTTAGCGAGCTTGCGACGTCGCACCTACTCGCGCCTGTTGCAAACAAAGCCTCCTTGCCGTCCTGCGAGAGCGGCGAGCAGCCGCAAAGCAAGACGACCAAAATAAGGGCAAGGAAAAATTTTAACTTCATAGCCACCTCTTAAATTTTATCTTTAATTCCCGACCGACGTTAATCCGCACCCTTTGCTAGGTCGAATCCGCACTGCGTCACAAGCGCCTTATCGCTTGCGATGCTATCGCCGGTGGTGGTTAGGAAATTGCCCGTAAGCGCCGAGTTGATGCCGCATCCAAGCGCCGTGCGCACGTGCTCGCCCAAATTCCGCCTGCCGCCTGCAAAGCGCAAGTACGCGCGCGGCAAGATGAAGCGGTAGATCGCGATCGATTTTAAAATTTCATCGTGCGCTAGCGGCGCGGCGTTTTGCAGCGGAGTGCCCTTGATCGGGGTCAGGATATTGATCGGCACGGAGCTAACGCCCAGCTCTCGCAGCTGCAGCGCCATATCGATGCGATCCTCCATGCTCTCGCCCAGCCCGAAAATCCCGCCACTACATACGTCAAGCCCCACGGCGCGGCAGTTTTGTATCGTTTGGATGCGGTCGTCGTAGCTGTGCGTCGTGCAGATCTGCGGATAAAATTTACGCGAAGTCTCGAGATTGTGATGATAGGTCTGCACGCCGCTTGCTTTAAGCAGCGCCAGCGCGGGCTTTGAGGCGATTCCCAGCGAGGCGCACAGATGCAGCCGCGTTTCGCTTCGCAGCCGCTCATAGATCGCGCAGTATGCTCTCAGATCGGAGCTTTTTTGAGAAATCCCGCGCCCGCTGGCGACGAGCGAGAAGCGGTGCGTTTGCTCGGTTTCGTTTGCAAGCGCGGCGCTTAGTACCTGCTGCTCGCCCAAAATTCCGTAAGTCTCGCAGCCCGTGTTAAAATGCGCCGACTGCGCGCAGTATTTGCAGTCCTCACTACAGCGCCCCGATTTTACGTTTATGATCGTGCAGAGATTAAATTTATCGCCGCAAAACTCGCGTCTGATCTCATCCGCAGCCGCAAAAAGCGCGCCTAAATCCTCGCATTGCGCCAGCTCTAACGCCTGCTCCCTTGTAATCTCGCAGCCGCCTATCACTCGATCTTTCAGCTCAGAAACATAAAATTTGTCTATCAATACTTAGCCTTTTTGAAAAAAATGCGTAATTATACAACGCTAAATTTAAAGCAAAGCTCGCGCGTGAAATTTTGATGCAGGAATTTTTCGCTAAAAATTTACGCGGAATTTCACGCCCCCCACGCCGCTTTTGTGCCTCGATTTTTGCGGACGGCTTGTCTGCGGTATCTGCGTGCGATTTATCGTTTTGAAATTTTATTTTGGCTAAAATTGCGGCTTTAAATTTAAAGGCAAAAAATGAAATACGACGTTATCGTTGTGGGCGGCGGGCATGCGGGCATAGAGGCGAGCTTAGCCGCCGCAAAAATGGGCGCAAAGACGCTGCTAATTACGATCTTGGCCGAGCAGATCGGCGCTGCGAGCTGTAACCCCGCAATCGGCGGCCTTGCCAAGGGGCATCTGGTAAAGGAGATCGACGCGCTGGGCGGTCAGATGGGGCTTGCGGCGGATGCATGCGGGCTGCAATTTAGAATTTTAAACGAGAGCAAGGGCCCTGCGGTGCGCGGCTCGCGCGCTCAGATCGATATGGATGAATACCGCATCTATATGCGAAATTTACTGCTAAACACGCAGGGGCTGGACGTCAGCCAGGAGATCGCGAGCGAAATTTTAACCTGCGAGCAAGGCGACGGTCCGCGCATTTGCGGGGTTAAGAGCCATCTTGGCAATGTTTATGAGACCGAGCATCTGATAATCACCGCCGGTACCTTTTTAAACGGGCTAATTCACGTAGGCGAAAACAAGCTACAAGCGGGGCGCGTGGGCGAGCTAGCAAGCGTCGAGCTGGCCGAATCGCTGCGAAGTCTAGGGCTGCAAATGGGGCGGCTAAAGACGGGCACCTGCCCAAGGATCGATGCTAAGACGATCGATTTTAGCGTGCTTGAGCGCCAAGACGGCGACGCGGATCCGCGCGCTTTTAGCTTTCGCAGCAGGGATTTTGCGCCGAAGCAGCTTGCTTGCTTCATCGCTTATACGAACGAGCGCACGCACGAGGTCATCCGCGAAAATTTCGCCCGCGCGCCGATGTTTACAGGGCAGATTTCAAGCACGGGCCCGCGCTACTGCCCTAGCATCGAGACTAAAATTTATGAATTTCCAAATCGCGACCGCCACCACGTCTTCGTCGAGCCGCAGACGCGCGAGGCTACGGAGTATTACGTAAACGGGCTTTCTACGAGCCTTCCTTACGACGTGCAGATTGCGTTTCTGCGCACGATCAGGGGCTTTGAAAATGCTAAAATCGTCCGCCCGGGATATGCGATCGAGTACGATTTCATCGATCCTACCGAGCTTAAACACAGCCTCGAGACCAAAAAGATCCGCGGGCTGTTTTTGGCAGGTCAGATCAACGGCACCACCGGCTACGAGGAGGCCGCGGCGCAGGGGCTGATGGCGGGCATCAACGCCGTGCTTGATTTGCGCGGGCGGCAGCCTCTGATCTTGCGCAGGGATGAGGCGTATATCGGCGTTTTGATCGATGATCTGGTTACCAAAGGCACGAACGAGCCCTACCGAATGTTTACTTCGCGCGCGGAATTTCGTCTGCTGCTGCGCGAGGGCAACGCCGTGCTGCGCCTAAGCGAATACGGCCGCGAGATCGGGCTTTTAGACGAGGCAAGCTACGAGCGGGCGCGCAAGTTTAAGCTAGACGTAGAGAGTGGAATGGAATTTTTGCTAAAAAAGCAGATTACCCCTTCGAAACAGACGCTTAGCCTGCTGCAAAGTATCGGAGCGGAGCCCATTTCACAAAGCTGTAGCTTGCAAAAAATCGCCTCTCAAAGCGGCTTTTCAAAGGCGGGTCTGCTTGCTCTGGCACCGCATTTTGAGGGCTTTAGCGATGAGGTTTTGGATGAAATTTTAACGCAGTGCAAGTATCATTTCTACATCGCGATGCAGCGCGCCGAGGTCGAGAGGATGAAGGGGCTGCTTGGCGTCGCGATCCCGCCGCAGATCGATTTTAGCAAGATCGGAGGCCTTAGCAACGAGATCGTGCAGAAGCTAAATCGCTTCGCGCCGCCGACGCTGTTTGCTGCGAGCGAGATCAGCGGCGTAACGCCCGCCGCGATCGATATTTTGCATATCTACATCAAACAAAATTTTGGCGATAAGCTTGGGATAAAGCGAGAATAGAATGCTAAAGTATAAAAGGCTTAATAAAGTAATTTTAAAATTTATAGTGAAAAATCTGGACGATATTTTAACATATGTTTCAGTTTGAACTAAAACTATGTTTTGATAATTACGCCAATAGTAAATTTAGATTCATTGTCAAGAATTGCTCAAAAAATACTTTTTTTACATACGGTATGTCGCCGAAATTCTTTTTTATTCACTTCCTGGTTCAAAATTATTTCTCGAACAGCATAAATTAAAGGACGCGGCCGACAACAACATTCAAGAATTAGGTTTTAGTATTGACACCTCAGGAATAAACAACATATTCATATTAAAAGACGTTATACGAGAAGAAGAAATACCTACTATTTTTGAAGAAATAGTCGAACGATATATAGACGGCATTAAATATCTAAATTGTTTTAAATTTGAGCTACTAAACTACAGATATAAAAGAGAGATCCATTGCTTTTTGCTAAAATTGATAAGAGAAAATCCGCTTAACTTATCTTGAGCTATTTATATTTACAGAGGAGATAAATCCGCCCCGAGCGAGGCGGATTAAAGATTATTTTTCGCTAGGCGGATACATCTTCCAGCTACTATCTACTTTCCAGTCTATCGGGTGGCAAGACATGCAAGTATTTAGCTTTTGCGGATGATGCACTGCGTGACATGATTGGCACTGAAGCATTTCATTGTCTCTATTATGGACACCATTATGCGGGTTAGACAAACCATAGTGCGCAGTCTTTTTCCTGATATCGTCTATCTTATGACAGCTGGTGCACTGCTCGTTTGTAAATCCTCTTTGTTTTGTTGGCATCTCAAAATCGCCCATCGCATACATCCTGACCTCGTTTAGTTGCTCACCTATGGTTGGGACGTGGCAGTCATGGCATGTTACATTTGCGTCGTTATGCTTTTTAGCTAGCATATTTCCCTTTGTAAAAGAGTCATACTCTGGCTGCATGTTGTGACACATGATACAAAATTCAGCTTTGTGGCTAGCTGCTTGTACCTGATGAAACGCTATAAAACCTATGACGGCAGCTATTATTAGCCCTATTATCGTATATTTTCTTCTCTTGCTCATGCTTTTACTCCTTTTGCGTTCGCCGCAGCCTGATAGCCTGCTAAGCGTCCGTAGCATAGACATGTTCCGTGGCTAGTGCCGGCTAAAACTACCGGATAATCGCCTAAAAAGCGCCCGCCCATAACATTACCGCAGGCATAAAGTCCTGAAATTTCGTTATAGTCAGTATCTAGTACATTTGCAGTGCTTGGCTCAACGGTAAAGCCACCCATTACGACCAGGCTCGCACCTACTCCCATTTTGCCGGCATAAAACGGCGCGTGACGTACTGGAAACATCCTCTTTGCGGTCTTACCAAAGTCATCATCGTAACCTTTGTCGCATAGCTCGTTGTAACGTTTTATAGTTGCTAAAAACTGCGTTTGTGCCTTTTGATTATTAGGGTATAGCATACCGGCAAGTTCTTCTATGCTGTTTGCTTTAAATACATCAGGCATCTCTTCAATATCTTTTACCGATATATACGATGTTTTGCCTATCGCCCACTGGCAGTCAGGTGGAAGCTTTGGATTATCTTCTACACAGTGGTTTACACTGCCGTGTGATACGCCCATGAGGCCGACTTGCTCTGGAAATTTAGAGTCAAATACCTGCCAGCCAAAGCCTCCTGGTTGGCGAGAGAGCGGCTGAGTGACTTGCTGACCGCTTAGATCTTCATTTGTAAAGCGCTCTCCCTTTGCATTTGTTAGTAAAAACGCATCAACGCCAAGCGGTCCGCCAAGCGTGTGAGCGACTGGTGCGTGCGGTCCGTCTTCTAGTTTTGCGCCTATCCATGAGCCAAGCTTATGCCCGTCTCCCGTGTTTGTCGGATTGTTTTTGTAGTCTCTGTTTGGAAACGGACAGAAGAAATTTGCCACCCACGGCACAAATGTTTTTACCATCTCAGGATCATTCATATAGTCTCCCGTGGCTAAGATTACTGATTTGGCATTTATCTTGATATATGAGCCATCAGCCATATTTTGCGCGATCGCTCCTTGCATTTTGCCAGTTGTTTTGTCGCGAAGTAGCTTTTTCGCACGAGTTTTGAAGATATATTTTGCGCCTTGCTTTATAGACTTTTCATAAACTAGCTCCATCATCGGCTCTTGGCTAGGCAAAAATGTCATAACGGTTGGATAGCTTGGGCTATTTTCTTTGCTTGGATCGTATCCTGCCGGGAGCGGATAGTGCATGAGCATCAAATTTATCTTACTTCTATCAAGCTGCGTATCGGTCTCTTTCATAAAATGC
>NZ_CALIMS010000014.1 GCF_938045345.1 uncultured Campylobacter sp.
CCCGTTAGGCCGCTGTCGTGAAGCGAGCTGTGATTTACGTAGCGGCCGGTCGGGTTGATGTAGATGATAGTCTTGCTTTTGTCGTAAAGCTCCTTCGGAAGCCCCGCCGAATCGATCAAATTTCCGATCAGATCTCGGACGCGCTCGATGCTCATACTCTCGACGCATGGCGCGGAAACCACGATCGTATGGATGCTTTGCGGCTTGCACTCCTCAAAATTGCTCTTCGTGCCGTAATCGACGCTAACCTGCGTCTTAATATCGACGCCAAGCTCGTTAGGATGGGATTTTGCGTAGGCATAAACGTGATCGCAAAGCGCTCTTGCGTAGGTAATCGCCGCCGGCATAAAATTTTTCGTTTCGCAGCTTGCGAAGCCGAACATTATGCCCTGATCTCCCGCTCCGATCTCGCCGCCCTCTTGATCGACGCCTTGGTTGATGTCGGGGCTTTGCTGGTTTAAAAATACGTCCACTTGCAGATCCTGTGGGTGCAAGCACTGTGCGCGCGTGAAGTAGGGGTTGTCGTTGTAGCCGATCTCGCCAAGCGCACCCTTTACGATGTGGCGATAATCGTCGTGGGTAAAATCGACCTTGGCGTTTACTTCGCCGCCGATTACTACGTGTTTGCCTGCGATGAAAACCTCCGCCGCGACGCGTCCGTTGGGATCTTGTTTTAAAATTTCATCCACGATGCTATCTGCGATGATATCGGCGCACTTATCCGGATGTCCGGGGCTTACTACTTCGCTTGTGAATAGATACATATCTGCTCCTGATTAAAATTTCGGGGCATTTTATCTAACGAGGTTTTAAGATTAACTAAAAATTGCGGAATTTTGCCTAAATTTAAATGTGCTTAAATAAAATTTCGATATATTTCAAACGACGTTTTGATTGAAAGGTAAAAAATGAGTTCGATTCAAAAATTAGTAGCCAGCTACAAAGATAAAAATCTGGTGCTGCGTATAGTTACCGGCTTGATAATAGGCGCTATTTTGGGCTTTGCTGCGCGTTCCTCGGCGGGCAGCGTTACGGCCGAGCATACTCCGCTTTTGATAAGCTTGGTAAACTTCGCGGAAATTTTAGGAAATTTATTCGTAGGCGCCCTTAAGGCGGTAGCTCCGATTTTAGTTTTTATCTTGATCTTAAGCTCGATCGTAAATAAACAATACGGCAGTGCAAGCGGCTTAAAACGCGTGGTTGTTCTATATATTGTAGGCACCTTTTTAGCCTCGTGCGTGGGGGTAGCAGCCAGCTTTTTATTTCCGACGCAGCTTGCTCTAAGCAATGTCGGCGCGGCAGAAAATGCGGTCCCTGCGAGCGTTTGGATCGTGCTAAAAGATCTGCTTTTTAAGGTCGTAGATAATCCGCTAAACGCTATCGCGCACGGAAATTACGTAGGAATTTTAACTTGGGCGATAGGTCTTGGCGTCGCGCTTAAATTTTGCACTAATGAAACAAAGAAAATTTTTACCGATCTGAGCGAAGCGGTAACCAAAATCGTGCAGTTCGTAATCCAGCTCGCGCCGTTTGGAATTTTCGGTCTAGTAGCTTCTACCGTGTATCAAACCGGCGTTGACGCGCTGCTTGGATATGCGCGAATCGTAGTCGTGCTCGTAGGCGCGATGGCGTTCGTAGCCCTCGTGGTAAATCCGCTCATCGTCTTTGTGGTGATTAAGAAAAATCCATATCCGCTCGTATTTACCTGCCTACGCGAAAGCGGCCTCACAGCGTTTTTTACCCGCAGCTCGGCGGCGAATATCCCGGTAAATTTAAATTTATGCAAAAAGCTCGGCATCAGCGACGAGCTAAGCTCGATCTCGATCCCTTTGGGAGCTACGATAAATATGGCGGGCGCTGCGGTGGTAATCGCGATCTTAGCGCTTGCTGCGGCTCATACGCTCGGCGTGCGCCCTGATTTTTGGACGGCGCTGCTGCTTTGCGTGGTCTCGGCGGTCGGTGCGTGCGGCGCTAGCGGCGTGCCAGGCGGCTCATTGATGCTGATACCGCTTGCGTGCTCGCTCTTTAATATCTCAAACGACATCGCAATGCAGGTAGTTGCGATCGGCTTTATCATCGGCGTGATCCAAGACTCAGTAGAAACCGCGATCAATAGCTCCACCGACGTAATTTTTACGGCGATCGCGTCGCAAAGTATGCAAAAATAACTCACCTTAAAATTTTACCGCGATTTCCGCTAGGGCGGCGGATCTCGCGGTTTTTAAAATTTTACTTATTCTTTTTTGATAAAATTATCCAAAAATTTTAAAAGGAAATCGATGAATTGGAATTTAGGCGAGCTGTTTGCAAACGAAGCGGAATTCGGCGGCGCGATAGATAGCGCGGCTGCGCAGGCTCGGAATTTTGAAGCTAAATTTAAAGACGGGTTGCACGCTCTTAGCGCGGAGGAGTTTTTAGGCGCGCTTGAGCTTTATGAGAGCATCAGCGAGCAGATCGGCAAGATAATGAGCTTTGCGCATCTAAGATTCGCGCTAGATACGAGCTTAGGTGCTCAGCAGGCCAAGACGGAGCAGGCTTGCAACGACATTTCGCAGAGCCTGCTTTTTTTCGAGCTCGAGTTTAACGAGCTTGACGGCGCAAAACAGGACGAATTTATCGCAGGGAGCGGGAGATTCAGATATTATTTGAGCCTGCTTAAGCAGCGCAAGGCCCATCAGCTAAGCCTGCCGCAAGAAAGCGTGCTTTTAAAAACTTCTCCCGTGAGCGGCGAGGCGTTTTCGCGGCTTTTTGACGAAAGCATGGCGCGGATGAGCTTTGATTTTCGCGGGCAAAAGCTCGGCGAAGAGGAAATTTTAAGTCTGCTTCATAGCCCTGATCGCGAGGTGCGAAAGGACGCCGCAGCCTCGCTAAGCGCGGTGCTGCAGCAGAACTCCCACCTGCTTGGCTACATCTACAATATGATCAAAACCGATCTTAAAATTCGCTGCGAGCTGCGCGGCTACGATAAAGCCGAGGCGGTGATGCATGAGGAAAATCAGATAAACATCGCAAGCGTCGATGCGCTGATCGCAGAGACGGAGCGAAGCTTCGCTCTGGTCGGCAAATTTTACGCTAAAAAGCGCGAAATTTTAGGCTACGACGCGCTGTATGATTACGACAGATACGCTCCGCTCGGCGGCGATGAGAGCGAGTTTAGCTTCGAGCAGGCTAAGCAGATCGTGCTAGCGGCGTTTGAAAAATTTAGCCCGAAATTTAAGCATATCGCACAGACGGCGTTTGAGCAAAACTGGATCGATGCGATGCCCGCGCAAAATAAGCAAAGCGGCGCGTTTTCTCATTCGGGCTCGCGCGATACGCACCCATTCGTGCTTTTAAATTTCACGCGCAAGCGCCGCGACGTATTTACTCTCGCGCACGAGCTGGGGCACGCGATACATCAGTATCTAAGCTACGGCGTTGGCTATTTTAACTCCTTTACGCCGCTAACGACGGCAGAGACTGCGTCGGTGTTTTGCGAGATGCTGGTGTTTGATTATATGCGCGAAAATTTTTCAAATTTAAACGGCTCGCAAAATTTTAAACGTGATGCTTGGCAAGAGGCCCAGGGCGGTGAAATTCCAAACGAACACGCCGTAAAACGCGCCGCTTCGCAAAGCTTTGCGGGTTCGTGCGAATACGCAGCACGCGATACGGATACGCTCTCGCAGACCGCAAGCGATAAGACCGCGCTAAAAGCGATGCTTGCGGCAAAGATCGAGGATATCTTCGCGACGCTTTACCGCCAGATCGGATTTACGACCTTTGAGCGGCGCGTGCATGCAAGCGCGGATGAGCTAAGCACGGGGCAAATAGACGAGCTTTGGATGGAGGAGTCGCGCAAGATGTTTGCGGGCGAGCTAATCTTGCAGGATCATTACAAAAGCTGGTGGAGCTACATCCCGCACTTCATCCACTCGCCGTTTTACTGCTACTCCTACGCCTACGCGCAGCTTTTGGTGCTTGCGCTTTACGGGTTGTATAAAAGCGGCAGGCTCGAAAATTTCGTTCAAATTTACACCGAGTTTTTAAGCTCGGGCGGCAGCGACGAGCCGCAAAAGCTAGTGGCAAAATTCGGCTTTGATATCAATAAAAGCGAGTTTTGGCGCATCGGTATAGAGCAGGTTGCGGCGCTTGTAGATGAGTTTGTGAGGGGTTAGGATGATAGATAAAATTTTAAAAGACGATAAATTTATCGCTGCGAGCAGCGCAAATATAGGCGCGGTTTTGGATTACGTTTTAGCTCTTGGATATGGATTTGGCATCGTTGCGAGGACGGATCAGATAAAATTTGACCCGCCGCTGCCGGAGGAAATTTTAAAAAGCTTCAAAATGCCCGCGATCTTTTTGCAGTTGGAGGAATACACGCTTTCTAGCGCGCATCTTAGCAAGGATGAGCTGGTTTTCGAGGCGGGCTTTGGGCCGCAGGATTTTGCAAGCACGCTTAGCGTGCCGTTTTACGCGGTTTTGCAGATCGTCGTGGACGGCAAGCCCATCGCGGTAAATTTTTCTCGTCCCGAGTCCGAGTGGCTTAAGCGCGAAAAATCGCGTAAAATTTTTTCAAAATGAGCGATATTTTAGAAGGTCTTAATCCCGCTCAGCGCGAGGCTGCGAGCCACGTTGACGGAGCGATGTTAATCTTAGCGGGTGCAGGCAGTGGCAAAACTAAAACGATCACCGCGCGCCTTGCCTATCTGCTCGCAAACGGCGTGCCTGCGGAAAATACTCTCACGCTTACGTTTACGAACAAAGCCGCCGCCGAGATGCGCTCGCGAGCGCTTAATCTGATAAGCGGGCTAAATTTAAGCAGCGTGCCGCTTTTGTGCACCTTTCATAAATTTGGGCTTTTGTTTTTAAAATTTCATATTAGTGAGCTTGGGCGTAGCGCAAACTTCCAAGTAATCGATACTGACGATAAGAAAAAGATCATCAAGGGCTTTGAGATAAATTTACCCACGTCACTATTAGCAGCCAAAATTTCAACCTATAAAAATTCCCTAATCGCCCCCAAAGATATCGACGAGCTTCTAAAGGGCGAAGAGGACGAGCTAAGCAGGATGTATAGCGGATTTTACGCGCATTGCGCTGATGTGTATAAGCGCTACGAGGCGTATTTGGCGGCGAATAATCTGGTGGATTTCGATGATCTGCTGATCTTGCCGTATAAAATTTTAAGCGCGAATGAGCGGCTATGCGATGAAATTTCGCGCCGTTACGCCTACATCACGGTCGATGAGTATCAGGACACCAACGACATTCAATTCAAGCTGCTGCAAAAGCTCTGCACCGCGCACGAAAACCTCGTAGTAGTGGGTGATGACGATCAGAGTATCTACGGCTGGCGCGGCGCGCGGATAGAAAATATTCTAAATTTTAAAGATCAGTTCTCAAACGTAAAATTTATTAAACTCGAGCAGAACTACCGCTCCACGGATGAAATTTTAAATGCCGCAAACGAGCTCATTTCGCACAACAAAAACCGCCTCGGCAAGAGCCTTACTAGCATGAACGGCGGCGGCGAAAAGATCGAAATTTTGCGCTCGGACGAAGAGAGTATCGAGGCGGCAAAGATCGCAGAAGCTATCAAAAAGCTGCTTTCAAGCGGCGTAGCGCCCTCTCAAATCGCCGTGCTTTACCGAGTAAACGCTCTTTCGCGCGCGCTAGAAGAGGGGCTGAATCGCGCCAAAATCCCGTACAAAATGGTAGGCGGCGTGAAATTTTACGAGCGAGCCGAGATCAAGGACACGATCGCCTATCTACGCTTGGTAAACGACGAGCACGACGACTTTTCGATGAGGCGGATCATAAACGTGCCCAAACGCGGCATCGGCAAGGTCTCGCTGGCAAAGCTCGAGGAGCTTTCGCGCCTGCGACTTATCAGTCTATTTGACGCTTTTAGCGAGCCGGACGCGGGGCTTAGCGCCAAGGCGGCGCAGGCTCTAGCGGAGCTTAAAAGCGGCATCGCTTCTATCTCCGCGCTAGCCGATACTATCAAAAAAATAGACGCTTTGGAGTCCGCTTTCGGGCTAAAGGCTTACTACGCCTCGCTTCCAGACGGCGCCGATCGGGTAGCGAACATCGACGAGTTTTTGGCTATGCTAAAGGACGAAGCTAGCAATAAGCCAGATTTTGATCTGGCGGAATTTTTAAACGAGCTTAGCCTTCTTAGCGATCAAGACGCCGTATCTGGCGATGCGATAAACATAATGAGCGTGCACGCAAGCAAGGGGCTTGAGTTCGAGCATCTTTTCGTAATCGGGCTGGAGGAGGGGTTTTTCCCGCTTTTGGGCGACAGCAATGATATCGAGGAGGAGCGCAGACTCGCATACGTAGCGATTACGCGCGCCAAGCGCACGCTTACGCTTAGCTTTGCTGCTAGCCGCTTTTATCGCGGCAAGCGCGAGAGGCTTGATGCGAGCAGGTTTATAGCCGAGGCGGGTTTGGTGGCTAAAGAGCCGCCGCGCGAGCAAAGTAGCGGCTTTAGCAAGGGCGAGCTTATCAAACACAAACTCTTTGGCATCGGACAGATTACGGCGGTAAACGGCGATCGACTCACTATAAATTTCGGCGGAATTTCGCGCGTGATAATGTCAAATTTCGTAGAAAAGATCGGCACTTATGAATAGATTGTTTTTGGCGGACAAGCCCGCGGGCATCGGCAGCAATAAATTTTTAAGCACTCTTAAGCGTAAATACGGCGTGAAAAAGGCGGGCTTTAGCGGCACGCTCGATCCTTTCGCGAGCGGCGCGCTGATCGTGGCTTTCGGGCAATACGCGCGCTTTTTTAGGTTTTTAAAAAAGGAGCCAAAAGTTTACGCCGCGACGCTGTGGTTGGGCGCACAAAGCCCAAGCGGCGATAACGAAAACATAGGGCGCGTGGAACAAATCCCGCCGCTTTCGCGTGAAATTTTAGACGCTGCGGTGGCGCAAATGCGCGGCGAGATAAAATTTATTCCGCCCGCTTTCAGCGCCAAGAAAATTGGCGGCGTGCGTGCATACAAGCTCGCTCGCGCGGGCGAAGAGGTGAGCCTAAAAGAGAGCTCGATGCGGGTTTTTGATGCCGAAATTTTAAGCTACGCTCACCCCTTCGTGAGTTTTCGCGTCGCACTAAGCGAGGGCGGCTACGTGCGCTCTTTTGCGCAAATTTTAGCAGAAAAGCTAGGCGTTTGCGGTACACTTAGCGCGCTTAGGCGGGAGAGCGAGGGAGTTTTTGACCTGCAAGATCCGCGCTTTGCGGACGAGGCGGCGCTAAATCCGCTCGAGTTTTTGGATCTTAAGCCTAACTTTTACGACGGCGACGCGCGCGACGTGATCTTGGGCAAGAAGCTCGCCGCAAAGGATCTGGCGAGCCGCATGGACGGGCGCTACCTGCTTATCTGCGGCGATTTTTACTCGATCATCGAGATTGGCGCGGGCGAGGTGAGGTATCTTTGGAATGACGTCCCGATCGCGGTCGGCGCGTTTTAATCAGCACCTCTAGCCTGCGACGGAATTTTGATCGGGCGGTTCGAGCTTGAATTTCGACGATCATAAATACGGCGCGTTTTAAATTTGCTAGCATAGCGCTCCGCCATGTGCGGCTAAATTTTATCGCGAGCGGCGGCGGGGATTGCGTTCTTTCGTTGCGCACGGATCGTAAATCGGCCTTAAGCGGTATAAATTTCAACGCACGGCGGACGGTAGCCGCTCGCAAAAAGGAATAAAATTTCGAAACCCAAATTTAAATGCGGCGGAGCGGCGTTTAAATTTACTTGTGCCGCGCGATGGTGAAGCGCCGCGAGATTAAAATTTGACGATTTAAAAAGCGCGCAGGTTTGGGCTTATTGCGGCGCAGCAAGCAGCTTTTGTCGAATGAAATTTCGGCTTGCGGTAATTCGTAGTATGCGCCGACGGGTTTGATTTTGCAGCGGGCGGCGTATCGCCAAGCTAAATTTGCGACTTAGCGCGGTGCGACTAGAATTTTGCCGGCTTGGAATTTTAATCGCTAAGATAGATTTGCGCCGCGAGTTGAAATTTAACTCGCGCGTTGCGGATTTAAAATTCCGCGCTTTATAAAATTTACGTATCGAGCGCCGCGATCGCGGGTTAAATTCCGCGGCGCGCACTTCACGGAACGCGGTTTTGAATTTTGATCGCACTGGACAGGGCGTGCCGCAGGCTGAAATTTAACTTGCGCACGGATTTAAAATTTTAATCGCGCTAGATGGGCTTGCCGCGGGTTAAATTTAACGCAAACGCGCCAAGGCGCAGAAGGAGTAAAATTTTGAAAGCTTATGCAAAGATCAATGTTTTTTTAAAAGTCGTCGGTACGCGCGGTGGCTACCACGAGATCGCCTCGCGCTTCGTGCTGCGCAGGGAGCTGTTTGATGAGATAGGCTTCGAGCGCGCGAGCGGCTTTGTGCTTGAATGTGACTCCGCACAGATCGCGGACAATATAATTTTAAAAGCCAAGGCGGCGCTTGAGCAGGCGGGCTTTGCGCGCGAGCTTGCGGAGTTTTTTGGCTCGCACAAGATCGTGCTTAAAAAGCATATTCCGATCGGCGCGGGTCTTGGGGGCGGCAGTAGCGATGCGGCGGCGTTTTTGCGACTTGCGAACGAGGAATTAAATTTAAAAATTTCGCGCGAGCGGCTTATAGCGATCGCGCAAAATATCGGCGCGGACGTCGCGTTTTTTGTTAGCGGACTTGAGGCTGCGAACGTGCGCGGTATCGGCGAGATCATCGAGCCTTTCGAGGACCGCCTGCCTGCGATCGAAATTTTAACACCCGCGATCTTTTGCTCCACCGGCGCGGTTTATAACGAGTTTCGCGCAAGTTTTATGCAAAACATAAATGCCGCGCAGGCGCAAGAGATGTTGCGTTTAAGCAGCGAGCAGCTGCTAGCGCGATACGGCGGCTTTCAGCTAAACGATCTTTTCGCGCCGTGCATAAAGCTATATCCGCAGATGGATAGGTACCGCGATATGTTTCTAAGCGGCAGCGGTAGCAGCGTGTTTTTCTTAAAATAAGAATTCCAAGGCGCGCGGTTAAAATTTAAAAGCTAAATTTAAAGATAAAATTTAAAATTCGCTCGCCCGCTTTTAAATTTAAGCAAAAACGGGCTAAGCTTAGGACTAAATTTAGAAGGAAAAAGATGAAAGAACTGAGTAAAAATCGCAAGGCATTTCACGATTTTACGATACTTGAAAGCTTTGAAGCGGGCATCGTGCTAAAGGGAAGCGAGGTCAAAGCTCTGCGCGCGGGCAGGGGCAATCTCAAAGATAGCTTCTGTCGCGTGATTCGCGGTGAGCTGTTTTTGCTAAACGCGCATATCAGCTATCTTGAAAGCACCAACGCGCATTTTCGTCCAGACGAGGGGGCGGCGCGAAAGCTTTTAATGCACCGAAAGCAGATCGACAAACTGCTTGGTGCGGTTAGCAAAGAGGGCCTTATCATCGTGGTTTTGTCGCTGTATCTCAATGATAAAAACCGCGTAAAGGCGCGTATCGCTTTGGCTAGTGGCAAAAATTTGCACGATAAGCGCGAATCGCTAAAGCGCAAGGAAGCCGACCGCGAAGCGCAAAGCGCGATGAAGCGATACGACAAGCATTCATTTTAAATTCACAAAACTTTGGTTAAAATGCGGGCTTAAATTTAAACCCGAAGGAAATGCAATGAAGAAATTTTTACTATTATGTTTGGCGATTTTTGTTTTAAGCGGCTGCAGAGATGATTCGCAGAAAAAGACGGGCCCTGCCGGCGAGAATCCTACCGCGAGCGAGAGTCAGATGGCAAAAAATTCCGCGCAAGATAAAAATGGCGAGCGTATTGGTGGAGAAAGCGGCGAGGAGGTAGCTTTTACGCCGTTTAAAACGGGCGAGCGCCTTACGCTTAAAAGCGTCGTAGGCGGCGAGGTAACGATTGAGCGGACAGAAAAGGGCTTTAAGCTCGCGGACAGCGATAAAATTTTAATGTTTGATATTTTCGGTACTTACTGTCAGCCGTGCCGCATCGAAGCGCCGCATCTGATGGACTTTCAGTTAAAAAATTCCGCGGATTTTCTAATGGTCGGCTTGATTTATTTCGAGGACATTACGGACGCGCAAGTGATCGAAAATTTTACGAAAAAGTTTAATGCGTATTATTTCATCTCCAATTCAAAACAAAACGAGCGCATAGTGGGTCAAATTTTAAGCGACATCGGTTATCGCCACGCGCTTTCGATCCCTTTTAAGGTAGTACTTAAAGACGGAAAATATCAAAGGCTTACCGACATTAATGAAGGCGATGAGCGGGGCAAGCCGTATTACTTAGGCATGGTCGATACTGATGTGATAAAAAGCGATATTGCCAGGATAAAAAATGGCAACTAAAACCGGCGTGCAGATTCACACTCGCGCCAAAACAAAATCTTTCGTGCCTCGTCCGTATAAAGTAATTTTGCTAAACGACGACGTGACGACGATGGATTTCGTGGTTTATATTTTGATGGAGATTTTCGCCAAAAACTTTAACGACGCCGTAGATTTAATGATGAAAGTTCATAAGCAGGGTCGCGCGGTTTGCGGCGCGTATCCTAAAGAGATAGCCGAGTGCAAGCAACAAGCGGTTTTACAAGCGGCAAAGGCCGCAGGATTCCCTCTTAGATGTGAGATCGAAGAGGATTAAATTTAAAGGAAAGCAATGATAGGATTTTTTTTAAACAAACATTTTGAACAAGCAATCAGCGTCGCAAACGACGGCGAAGACGAATATATCACTACTTCGCACGTAGTTTATGCGATTTTTAAATACAATAAGCCCTTTCACGGGCTCATCGCCAAAGAAATTCCGGATATTAACTATCTAAATATCTTGGATAATCTGGGCGGGCTTTTGGATATGATGCCTAAATCAAGTGGCAAGGCTCCAGCGCAGACGATAGAATTTAAGCAGTTCTATACTGAATTAAATAACGCTAAAGAGCCTAAAAATGAGCTTGATTTTATGCTTAAAATTCTAAATGATAAGGAAAACGACTGCACTAAAATTTTAAATCACTACGGTATCAATGCCGCGATTTTTGAGCTCATCGTGCGAAAGTACAAATCAGCTTTTGATCACCGCGACGAGGTCGTTTCTAGCGACGAAGCCGCAGCGATTAAGCTAAACTCATACGATATCGATGATATCACGCATGCGATGAATTACGACGAAAGCCGTAGGCAGTGGCAGAATACGGAATTTGAGCCTGCGTTTGAGGGCGAAAAGGACGCCATAAACGAGCGCGATATTAAAAAGGATTCGCCTAGTTCACTTTATACAGCAAACCTCAATAAAATCGCGCTTGAGGGTAAGATCGATCCACTCATCGGACGCGAAAAAGAGATCGAAAAGACGCTACAAACCCTCTGTCGCCGCAAGAAAAACAATCCGATCTTAGTGGGCGAAGCGGGAGTTGGTAAAACCGCGATCATCGAGGGTATCGCGCTAAAAATCGTCCGTGGCGAAGTGCCAGAGAAGCTAAAAAATAAGGTAATTTACGCCCTTGATGCTGGCGCGCTGATCGCAGGCACTACGCTGCGCGGGGAGTTTGAAGAGAGACTAAAAGATCTCATAGACGAGTTTAGCGCTAATCAAAACGCGATTTTATTTATCGATGAAATTCACACGATCGTTGGTGCAGGCACGGGCAATCGCAACGAACTTGATATGTCAAACATCCTAAAACCTTCGCTTGCAAGCGGCGAGCTATCGGTCATCGGCGCTACTACATACGGCGAATACCGCTCGTTTTCGCAGGATAAAGCGCTTAGCCGCAGGTTTTGCAAAATCGACGTGAGCGAGCCTAGCATTGACGATAGCGTCGAAATTTTAAAAGGCGTAGCCAAAAAATATGAGGAATTTCACGGCGTGAAATTTAGCGACGAAATTTTGCGTGATAGCGTAACGCTTGCTAAAAAATATCAAAACGATAAATTCCTTCCCGACAGCGCCATTGATCTCATTGACGAGGTGGGTGCGAGCTTTGCGTTTAAGCCGCATGAAGCTCCGCTTGAAATCAGCAAGGACGATTTAGTAAATACGCTTTCGATTAGCGCGAATATCGCAAATTTAAGCAGTAGCGTCGATAATAAACAGGTACTAAAAAATCTGGAAGCTAATATCAAGCGTGAAATTTTCGGTCAAGACGAAGCGGTTAGCAGTCTTTGCAAGGCGCTTCTGCGCTCTTACGCCGGGCTTGGAGGCGCAAGCTCTCCGATCGGGGTATTTTTGTTTGCAGGTAGCAGCGGTGTGGGCAAAAGTGAGCTAGCCAAGGTCTTAGCCACGCAGCTTGGAGTGCATTTTGAGCGCTATGATATGAGCGAATATATGGAAGCTCACAGCGTCTCTAGGCTCATCGGCGCGCCTCCCGGATACGTGGGCTTTGAAAACGGTGGAATTTTAACGAATAATATCAAAAAGCACCCCTACAGCGTCATTTTATTTGATGAGGTAGAAAAAGCTCATCCTAGCATGACGAATATTTTTTTAGGAATTTTCGATAACGCAAGTCTTACCGATAACAACGGCGTTACGACCGATTTTAAAAATACGATCATAATAATGACGTCGAATTTAGGCACGAAAGAAGCGCCGCAGGTTGGATTTACGAAGGACGAGAGCTATAAAGTAGATAGCGCCATAAGAAGCTTCTTTGCGCCGGAATTTCGCAATCGTATCGATAAAATCATAAATTTTAACCGCTTAAGCGGCGAAATTTTAGAAAAGATCGTGGATAAAACTATCGGCGAGCTGGAGTCGCAGCTAAAAAACGTAAAGATTAGTCTAAACAAGGAAGCAAAAGATTTGATTATATCGCGTGGCTATTCGGATGAGTTTGGAGCGCGAAATTTAAAGCGCGAGATCAGCTCGCAGATAAGCGATCATATAAGCGGTGAGCTGCTTTTTGGCGCGCTGCAAGAGGGCGGCTTAGTTAGCGTGAGCGTAAAAGATGGCGAGCTAAGCTTTAGCTTTACTTCTACGCCTTTGCCGCAGATAGAAAAAAAGCAACCTGCACTAGCTCAAAGCAGTGTCGTTAAATAATGGCTCGGTTTTACGATTTTCCAGATCCTATGGATGCGCCCGATTTTGCGCCGCTTGCGAGTGGCGGCGATCTGAGCGAGGATTGCTTGCTTAGCGCTTATAGCGCAGGGATATTTCCGTGGTTTAACGAGGATGAGCCGATTTTATGGTGGTCGCCCGATCCGCGCGCAGTGCTTGATCCACGCGAAGTGCGCGTGCAAAAGTCCATTAAGCCCTATCTTAAGCGATATGAAGTGAAATTTGACGCAAATTTTAAGGGCTTCATCGAGCGCTGTAAAAACGTGCGAAAAAAAGAGAGCGACGGCACGTGGATCAGCGAGCAGATCGTGCAGGCTTACTCGCGTTTGGCAGCAGACGGCTACGCTCACAGCGTCGAGACATACGAAGATGGCAAGCTTGTGGGTGGGCTATACGGGCTAATTTTTGGGCGTGTGTTTTGCGGCGAGAGCATGCTGAGCCTAAAGAGCAACGCTTCGAAAGTCGCGCTGATTAGGCTTTGTGAGGTGCTTGCAAATTTCGGCTTTCTAATCGATTGTCAGATTATGAACGAGCATCTGAAATTTATGGGCGCTAAAGAGATGCCGCGAGCAGAATTCCTCGCTCTATTTGCTGAGCTTAGTGCGCAAGATAGCGGCTTTGAGCGCTTTGCGGATCTTAAAGTTCCGCGCGGAGCGCAGCATTGAGTCAAAGCTTGAGATGCAGCAGCGTAAAAAATACGCGGAATTTAGAATTTTAAAGAAATAAGATGTGGCAAAGAGATAAAAGCTCCTCGGTCGGTATGATTATCGTGATGTTTATATTCGTGCCGGCGGCGCTTTTCGTATTTTTGGCGATTTTATATTTTTGGGGCAGCACTGAGCGCAAGCTACCGCGCCTGGATGTCAATGAAACCAACAGCGCGATCCGCGGCGCGATAATCGCAAAAGATAACTACGTCGCGGCAAATTCCGTCAAACTCTACAAAGTTAGCGTCGATGCGCGCAGCATCGATAAAAACAAGCTTGATCTTTTCGTGCGGCTATATTGCATCTACACGGGCGATAGTGAAAAGCGCGTCAAAAGCGCGATCGAGGGCTCTGGTGGCACGACCGTGCTGTCGTATAAAATCGACGCCAAAACCGCCGTGCATCTAAAAGAGCTTGCATATAAACTAAATTTAAAAAAGGTATTCGTTAGCTTTATGGGCTCAAACGGCAGGCTAAATCCGCCTATCCGCATGAGCGTGACCGAAAGCGGCGAGAAGCGCAGTTACAATGTCGGCGATTCGCTAACTCCGTTAATCGGCTATATCAATAAAAAAGAGGTTGATGGTATCACCAAGGTTAGCGGAATTAAGGGGATCGAGAAGTACTATGAGTATTATCTAGCGCCGGTTAGAGATGAGTTTATCGTGGGCCCGCGCGATATCGGCGGCAACATTATCCTAGAGCGTAGCAGCAAAAAAACGGGCAGGATCGACGGCTACAACGTCCGTCTAAGCGTGCCACTAACGCTGCAAAGAAAGATAGAGCGCCTAAGCGATGAGGGCGCTGATAATTACGATGCGCGAGAAATCGTGGTGGGCATTATGAACTCCAAAACGGGCAAAATTTTATCCCTTGCGACCAATGCCCGCTATGACCCCTCAAACATCACGAAAAACGATCTTAAGAATTTAAATTTTACCGCGAGCGAATACGCCTACGAAGTGGGCTCGATTATGAAGCCGATAATTTTCGCAATCGCCTATGATGCCAAAGCCGTCAAACCGGGAGAGATCATCAACACCTATAACGGCAGCTATAAGCTTGGTACTCGCACGATCCGCGACACGCATCCTGCAAAGCAGATGAGCGGCGAGGAGATCATCATCCACAGCTCAAATATTGGAATGATTAAAATTTCAGAGCGGCTGGAGGGGCAGGCTATTTATGACGGGCTGATGAACTTCGGTATGTCGCAAAAAACGGGTATCGATCTGCCGTATGAGCAAAGCGGAAATATCCCAAGCATCAAAAGCCTGAATAATAAAATTTACAAAGCCACGATCAGCTACGGCTACGGCGCGCAGATGACCTTCCTTCAGATGCTCAATGCCTATACCGTCTTTAACAACGGCGGCGTCATGATTAGCCCGCGCCTAGTCGAAAATCTCGAAAATAATGGCAAAACTTACATCGTCAACGAAAGCGAAACCCGCCAGGTAATCTCTAAACCTACCGCTGACGTAATAAAAGGAATTTTAATCAAAACGGTCGAGAGCGGCACGGGACGCAAGGGTCGAGTAGCGGGGCTGCAAATCGGCGGCAAGACGGGCACTGCGCGCATCGCCAAGGGAGGCGGCTATTCGAGCGCCTATAACAGCTCGTTTTTCGGCTTTGCCAACGACGCGGACACCAGCTACACGATCGGCGTTTTGGTGCGCGAGCCTAAAAGGGGCAGCTACTACGCCGCTCAAAATGCGCTGCCGATCTTTAAGCGGGCGGTAGGAATTTTGATAGAGGAGGGCTATCTAAAGCCCGCAGCCGACGCAAACGCCACGCAAAAGGTCGAGATCAAGGATGAGGCGGTTGAAATTAAAGATTAAATTTGCTAAATTTCGCGAGGTTTTTTAAAATTTTGCGGCGATGAAAATTCGCGGAATTTGACAGCGTGAAATTTTACTGCGTCGCTTCAGTTGAAATTTCACGGCGCGGAATTTTGGTGGCATAGAATTTCGTGGCGCAAATTTTAACGGCACGAAGATTAAATTCTATCGCGACGCGGGATTTTGGCGCGGCGTAAAATTCCGTATCAAGGCGAAATTTTAAATTTCACCGTGTAAATAAGCGTAAGTAAAACGGCGAGCGAGCTTGCAATGTTTAAATTTTAAGACGCGCATGTATCTGCGCAGCCCTGAAATTTAGCGAGTTTGAGAGCGAAATTTAACGCAAAGAAAAGAGGAAAATATGAAAGCAAATGAGGGAAAAATGAAAATAGCGATAATCGGACTTGGCTACGTGGGGCTTCCTTTGGCGGCGGCGTTTGCGGCAAAACACGAGGTCGTGGGCTTTGACGTCTGCCTGGAGCGCATAGAGGAGCTGCGCGGCGGGCACGACCGCACGCTGGAGCTTAGCGACGAGGAGCTTGCCGCAGCGATTCAAAACGGGCTTAAATTTAGCGCGAAGCTAGATGATATGAGGCAGAGCAATTTTTACATCGTGTGCGTGCCGACGCCCGTAGATAGGCTAAATCGCCCAGATCTTACGCCGCTACTCAAGGCCAGCGAAAGCGTCGGCGCCGTGCTTAAAAAGGGCGACATCGTCGTGTATGAAAGCACTGTCTATCCGGGCGCTACGGAGGAGGACTGCGTGCCAGTGTTGCAGCGCGTAAGCGGGCTTAAATTTAACCGCGATTTTTTCTGCGGGTATTCGCCCGAGCGTATCAATCCGGGCGATAAAATTCACACCGTCACGAAGATCAAAAAGATCGTCTCGGCAAGCACCGCGGAGGCTTTGGACATCGTAGATAGCGTCTATCTTAGCATACTGCAAAACGGCACCTTTCGCGCTAGCAGCATCAAGGTCGCCGAGGCTGCGAAGGTGATCGAAAACACCCAGCGCGACATCAATATCGGCTTTATCAACGAGCTTGCGATCTTGTTCGGCAAGCTCGGTATCAACACCAACGACGTCATCGATGCGGCGGCTACGAAGTGGAATTTCTTAAGCTTCCGTCCGGGTCTCGTGGGCGGACACTGCATCGGCATCGATCCGTATTATCTGGCGCAGAAGGCGACCGAGGTGGGCTATCACCCCGAAATCATCCTCTCAAGCCGCCGCATCAACGATAATATGGGAAGCTACGTCGCTACGGAGGTCGTTAAGATGATGATAAAATACGACGAAAAGGTAAAGGGCGCGAAGGTCTTGATCTTGGGGCTGACGTTTAAAGAAAACTGCCCCGACACCCGCAATACGCGCGTTGTGGATATGATAGGCGAGCTTAAAAATTTCGGCTGCGAGGTAAGCGTCTATGATCCTTGGGCGAGCGCCGCCGACGCCAAGAGATATTACGACATTGATCTGCTGCAAAAGCCCGACTTGCGCAAATTTGACTGCGTCGTAATCGCCGTGGCGCATAAGCAATTTTTCGAGCTTGATTACGCAGGCTCGCTGGTTTACGACGTAAAAAACGTCTATAAAGGCGCGCAAGGAAAGCTCTGAAATTTAGCTTGGGGGTTAAATTTAGACTTTATTAATGTAGTTTGCTTTCTAAGTTTGAAGCTCAAACACGATACTAAGCTACAAAAATAGATAAAATTTTTTGGTATAAGTGAAAGTTAATCCTCATCGTTATATAATCGCGGCACTTTCGGGGAATAAACGAGTTGTCGCTTTAGGTTTTGCTTAAAAGCTAAAGCTCTTTACAGGCTAGTGTTTTAAGGCTAAAGGATCAAATTTGAAGACCTTTTTGAAGACCTTGCTTAAAATCATAAAAAACATCTTTAAAGGTATATTTTATATAGTTGTTTTTATAGGTCTTTTTGCCTTGGCGCTCAAAGTTCAGACCGGCAGATTTAAATCAACCTCCCATCACTATACCGTCACTGCAAATACCAAAGTAGATCCTAACTCCGAGCTAGCTAAATACGTAACACAAAAGGAGATAAACGCAGTTGGCTATAGATATTGGGATATAGACGAAGAGGAGGTTAGAGATAACCCCACGATGGAACTTTTACGCAGGAGTTTAAAATCAAAAGATACGGATAAAATTTTAAAATTTATGCAGGATAATAATATAAGCGTAGATACCCCTCTTCATTTCGGCGTTACCCCTTTGATGTACGCTAGCTTTTACGATGACGAAAAGACAGCAAAAAAGCTGATAGAGATGGGTGCCGATCCTCATAAGAAAGATAATTATGAGCTATCCCCTATGGCATACGCTATGGAAAATAACGCCACTAAGTCGGTTGGGCTTTTACTAGATAGCGGAGTTAAGTTTGACGAAGTAGAGATCGTGCAGGAAACCTACGGCATTATGGACGTCGAAAACTGGATAGATTCTATAAGCTTTGACGAAAACGCTACGCCAATCATACATTACCGCACGAAAGAGGTTCTTTTTAGCGGCGGAGGCGAGCCATATTATTTTATCAGCCACCTAGTTAGAAACAATATGTACGATATAATGAAAATGGTGCTAGAGAGCGGTTATAGACCGTATACCTACTCCACTTTCAATATGGGAGAGGTCTATGTTTCAAATAAACTAGAGGAGATACCGAGCTATAGAAACATAAAGAATACTCATAAAGAGTATGGGGTAGAGGAGTTTAGACTTTATAAATCGGTATATGGCGATCTGTTAGACGTGCCCGAGCCCGGAGCTATGATAGATCTACTTTTGCAATATGATATAGGCGGAATCCCAAACGATGAATTTTTAAAAAGAATGTATGATGATAAATGCTATAAAGAATATAGGTATGATATAGAAAGCGAATATTATAAGAAAGCAACTAAAGCTAGGTTCGAACTTGCTTTTTTACAAAAACATTGTTCCGACAAGAACGCTACCTTTAAAAATATCAAAGAGTATATACTATTTGCGGTAGAGCGGAAAAAAGTTCGCGTGATAGAATTTACGGCAGATGAAAGAAATATAAAAAATCCCAACTTCCATATATCTAAAGAGGAAGTCGAGAGGCTAACTAACGACTATAAAGAATATAAAAGAAACTTATTTAGTAAGGAAGCGGAAGATCAAAAGCAGTAAGCGGCTACGCAACCCGCTGCGAAATAATTAAATTTAAAGCTCTTTCTAATTGCTTAAAAATGAAATTTCGCCGATTTTATCGGCATTGCATTAGGCTTGTAAATTCTGCAAAAAAACATAAAAGGCTCGAATAGAAAAGTTAAATTTAATTCGTAAATTTACAGCGCCTGCGCGAGTATAAATTTTGCAAAATTCTCGCAGGAGTTCGGGCATTTGCACACTTCGTAGTATTCATAACCCAGCTCGCGCGCCCTGGCTCGATAAAAAATATCCAGCTCAAAATCGGTCTCGGAGTTATCCACGCAAAACGCGATCGGAAATATCAGCGCTTTTTTGCTCTGCAGATCTCGCAAAACGTCCGCGACATTGGGCTCTAGCCACTTCACGGGGCCAAGGCGCGATTGATACGCCAAAATGATCTCTTTAAATTTAATCCCGCGCGCAGCCAGCAGATCTTTTAAAATTTCCACGTGTGCTTCTACCTGCGCCTCGTAAGGATCGCCCGCGGCGATCATTTTTACCGGCAGCGAATGGGCAGAAAATATGAGTGAAATTTGCGAAATTTCATCCGCGCTAAATTTTGCGACGCAGCTTGCGATTAAATTTAGCAAAATTTCGTTGTAAGCGGCGTTGTCGTAGAAAATATCAACTATCTTATAATTTTTTATACCGAGCTGTTTAAGTGCCGCCTCGGCAGAGCACAGGCTCGATTGCACCGTAGTTTTTGAGAAGTGCGGATACAAAGGCATCAAAATTATCTCATCAAAATCCGCATATTTTTTAAGCACGTCCTCCGCAAATGGCGGCGTGTAATTCATCGCATAATCGCAAATTAACTCGTCTATCGGTTTTTTATCCCGCGGCGCCTCGTTTTGCAGCGCCTTGCCCTGCGTCGGGGCGTCTTGCGGCGGCTTGCTCTGCAATGAAATGTCTTGCGGCGGCTCATTCGCGGCGCCCGCATCCGCTGCATTTTCAAATTTTAATCCCGCGCCTAATTTTGCTCGCGCGAGTAAATTTACCCGCTCGCAAAGCGCTTCGGTGATGGAGCATATCGGCGAGCGCCCGCCCAATTTTTCGTAGTTGCTGCGCGCCGATGCGGTTCTGCTTTTTACGATGAGCGCGGCTAAAACGCTGCGCCAAAAATCGCTCTTAACGCCCAAAATAAAGGGGTCGTTAAACATATTTTTTAAAAAAACTTCAACCTCGCTCAGATTGTTCGGACCGCCCATGTTGAGCAAAATTAGGGCTTTTTTCATGAGATGATTTCTCTGATTTTTATCGCATCCTCGACGCTTGCAAGACCTGCGTTAGTACTGCTGTCGCACATCGCGCAAAATGCTTCGTGTTCGCGGCGCAGCGAAAAGTCATCGCGATCGACGCGCAGATTTACGCGCCCGTCAGGCGTAATTTTAAAAAGAGTTATTGAGATTAGATCGCCGAAATACACACCGCTGTCGGTGCAAATCTCGATACCGTGGCGTCTGATCGGATAGAGATTGGACTGCATTAGCGTGCAATAGCAGCCGCTTTTTGTGTGAAGCGTCGCGCATGCGGCTAGAGTGCGCTCTTTAGAGATATTTTTGCTAAGTTCTATGCAGGCGATCTCGCTGTGAGAAAGCAGCCGCACAAGATCGATATCTCTAAAAAGGGCATTGGCGACAATATCTGCTCTATCATCGTTTGCAAAACCGCTTACAAAGCTCATCGAAAAAATTTTATCCCCCTTGGCAAGCTCGCGTAGCAAGGATACGATGACGGGATTGTAGCGGTCGGAGTAGCCTACGGCTAGGCGCGTACCGTTAGTAGTGACTGCGTAGTTTATCTCTCTGGCTTCGGCTAGGCTTTGTGCGAGCGGAGATTCTACAAAGATATTTTTGGTAAACGGCAGGCATTTTAAAATCAGCTCTTTATGCGATGGCGGGGGAGCCGTTATGACTACGGCATCGGGCTTGGCGACGTTAAAAAGATCGGTTAGATTATCAAAGATCGGATAGCGCGGGCCGAAATTTTCACTGCTGCCCTTATGATAAAGCGCTACAAGCTCGAAATAATCGCTCCTTCTTAGCTCGCTGAAGTGCTTTTGACCAAGCTCGCCCATGCCTATGATCGCTATCTTTTTTTTCATCGCCATGCCCTAAATTTAATCTTTCGCGCCATTATAACTAAGAATGGTTAAAATTTTATAGTTTTTAAAATCTAATTTAGCTAAAATGCGCCTTTAAAATTTAACTTGAAATAGGACAAATCATGGATATTAGAAGCGAATATTTAAATTTCTTTGCAAGCAAGGGCCATCAGATCATCCCCAGCGCGCCGTTGGTGCCCGATGATGATAGCTTGCTTTTTACGAATGCGGGCATGGTGCCCTTTAAAAGCATATTTACAGGAGCTGTTCCGCGTCCGACGCCGCCTATCCGCACGAGCTGTCAGACCTGCATCCGCGCCGGCGGCAAGCACAACGACCTAGACAACGTCGGCTACACCGCGCGCCACCATACGTTTTTTGAGATGCTTGGAAATTTCAGCTTCGGCGAGTATTTTAAAGAGCAAGCGATTGCCTATGCGTGGGAGTTTATCACTGAAATTTTAAAGCTTCCTAAAGACAAACTCTACGTCACCGTGCACGAAAAGGACGACGAAGCGTTCGGGTTCTGGGCGCGCCACATAGCGCAGGAGCGCATATACCGCTTCGGCGATCACGATAACTTTTGGGCGATGGGCGATACCGGACCTTGCGGGCCGTGCAGCGAAATTTTTTATGATCAGGGTGAGGAGCATTTTCACTCGCCCGAGGATTATATGGGCGGCGACGGCGACCGCTTTTTGGAGATCTGGAATTTGGTTTTCATGCAGTATGAGCGCAGCAAAGACGGCAAGCTTAGCCCGCTTCCAAAGCCTAGTATCGACACCGGCATGGGGCTTGAGCGCGTCACGGCGATTAAAGAAGGCAAGTTTAGCAACTATGACAGCTCGCTTTTTATGCCGCTAATTGATGAGGTTGCAAAGCTTTGCGGCAAACCTTACGTTTATGAAAGCGGCGCGAGCTATCGCGTCATCGCCGATCATATCCGCTCGGTTACGTTTTTGCTAGCGCAGGGAACAAATTTTAATCGCGAGGGTAGGGGATATGTTTTGCGTAGAATTCTGCGCCGTGCCGTTCGCCACGGCTATTTGCTAGGTATAAAAGAGCCCTTTATGTATCGCCTCGTGGATAAAGTATGCGAGCTGATGGGCGGGCACTATGCCTATCTGAACGAGAAAAAGCAAGCCGTAAAGGAGCAGATTAAACTCGAAGAGGAGCGGTTTTTCGCCACTTTGGCAAACGGCATCGAGCTTTTTAACGAGGAGCTTGCGCGCACTAAAGAAATTTTTAGCGGCGAGGTCGCGTTTAAACTATACGATACCTACGGCTTTCCACTCGATCTGACCGCTGATATGCTGCGCGAGAAAAATTTGCGCGTGGATGAGGCTAAATTTGACGCGCTTATGAGCGAGCAAAGGCAGATAGCTAAAGCCGCATGGAAGGGTAGCGGCGATAAAAACGTCCGTGGCGATTTCAAGGCGCTGCTAGAGAAATTCGGCGAGAATAAATTTAGCGGTTACGAAGAGCTTAGCCGCACGAGCAAGGTTTTAGCACTACTTAACGAGGATTTTGCGGAAGTGGATGAGCTCAAAGCCGGCGATATCGGCTGGGCGATGTTTGATGTCACTCCGTTTTATGCACAAAGCGGCGGTCAAACGGGCGATAGCGGCGAAGTGGAGTCCATAGCCGATGTGTTTGATACGCAGAAATTTTATGGGCTAAATTTATCCCACTTGCGCCTTAATCGTAACCTAAAAATCGGCGATATAGTCGGGCTTAAGGTTTCTGAGGAGCGTGAACAGATTGCACGTCATCACAGCGCGACGCACCTTTTGCACGCGGCGCTTCGTGCGGTGCTAGGGGCTCATATCGCTCAAGCAGGAAGCTTGGTTGAAGCGGACCGCTTAAGATTTGACTTCTCGCATCCTAAGGCACTTAGCGACGAGGAGCTAGCTAAAATCGAGGAATTTGTAAATAACGCCGTTTGCAAGGGCTGTGCGGCAAAAACTGAGATTATGGATATAGATGACGCTAAAAACAGCGGTGCAATCGCGCTTTTTGGCGAAAAATACGGCTCAAAAGTGCGCGTTGTGAGCTTTGGAGAGATTAGTAAGGAGCTTTGCGGTGGAATTCACGTGAGTAATTTAAGCGAGATAGGACCGTTTTTTATAGTTAAAGAAAGCGGCGTAAGTGCGGGTGTTAGGCGTATCGAGGCAGTTTGTTCGCGCGCCGCTTTAAATTTGGCGCTTCAAAATCGCGCTAAGCTTGCTGAAATTTCTGCGGAGCTAAAAGGGATTGAGCCTCTCCGCGCGATTGAGAAATTAAAAGATGAGATCAGATCGCTAAAAGATCAGATTAAGCATGCAAGCAGTTCTCATGCACTGGCTTTTCTAAATGTCGGTGATACTAAACTTTGCGTATCCTCGGTCGAAAGCGGTGATATAAAAACTATGATAGATGAGTTTAAAAATAGCCACGAAAAGGCGGCGATAATGCTGATGCAAGTGGGCACCGACGGCAAAATTTCAATCGCAGCAGGCGTTAAAAACGCGCCTATTAAAGCGGGCGAGTGGGTTAAGCTCGCGGCGCAAATTTTAGGTGGCGGCGGCGGCGGACGCGATGATTTTGCTACCGCAGGCGGCAAGGACGTGCTAAAAATCGAAGAAGCGATCAAAGAGGCGATCTCTTACGCAAAAGGTAAAATTTGAACGAAATAGATACCGGCTTCATCAAAGCCTCGCAAATTTTGCCGCTGATTCACATTTTAAGCGTGATTTTTTTGATCTGCGCGCAGATCTGCGTATTTTTGATCGCGCGGATTTTTATGAATTTAAGCAGTAAAAGCCAAGCAGATGCGAAGGATGTAAAATTTACAGAAATTTTGCGATATATGAAACGCTATGAGCAGTTCTTTGCGCTATTTTTGATGATCGTTTGCGTAAGTGGATTTTTTCTTGCGGACGGCGGAAGTTTTAAATTTTCAGATCCTATGGTAAAAGGTGCGATTGCCACGTTGTGGGCTGGCGCCAGCTTTATACTACTAAATTTTATCTACATGCATTATAAAATTTCATCTTTGAAGCGAGCTTTGGATGAGGGCGATGAGCTTGAGGCGAATGAGCATTTAATCATCGTCGTTAAATATTTCATCCCGTTAAATATCGTAGTTACGCTGATTTGCGTTTATCTAGGCGTGACGGTGGGCGAGTTTTGATGATTTATTTAGCTTCCAGTTCGCCTACTAGAGCGCAAATTCTAAAGGATAACGGCGTAGAATTTACGCAAATTCCTTTTAATTTCGACGAAAGCGGCATTAGTAAGGACGATGCACACACCTATGCTTACCGCGTTGCTGTAGCCAAGAAAACGCAGTTTTTTAAAATTTATAAAAATTATGATAGAGTGCTGTTTGCCGATAGCTCCGTGCTTGTTGGCGGTAAAATTTTAGGCAAGGCGCGGGATGAAGCGGACGCATTAAGAATGCTGCGAGCTCAAAGCGGTGCCAGCTGCGCCGTTTATACTGCGATGATTTTTTGCAGTAAGGCGCTAGAGTTTTCGGCACTTAGCGTCGCAAGCTTTGAATTTGCGGAATTTAATGAAGCGGATTTGAAAGACTATATCGCTAGCGGCGATTGGCGCGGCAAGGCGGGTGCGATGAGTATCGAAGGCTTTAACGAAAAATATATTAAAAGCTCGCGTGGGTCAAAATTCACGGCGATGGGGCTTGATCTGGAAATTTTAAAGAGGTTTGTATGGTAAGAGTTTTATTTAGTTTTATTACGGTTTGTGCGTTTGCCGCAGGCGGAATTTTTTTGTATTTTTACTCGCAAATCCGCTTGGAATCGGACTCGATCATCGATTATCATCCTGAGCTTACGACTAAAATTTATGATCGCAACGGTAATTTGATAGCCAACGTTTTCAATGAACAAAATAGAATTTACGTAAAATTCGACGAGATTCCAGGCCGCGTGATCGAGGCGCTCGTAGCTATCGAGGATACGGCGTTTTTCGAACACGGCGGTGTGAATGTCGAGGCGATTTTTAGGGCGATTATTAAAGACGTCAAAGCGATGAAATTCGTCGAAGGGGCTTCCACGATTACGCAGCAGATCACGCGAAATTTAGTTCTTTCGAGCGAAAAGAAGCTTGATCGCAAGATCAAAGAAGCGATCCTATCGCTTAAAATAGAAAACGCCCTAAGCAAGGAACAAATTCTAGAGCGTTACTTTAACGAAGTGTATTTCGGGCACGGATATTACGGCATTCGCACGGCGGCTTTGGGATATTTCAAAAAAGATTTGCAAGATTTAAGCCTTAAAGAGATCGCGATTTTAGTGGGCTTGCCGAAAGCTCCTAGCAGCTTTGATCCTACTAAGCACCTTGATTTGTCGCTTTCGCGCGCCAATAATGTGATTTATAGGATGCATGAGCTCGGCTGGATAAATAAGACCGAATATGAGCTTGCGATGAACGAACAGCCTACGATCTACAACGAAACGCTCACGCAAAACGTAGCACCGTATGCCGTAGATGAGATCATAAAAGAAGCGGAAAAAATTCTACCGGACGTCCGCACGGGCGGATACCGCATAGATACGAGCCTTGATCTAAAGGCGCAAGCGATGGCGCAAGAGGCATTAGTTTTCGGCTACAATGAAATTTTAAAGCGAAACAAAGACGCCAATGCAAGCAACGTAAACGGCGCTATGGTCGTCACGCATCCGCAAAACGGCGAAATTTTAGCCTTAGTAGGCGGCGTGGATTACGCGAAATCAAATTTCAATCGCGCTAGCCAATCCCAGCGCCAAACCGGCTCCAGCTTCAAGCCTTTCGTCTATCAAATCGCCCTTGATATGGGCTACTCGACGATGACCGAAGTTCCCGATATAGCTAGAGAATTCGACGATGGCAGCGATAAAACGTGGAAGCCGAAAAATTACGACAAGACTTACAGCGGCTACATCACGATCAAAGAAGCTTTAACTCGCTCGCGCAACCTTGCCTCGATCAATCTGATGCAATCTATCGGCGTTGATCGCGCGGTAAAAAAGCTTGGCGAGTTCGGCTTTAAAAACGTCCCGCCCGCTCTATCGGTGGCTATCGGCAGCTACGGAATTTCGCCGCTTGAATACTCTACGATGTATTCGATGTTCCCGGGGCTTGGGATTACTGCAAAATCAAAATTTATCGTTTCGATTACCGATAAGGACGGCAAAACTCGCTTTATAGAGCCTGAGCGCCGCCGCGTGCTGCGCCCTGAACAGGCATATCTGATGACTACGCTATTAAAAAATATCGTGCAGCGTGGCACCGGTACTCGCGCGCGCGTGCAGGGCATCGACATAGCGGGCAAAACAGGCACCTCAAATGATAGCATAGATGCATGGTTTTGCGGCTTTACGCCGGATTTGCAGATCATCATCTGGTATGGCAACGACGATTATAAACCTATGCGAAAGGTCGAGGGCGGCGGACGTACCGCAGCACCGGTGTTTGCAAAATTTTTAGATGCCTATTTAAAAGAATATCCGCAAACCAGGCGCAACTTCACCGTCCCGGACGGCGTTTTTAGCCGCCAGTATAACGGCAAAGACGAGTATTACACTAAAATTTCGCCGCTTCCTAAACCTCGCGAAAGTAGCAGCGACGGATCATTTTAAATTTGAATTAATTTTTTATAGTGTTTTGGAGTATAGAATATAAATTAGCGGAAGTTGAATTAAATGGCTTAAATAAAATTTATTTTTGTATGCTTTTTAAGTCATATAGCGGTAAAATAAAAAATATTTAAACAAAGAGACTAATGTGAGGACAATTAAAAATTTTTACGAATGGCTAAGCATTTGGAATAAGATAAAAATTTACTTTTGCCTAATGTTTGTCGCTTACGCATGGTATTATATAGTCGCTTTGTCTAATCCAAAAAATTTAAGTGATCTCAAAATCACAGATGGCATAGTAACAGGTTTTACTAGCGATTCCGCGTTAAGGGGAGGAAGCTGGTGGTTATTGCAATTTTATGATAGCGAAAGAAAAGCCGTAGAGAAGGTTTCCTTGGGACTAAATTATAAAGGGATAGATGAATTTTATATATATGACAAACAAAGAAATATACTACGTTTTGATCTTTTGCAAGATCGCAAAGTTAGGATTTGGTATTCTGAATTCCCCTTTCCGTTTAAAACGAAAACGGCTTATCAAATTCTTATTTTAGACGATAATTTAGGCGAACGAGAAAGCATAAAAGGGAATAGATATTTTATGAGATTTGCGGATAGAGGATATTATATTACACCGAAGAAATGGTTTATGCTAGCAATGTCTCATATGGTTTTAATTTTTATAATTCTAGATACCATATCAAAATTTAAAGGAGAAAATTATGGCAAGCATTAATCCATCAGTGGGATTAGATATAATAAAGGATATTTTGAATACTCCCGCTGTAGGTTCATATGTTGGTGGTGGAAGCACTCTTTATGACGCAGTAAAAAATGCTGAAAAATATTTTGATGAAAATAATGGAAGCAAATCAAATGCAGAGAAGGCCGTTATTGATATTACTTCGTTTTTTACTGGATTAAAGGTAAAGGGAGCCGGTTTAGCTACGCTCCCAGCTAGTTTTGATCTGGATGTCAAAACAATGCAGGATGATATAAAAAAGTATGGTTCAGTTCGCCCCTCATCTATGGCAGCTACTGCCGCAGATGCATTACTGGCAATAGGGGTGCTTCCAACTCCTTTGGGAGTAGGTTGCGCGATAGGAGGGATGATCTTAACGCTTATAGCTTGGAAATTGGACAGAATGGAAACATATGAAGACTATAAACAGAAAGTAAGAGAAGCTCAATTTCTTGAATACGCTAAATATTTGCATTCCGATGAAGTCCAAACTTATTTACAAGATCCTAACAAGGTAAATCTTACCGTTTCAAATTTGCGTATTATAGAAAATGATGGAGAAGCTATATTTACTGTAAGTATAGACAAGGCATTGGAAAAGGATTTGAATTTAAGATTATTTACTGTAGAGGGAAGCGCATTAGAAGAGAAAGACTATGGCAGAATAGGCGAAGAAAAGAAAAATTATATTTTTGCGAAAATATCCGCAGGGGTTACCTCCATCACTCAAAAGGTAAAAATTGTAAGGGACGGTAAAACAGAAGGCAAGGAAGTATTTTTGTTAGTTGCAGAAAGTTTATATTATAGTGGATATGATGTAGAAAACGTGACTAAATTCGCTGCTGGTTTAGGTACCATCATTGACTTTCCAGAAGATAAATGCCCTCAACCAACTCACAAGAATTTCGATCTAAGCTTTAATCTACCTAGCTCTACCTCATACGGCGAAGGTGGAGGATTTGGTGGAGGCGGCGGAGGTGGAGCCGGCGGAGGTGCGTCTTGGAGCATAGGCTCGGTTCCTAGCATCTCGATTCCTTCCAAACAGCCGAGCCCGGACATCCCTTATGTAGAGTGCCCTGACGAGCCGGAGTTTAACTCTATGCTGATAGCAAAAATACCGCAGGCGGCAAACAATACCGCCCCCGCAAATTCTAACCCATTAAATTCCCAAGCCGCGAACGAAAATGATAATTCAGGCTCTTGCTCCGACGGTATGTGTGTACCTAACCGCTCCGAGCAGAATTCAGGCTCCGGTGATAAAGACAAAAACAAGGCGGGCTTTGCTTCAAATGCGAATAATGCAAATTCCAAGCAGAGCGGAGCTGCGTTAAATTTATCGGGTACTACCGATACTGATAAATCCGGCAATAAACTCTATTTCGATATGAATTCCGACGGATTTAAAGAGAGGATGCTTGATTGGTTCGGACAAGACGAGGGGGTGCTGGTAAACGATACAAATCGTAACGGCATAGTTGATAACGGCAGTGAGATCATAGGCAACAGATATTTAAACTCCAAAGGGGAAACCACCCTGGATACTTTATCTCTGCTTAGAGATTTTGATACTAATAAAGATGGAGTGATAGATAGCAAGGACAACTCCAGCCTAAGCATCTGGATAGATAAAAATCGTAATGCTAAAACAGATGAGGGCGAGCTGATCTCTATAAACGACGCCAACTCCCCGATCAAATCCATATCTCTTAATTATCTCGACACCCTTCTTAGCGGATATGATAGAAATCATGATATGAAGATCGATAAAAGCGACAAAATTTATGATTACATCTACGTTAAAAATAATGACGATAACTCTATAAATTTATACATCTATGGAGACGACAGGGCAAGAGCATTCTTGGGAGATAAAACAAAAGACCTTACTCTGCAAACAGACCAAGGGCTAAAAAGAGTAAAAGAGGTTATCTTTTATAAGGATATAAAGGAGCTAAATTTAGATAAGCAAAAGCCCGAATATAGCGATCCTAGGTCGATTAATTTGGTTTCCGATGCTGCGCCTTGGGATTTGAATGGAATAAGATATTCGAGCGAGGTGAATCTAAAAGAGAGTGAATACGATACCCTAGGCAACACTCTTTATACCTATGAAAGAGGAAGCGGTAAGGTCAACATATATGATTGGAATGGCATAGATACCTTAAAATTTGGCGAGGGAATCAGTAGAGAGAATTTAATCATCGAAAAGACGAATGAATCTATTAAAATTTACGTCAAAAACGGTATCGCTACCAAGGATGAGGATTTAAGTAAAATAACGGACGTAATTACTATAAACTTTGGAGTCGATTATGCCGTTGCTGGCGATGCACCGGTAGCGACATCAGAGGCAATTGCTTCCGAAAACAATAATATCGCTAATAATGCGGCTTATCTATCCGCGGGTACCAATTCTAGACGTAAGCGAGCTATTTCTGAGCCAGCTCAAACTACGGGTATTGTAGAAAATATTGTTTTATCTGACGGCAATAGATTAAATCTCGATTTTTTATATAACGGTACCGATAAAAGTGATCTTATAGTTTGTGGAGACGATAGTCGCAAAATTAACGCCGGAGATGGTAATGATATTATAGTTTGTGGAGACGGCGATTATGAAATTGGTGCCGGAGATGGAGATGATATGATATCAGTAGGTAGCGGATATAATATTATAGACGCAGGCAAGGGAGACGATTATTTTAAAAGTGACTCTAGAAGTAGTAGCTTTAATGTCTTCAAATTTGGTAGAGGGGATGGAAAAGATATCATAATCGGTCATAAGGTATGGAGATCTTGGCGTGGTTATGCTTATACAAGTATAGAATTTAAAGAAGGCATTACTACTGATGACATTATTATTAGAAAGAATCATGATTTATTTGATTGGATATCGTATGAGATAGCGCTAAAAGAGGAAGGTAAGAGTTTTGATGAGCTAAGTGATAAGATATATATCAAGGGAGGTTCAAGATTACAACTTATATTCCAAGATGGTACCGATTGGGATGACAAAGAAATATATAATCGCGCCCAAGAAAATAAGGTAATTCATAACTCCTTAAATGCCTTTGTGCTTGATCTAAATAATAATGGTATCACTTCTATTTCGCCAAGCGACGATTCCTCGCCTAAATTTAATATAAATGGCGAGATTAAAAGGAGCGGTTGGATAGAGCGAGGTGACGGGCTACTTGCTATGGATCTAAATAGAGATGGATACATTGATCCTACCACTGAACTAATAGGCGAAAAATTTGAAGGATGGGGAAATAATGATTATATAAATAGAGGTCTTGCGGTGTTAAAGAAATTCGATAGTGATAATAACGGAATTTTGGATGAAAAGGACGATAAATTTAATGAAATTCTAGTTTGGCAGGATAACGGCGACGGAATAAGCCAAAGAAGTGAATTAAAAACATTAAAAGAATTAGGCATAGACAGCATATCTGTACAAGATCCTAAAGAGGATATATGGCATGAAAATGATAATATAATTATTGGCAATGCTATCCCCTTTTCTCAAGATGGAGAAACTAAAGGATTCAAAAGACTATGCTTTAGACAAATAGGAGAAAACGAAATTTTGCCGGATCATGGCAATGAAGATCACTCGGGTCCGGTCGTTCCTAATCCAACCCCTAAAAATGGCATAAAGTCACTATCTAATGCAGGCATCGAGCGCATTGATATACGCAGCGGCTATACAGGCTCGGGAGGAGCTAAAATAGGTGCTAACGATGGTGAGCTTAGCTTTGAAAACAGATGGTTTAAATCGGATACTTTGGATACGATCTACGAAAGAAAAGACGCAGAGCAAGGGGGAGATCTTTCAAGCCTCGCGGGAAGCGGTAAAGTCAGATCGCTAAACGACGCTATGGCGGGCGATGATGGTTTGAAACAAAGCGTGCAAGAGTACAGAGCGGGCGTGGTAGATAAAGCGTTTGATGAGCTAAGCTCGGATATGGATAAAATTTTAGACAAATGGGCTTTAAACGATAATTTCGGCTCGCAGGACTTATCGCTGCCGCCGGTTGCGCTTGATCTTAACGGCAATGGCATCACATCTACGCCGCTAGATAATTCGCAGGCATATTTTGATTATATAAATGACGGCAGGAGAAATAAAACCGCATGGATAGAAAAGGGTGATGGAATTTTAGCCGTAGATATCAACAAAGACGGGATTATCAATAACTCTTTCGAGCTTTTCGGATCAAATTCCAAGCTTGAAAACGGCACTTACGCAAAGGACGGCGTGCAGGCTCTAAAGGATTTCGATAGCGATAATAACGGCGTGATCGACGAAAGAGACGAGAGATTCGGCGAATTGCTTCTTTGGCAGGACAACGGAGACGGCAAATGCGAGAAAGATGAAGTAAAAGGTCTAAAAGAGCTTGGAATTTCATCGATATCTTTAAAATCTACGGAGGATACTCAAACCGAAAACGGCAATAAAATAACCGCAAGCGGGGAATTTAGAAGAACCGACGGCAGTAGCGGCATAGTACGCGACGTGTGGTTTGAGACGAGCAAAAAGCAAAGCATCGCCCTTAGCGATCTAGACGACGAAACCGAAAAGAAAATCTCCGTTGTGGAGGCTTTCCGCGGTGCAAGGCTTAGCGCAGAACAAAGGGCGAATCCGTATATAATTACCGCGGTGCTTAAAGAATACGAGAATATAAAATTTGATTCTATCAGTAAAATTTTAGCAAATAAACTTTTTGGCGAGGATGCGAAAAGCTGCGCACTTATGTTTAACGCTCTAAATTTAAAGTTAGCTCGCATAATTAGCGGTGAAGCGAATGCAAGTGAAACGGCTCTGTCGATCAATCTGCTAGCATCGGTGTTAAAAAGAGACTATAATTACGCGCTTTTTAAGCTCAATAAGAGTTATTTAAGCGATGATAAAATTTCGTCACTTCTGGCTAAAACCGGTATAAAATTTAGCCTTTCGGGTAACGAAATCACGGGCGTTATCGGCAAGCATGTATTTGGCGATAAAACTAGCGAGACCTTTGATTATAGCAAAGAGCGTTCGGGTGTTATCGTCTCGTCAAAAGAGGGCAACGACCTCGTAGCGGGTTCGGATTTTAACGACGAGATTTATGGCGGCGCAGGAAATGACATCTTGATGAGCGGCAACGGTATAGACATTCTTAACGGCGGAGCCGGCAATGATCTGCTAATTGGATCGAAGGATAGGAATATCTACGAATACTATTTAGGCGATGGTGAGGACATCATCTACGATGACGGCGGAGCGGATGCGTTAAGATTTGCCTTTTTAAGCCCTGAGGATCTAAAGTTTAGGCGCGAGGGCGACGATATGAAAATTTCGGTCTACAATCCATATAATAAAACCGAAATTATAGGCGGCATAACTATAAAAAAAGGTTACACCGAAGGCAAGATAGAAAAATTTTATTTTGACGGCAAGGTTTATGATTTTGATAAGTTTATTAAAGAGATATCCGAAGCGGAACCTCCGCAAAATAATCCTGTAAAATTTAAAGATAAGCTCGTAAATGCCGAGTTAAACGACGTTAGACAGTTTGTATCCGCTTTAGAAGCCATTGATCCTGACGGCGATAAGCTTAGCTATGAAATTTTAAAAGACGCAGAAAACGGAAAATTCCGCATAAATGCATACGGAAGCTACGAATACACCCCAAACGATAAATTTATCGGCGAGGATAGCGTCAAAATTAGAGTGAGCGACGGTCGGGGTAGCTTTGATGAAAGCGAGATTAAATTTAACGTGAAAGTTTCGGCTCCCGACATAAAAAGCGAAAAATTTATCTTTGATGAGGATACGAGCCTAGCTGAGGCGCTCGAAGTGGAAAACAAAATAGGCGGCGCGTTAAAATTTGAAATTTTAACTACAAATGAGAATTTAAGCACCGAGCTGGGCGATGATGGAATGTTGCATGTAAAACCTGCGCTAAATTTTAACGGCGAGCAAAGTCTTAAAATCAGAGTTACGAACGAATTTGGGCTAAGCTGCGAAAAAGAGATTGCTCTAAAAATTAACCCGGTAAATGATGCACCTATCGTAGAAGATCCTAATGAAATCGTCACTCTTAAAAATACTTTCAGCTACGCGGATAAGATCGTAGCCAGCGATGTAGACGGCGATGTGCTTCGATTTAAGCTTATTAGCGGCGGTAAAAATTTAAAGCTAAATTCCGACGGAAGTTATCTTTATAATTCAAAATCCGCAGGCGAAGAGGAATTTAAAATCGAAGTTAGCGACGGTAGCATCTCGGTTACCAAAACGCTTAAATTTAAAAACCTCGGCTATATAAATGACGGAAGCGAAAATATAGTAATCGACGGTAAGGCAAGTGATACGCTAAATTTGACTACAAGCAGGGCGGCGGATCTTAAATTTGCAAGATCGGGTAATGATCTGATCATTAATGGCGGTAGATCGAACACGACGCTTAAGGATTATTTCGTCTCAAAAGATATGAAACTTAGAAAAATTCTTCTTGACGGCGGCACTGAGATAAATATCTCAAATTCTAACCTGACGCTTCCAAGCAAGAAATGGTATCAGTTCAAAAAGACGGCTACTTTGAAAACGGCAGGCACCATCGTCTCATCCGGTGATAAAAACATCCTAAACGGCTCGAAGCAAAACGATACCATCATTAGCCTTGGTAAATTTAACCATATCAATGCAGGTAAGGGTGACGATGTAATCTTTGCGGCGGAGGGCGATATAGCAAACGGTGAGAGGGGAAACGATACGCTGATAGCCACTGCAAATCGCGCTACGCTTATCGGTTCGGACGGCGATGATACATACATCGTATCTGCGAGTTTAGACGGCGTCGTGATTAGAGATAAAGAGTATTTAAGCTTAAAAGACGGCGGCAGAGATGTACTAAAACTACAAGGTGCTCGCAAGGATGAAATTTCATTTAGCAGAAGCGGGGTTTTCGGCAAGGATTTAGTATTGCGTTACGCAGGCAAAAGCCTAACCATAGAAAACCAGTTCAGCTCTAAATCTGCGGTAGAGAGAATAGAGCTTGGCGATGGAGATTACATCACTAGCGATAAAATTTCAAAGATCATCGAGGATCTAAATTCTTATGCGAGCGATAAAGGATTTGTAAATTTCGGTGAGGATAAATTTCGCTCTAATGAGCAGATCGCACAGATTTACGCAAGCGGCTGGAGTAATTAAGTAAATTAGGCGAGGAAAATTCCTCGCCTCTCATTTATCTGCTACATATCTTTTTCTGCCTCTAAGTTGCACGCACATCGTGCTACCATGCTGCTTGATTATTTAAATTTAAAACCAACTAATTCGGCGCTATTTAATTACCGTATCTTTACGCCATTTATGCGTATATTTTCTCAATCGTTTCGTACTCCTTCCAAGTATATTTTAATAAATTCCAGCTTAAGCAGATAAATTTTATCTTTTTATTGACGAGCCTCAATGCTTATAGAAATTTAAATGGGTAGAATTCACTCCTAATTTCAGTTAAAGGAGTGAAAATGGCAGAATATAAAAAGCTCTGGATGACACTTGTAGCGGTACTCATCGTGGGCTTTAGTTTCTTGGGTTTTTACGGCGGCGAGGTGTATAGGCAGTCTCCGCCGGTGGTAAAATTTACCGATGCTAGCGGCAACGAGCTAATCAGCACCGAGCGCATTTACCGCGGGCAGGAGGCCTGGCAGAGCATCGGCGGTATGCAGGTAGGCTCAATCTGGGGTCACGGCGCGTATCAGGCGCCCGATTGGAGCGCAGATTGGCTACATAAGGAGCTGGTTGCGTTTATGGATATCAAGGCGCAGGAGCGCTTCGGAGCGAAATTTGACGCTTTGAGCGACGAGCAAAAGGCTCAGATCAAGGCTCTTACCAAGGCTGAGTATCGCACCAACACCGTAAAAGACGGCACTGTCAAGCTAAGCAATGATCGCTTGAAAGCTATGGCGGTCGTAAAAGACGAGTACATGGGCGTTTTCGGAAACGATCCGCGCTTTAAAAAGCTTCGCGAGGATTATGCGATGAAGGAAAACACGCTCGCAAATGAGCAGCATCGCGCCGAGCTTATGGATTTCATATTTTGGACTGCTTGGGCCGTTTCTACGGATCGTCCGAGCGGAGAGGCGACCTATACCAATAACTGGCCGCACGAGCCGCTGATAGACAATGTCCCTACCACGGAAAACGTCGTTTGGACGATCGCAAGCCTCGTTATTTTGCTTACCGGCATCGGTCTTTTAGTATGGTTTGGAAATTTCTACGGCAAAAAGGACGAGGATTTCGAGGCTCCTGCAAAGCTAAACGCCGATCCGATCGCCGCTTTAGCGCTTACGCCGTCGCAAAAGGCGCTCGGCAAGTATCTTTTTGTAGCGGTTGCATTGTTTGCATTTCAAGCCTTCATCGGCGGCTTTGTTGCGCACTATACGATCGAGGGTCAGTCCTTTTTCGGGCTTGATATTTCGCAATATATCCCTTACTCGCTAGCGCGCACCTGGCACGTGCAGGCGTCCATTTTCTGGATCGCTACCGGCTTTTTGGCGGCAGGATTGTTTCTAGCGCCGATCATCAACGGCGGCAAGGATCCTAAATTTCAAAAGCTCGGCGTGGACGTGCTTTTCTACGCGCTTCTTTTCTTGGTCGTCGGCAGCTTCGCGGGCGAATACATGGCGATTGCGGGCAAGATGGATCCAAGCAGCAGCTTCTGGATCGGACATCAAGGATACGAGTATTTAGACCTCGGTAGAATTTGGCAGCTGATACTGTTCGTGGGTCTTGTGATCTGGATGGTACTCGTGCTTCGCGGCTTTATCGCGGGCTTTAGAGCCGAGGGCGATAAGAATTTATTGGCGATTTTTACCGCTTCGGTCATCGCCGTGGGGCTTTTTTACGGTGCGGGACTATTTTACGGACAGCGCTCGCCTATCCCTGTGATGGAGTATTGGCGCTGGTGGGTCGTGCACCTTTGGGTCGAGGGATTTTTCGAGGTTTTCGCGACGGCGTCTTTGGCGTTCGTGTTCGCGTCCTTGGGCTTAGTAAGCAAGAAATTTGCCACCTACACCTCGATTGCTAGCGCGTCGATTTTCCTAATTGGCGGAATTCCTGGCACCTTCCACCACCTCTATTTTGCGGGTACCACTACGCCGATAATGGCTGTGGGTGCGAGCTTCTCGGCGCTTGAGGTCGTGCCTTTGGTACTTTTGGGCTCGGAGGCGTTTCATTATTACAAGCTTCAATTCGCGCAGGATTGGGCTAAGCGTTTAAAATGGCCGCTTTACTGCTTCATCGCCGTGGCATTTTGGAATATGCTGGGCGCGGGCGTTTTCGGCTTTTTAATTAATCCGCCGCTTGCGCTATTTTACATCCAGGGCTTAAACACCACTGCAGTGCACGCTCATACGGCGCTATTTGGCGTATACGGCTTTTTGGCGCTCGGCTTCGTGTGGCTCGTGGCGCTGTATATCTACAGGCAAAAAAGCTTCGACGATACGCTTATGAAGATCGGCTTTTGGGCGCTTAACGCAGGTTTGCTTCTAATGGTGCTGATTTCGCTTCTGCCGGTTGGAATTTTGCAGGCGTTTGCGGCGATCGACGTGGGTATGTGGTACGCAAGAAGTGCGGAATTCTTGCAAAAAGATAGCCTCTATGGGCTCCGCTGGGCGCGCATCATCGGCGATACGATCTTTTTGGTTGGAAGCGTGTGCTTCTTGATTCAAATCGTGCGAATGATATTCTCACGCACTAAATAGAGTTTTCGCGAACTTTTATCGCCTGCTTTGCCTCGCGGGAATTTTATTTCTCGCGGGGCCTTTTAAATTTTACTAGGCTTTGCAAGAGCCTTTTATGCGTGAGCTTTTTGCCGCAAAGGGTAGCCGCGCGAGCTTTAAGTTTAGCCGCAAATTGCGCTAAATCTTTAAAATTTTAAAATTTCATCCTCTTAAATTTACCCGAGCCAAATTTTAAATTTGCTACAATTACCGCCGAAATTTCAATCTAAAGGAGTGAAAAATGGGTGTGCGAGAGCAAATTTTAGAAGACATTAAAACGGCGATGAAAAGCGGCGATCACTTCCGCAGAGACAGCCTTAGGATGCTTAACGCCGCGCTTAAGCAGGTCGAGGTGGACGAGCGCATCAGCCTTAGCGACGAGCGCGTCTTTAGCATACTTCAAAGCGAGATCAAGCGCCGAAACGACTCTGTGGAGCAGTACCGTGCGGGCGGTCGCGACGATCTGGTGCAAAAAGAGCAGGGCGAGATCGAGATTATCGCGTCCTATCTGCCCGCGCAGCTAAGCGATGCCGAGCTTGCAACCCAAGTTAGCTCGCTAATCGCGCAGCTCGGCGCGAGCGGCGCAAAGGATATGGGGCGCGTGATGAAAACTGCCAAGGAAGCGCTTGGCTCAAGCGTGGACGGCAAGCGGCTAAGCGAGGCGGTCAAAGCGGCACTGAAGTAGCCCGTTTGAGGCTAAATTTAAGTCCGGCTACGGCTAAATCGTATCGGCGCAAAATTTCGCTGCTGAAATTTTTTAAGATAGAGCTTTGGCTGCGGAATTCATACGCTAATTTAAAATTTTAAAGGATCATCATGAAAAAATTTATCGCTGTTTTACTAGCCGTCCTGCTTGTGGGATGCCAGTGCAAACAAAACGTAGTGCCTGGGGCTAACGAAACGCCCGAAAAGATTACGGCATTTTTCATAAACGATGGCAAGGAATACATCGTAGGCGAGAAACTCAGCTATGTCCTAACGAACGGCTCGTCGCTTAAGAATATCTCGGAATTTTACGATGGCGGATACGCCAAAGGGCTTAAGCGCGAGTTTGTGCGGATCGAAGTGATGGATGCGAAAAACGGCGAGGCGCGCGGTAGCTTCAGCGCATTTTTGAATTCCGCAGCTGGTGCAGATGTCGCCAAAATCAAAGCTCTAGCAAATCGCATCGAAATCGATGAGAAAAAAGGCGAGATCGAGGTTATTTTTAACTTTGATGCGCGAGTAGTGCAAATCAAAAATCTGAGCGAAATAATGAAGCCAAGCGATAGGCTACGCTCCCCGATAGCCGCAAACATCGAGGTTAGGCCCGAACGCTGCGAGGGCAACGCCCTGTTGGATACGCTAGGCATCATCGTGGCTATACCAGTGGTAATCGTGGGCGTAGTGCTATTTCTGCCCGTCGGGGCGATGGAGGCGCTTGCGATGCAGCATAGCTCGCGATCATAAAAGCCGTGAAATTCCGTATCTTGCAGCGAAACTTACAATGTAATGATCGATGAAGCTCGGCGAAATTTGGTATAACTTAGATCGCAAGTTCGATCTATTTATGATCGCATTTTATTTGGCGGCGATGTGGTACGGATTTCTTTTTAGCTTGAATCCTAAAAGCTTAGATGATCTGAAAATCGCGAATGGAATAATCATGGATGTCGGAAGCGATGATGGGCGCGAATATATGCAGATTTTTACGGATGAGCGCAAATTTATCAAAGTCTTTTTAAATGGCGATACGGATAACTTAACCTCTTTTTATAAAAATAAAATTTTGCTCAATGCGGCAATTGTTGAAGCTAATTTTAAGCGCTCAGGAGCGGACGAGTGGCAAGGCGTAAATATCAAGCCTTCTATCTCGCTAATCGCATACGAATGGCTGGAAGGCAAGCGAGTTAAAGCTTGGTATCAAAGCCGTCCGTTTCCGTTTCAGGGTCGCGGCACGGCGTATCAGGTTTTATTTTTGGATTATAATGCGAGCGTCGACCCGCCGCAGCGCGAGTATCTGATGAAATTCAGATATGACAAATACGCTACGACGGATGATAAATTTACAGCTACGATATTTGGAGCTTTGACGCTCATTTTTCTTGCGATAATGGCGGGCAAATTTTATCAAGCATGGCGCCAACTGCAATAAACATTGCGCCGCGAAATTTTAATTAGCATCGGATAGCCTGAAAACACGGCGCGCAGTATCGATACGAAGCATTTTAAAAGGCGCTAGGCTTGCGGCGTGCATTTCATTGCGGATAGCAGCGGCGCAAGCAGGATAGGGGCTTACGGCGATAAATTCAGAGCGTCATTAAAATACAGACCGAAACGAGATTTAAAATTTAAATAAATAGCGTGCGCCGAGTTTTGAAATTTTGCAGCTTTGTCTGCGCCGGCTAGCGCTAAATTTTAAAATTTAAACTGCTCGAGGTTTCAAAATTTTAAAATTTTAAATTTCGCGCTCGTTTAGCAGTATCCATAAATTTTAAGCGCCAAATGGGAGCGGATGGGCTAAAATAGCCCATTTATCAGCCCTTTAATCGCGTCAGATTTTTCCTTTTTCGCGTCGTTTTTGCTGCTATTATCGTCCTTTTTCACGCCGAAAAGCTTGTCGATACCCTTGCCGATCTGCTTGTCGAGCTTGCCCTTGAGGTAGTCCGACCGCACGTCGTATTTTGGATTTTTGATCGTGCCGGTGATGTTTATTTCAAGATCGGTTTTTTCGATGTTTGCCTTAACCGGTACCGAAATCGCGCCCGTTTTGCTATCCAGCGTGCCGCCCGTTACGTTTAGCTTACTTTTTTGCGCGCTCATATCGGCGTTAAAATTTATCAAATTTTGCTTGATCGTGCCGTTTACTTTGGCGTCGTTATAGACCTCACCGCCTAGATCGCGGCCTAAAATTTTGCCGATTTTATCGATCAATCCGCCGCTAGGAAGGCGACCGTTATTGATGATCGCGTCGAATTTTCCGCTGTGCGAGTTTGTATTATACGTAAGATTTGCATTACCCGTGCCGTCGTAAACGTGATCGATATTTAGAAGCGTCGTAAGCTCTTTTACGATAAAATTTTGAAGTTTGAAGTTCGCTTCATCGCCCGCGATCTGTCCGTTTAGCTCGCCGCCCGCGACTTTGGAATTTATGGTCGCAAACAGGCTCTTGCCGTCATGCGAAAGCTCGCCGGTCGCGGCAATCTTGCCGTTTAGTCTGCGATTTAAGAAAAATTCTAGTCGCTGCAGACTCGGGATCAGCAGCGCGTAGTTTGCCTTAAGCGCTTTGTTTTTGAGCTCGTAGGTGCCGTTTAAGCTCTGAAGCTGCGCCAGATCGGAGTTTGCGCTTGCGCTAAAGGTCGCGACTGAGTTTTTGATATTTGTCTGCGCCTGCGCGTCCGCTTTTAGATCGTTCGGGAAGTTCTTGCCCGTCACGCCGTCTAAAAATTTCTTAAAAATCACGCCGTTAGCAAGCGAAATTTGCGCCGTGCCGTTAATGCCGTCCTTTAAGCTTAACTTCGCATCGCCGTTTATCGTGCCCTCTCCGATCGCGTTGCCGTAAAACAGAGCCGAAAGGACGGCTAGATTTAGATTACTCGCCTTAAGCTTTAGATCGCTCAAATTTCCGCTCGCATTCAGGTTGCCGCCCATCGCGTTTAGATTTAAGCTTAGATTTTTAAGTTCGTTCTGCGCTAGAGCCGCGCTAAGCTCGCCGTTTGCCTTGCCCTGCAGCTTCACTCCCAGGACGTTTTGCAGCGCAGCCAGATCGTTTGCGTTTAGCTTTGCGGACAGCTCGCCGTTTTTGTTTTTCAGGTCAAATTTGGCCTCCGCATCCGCTTTAAGCGCGTCTTTAAACGCTGAAATTTGCGAGTTTGAAAGCTCAAGCGTAGAAAAATCGGTCTTTAAATTTCCATTTGCTTTAACGTCGCCTGAAATTTTACGCCCAATAAGGCTTTCGAGCTTCGCTAGATCGGGTAAATTTAGATTAAAATCGGAATTTAAAGTTTTGTTTTTCAGATCAAATTCCGACTTTTCGGCGCTGATCTTGCCTAGCGTCGAATCGATCTTGCTTGCTGCTCGCAGGATATCACTTTGCGCCGTGATGTCCGAGTTTAGCGTGATCTGCACGCCCTTTGGGATGGAGATATTCATATCTTTAAACGCAGATTCGTTTAGGATCAAATTTGAACTCTTGACGCTCGCGTTGCCCTCTGCGCCGCCGCTTCCGGCCTTGATGTCCGAGAGAATGTCGATATTTCCTTTAGCGTAGATCGGCAGAGAGGCCACGGCAAGGGCTTTTTCGACGTTTAGAGCTTTAGCGTCGATTTGCAGATCAAGCGGACTAAGGTCTTTTAAATTTGCTAAAAATTTTACGTTGCTATCAAAAATCCGCCCGCTGCCGTTGATGCCGAATTTGTCAAGATCACCCAAAATTTGCCCCTTAAGGCTCAGCCCTTCGCTCGTTTTTATGCCGAGCTTGGCTAAATCGTGCGCGTTTGCGTCGTAGCTAAGATCGAAAGAGCGCGCAAAAAGCGAGTATTTGCCCTTTACGTTTACGCTCGCAGCGTCATTTACGTTGGCGCTGATGTCCAGATCGCCGAAATTTAGATCGAATTTCTCAAGTTTCACGTCAAGTCCGCTTTTTTCTTTGATCAAATTTTCTACGTAAGGCTTGGTGAGATTGTTGCCAAAATCGCTGAAAAATAGGCAGCCTGCGCCTACTATAAGCAGGATTAAAATTCCTGCGATTATGCCGAAAATTTTCATTTCGTCCCCTTAAAAATTTAAAATTTGAGGGTATTATAGCCCTTAAAATTTAACGTTTGAAATCTCAATACTTGAGTTTAAATCACTAAAGTTTTATAAAAATTTTTCATAAACTATTGACAAGATTTTAAATTTTGCATATAATCTTAGCACTCAAACACATTGAGTGCCAATTTTAGAAATCACAAATCAAAGAAAGGACTGAAATGAAATTTCAACCACTTGGCAAGCGCGTTCTAATAGAGCGCGAGGAGGAAACAAAAAAGACCGCTTCGGGCATCATCATCCCCGACAATGCTTCAAAAGAGAAGCCTTCGACCGGCAAAATCGTAGCCGTCGGCAGCGAATGTGAAGGTGTCAAAAATGGCGATACCGTAGCGTTTGCAAAATACGCAGGCAGCGAGATTAGCTTAGATGATAAGAAATTTCTTATCTTAAATTTAGAAGACGTTTTAGGCATAATTAAATAAAAAGGATTGAAAATGGCAAAAGAGATTATTTTTTCAGACGACGCAAGAAACAAGCTTTACGCGGGCGTTAGGAAGTTAAACGACGCTGTAAAAGTTACGATGGGACCTCGCGGTCGCAATGTCTTAATCCAAAAGAGCTTCGGCGCTCCGGCGATCACAAAAGACGGCGTAACCGTCGCTAAAGAGATTGAGCTAAAAGATACGCTAGAGAATATGGGCGCTTCTTTGGTGCGCGAAGTAGCGAGTAAAACCAACGATCAAGCAGGCGACGGCACTACTACAGCAACCGTGCTAGCTCACGCGATCTTTAAAGAAGGCCTACGCAACGTAACTGCGGGCGCAAATCCGATCGAAGTTAAGCGCGGTATGGATAAATTTAGCGCTGCGGTTATTGAGGAGCTAAAAAAATCCTCTAAAAAAGTAAGTGGCAAAAAAGAGATCGCTCAGGTTGCTACGATCTCTGCTAATAACGACAGCGCGGTGGGCGATCTGATCGCAGACGCTATGGAAAGAGTCGGCAAGGACGGCGTTATCACGGTAGAAGAGGCAAAATCTATTAACGATGAGTTAAACGTAGTCGAGGGAATGCAGTTTGACCGCGGCTATCTAAGCCCATATTTCATTACAAATGCCGAGAAAATGTTAGTCGAGCTAAGCTCGCCGCTAGTGCTTCTATTTGACAAAAAAATTACAAATTTAAAAGACCTACTTCCGGTTTTGGAGCAGGTTCAAAAAAGCGGCAAACCGCTTCTAATCATCGCCGAGGATATCGAGGGCGAGGCGCTTGCGACTTTAGTCGTAAATAAACTTCGCGGCGTGCTAAACATCTCCGCGGTCAAAGCCCCTGGATTTGGCGATCGTAGAAAGGCGATGCTTGAAGATATCGCGATTTTAACGGGCGGCACCGTTATCAGCGAGGAGCTTGGCAGAACGCTAGAAAGCGCTTCTATGGCCGATCTCGGACAAGCCGAGCGCATCGTGATCGATAAAGATAACACCACTATCGTAGGCGGCGCAGGCAAGAAAAAAGATATCGACGCGCGCGTTTTGCAGATCAAAGCTCAAATTGCAGAGACTACGAGCGATTACGACAAAGAGAAGCTTCAAGAGCGCATGGCTAAGCTTAGCGGTGGCGTTGCGGTTATCAAGGTGGGCGCTGCGACCGAAACCGAGATGAAAGAGAAAAAAGACCGCGTGGACGACGCTCTAAACGCAACTAAAGCAGCCGTAGACGAGGGTATCGTAATCGGCGGCGGCGCTGCGCTAATCAGAGCTGGACTTAGCGTAAAGCTAGCTCTAAGCGGCGACGAGCTTATCGGTGCGGACATCGTTAAGCGCGCGCTTTTCGCTCCACTTCGCCAGATCGCAGAGAATGCGGGATTTGACGCGGGTGTCGTAGCAAATAAGGTCGAGCAGGGCTCAGACAAAAAATTTGGCTTCAACGCCGCAAACGGCGAGTACGTCAATATGTTTGAGGCAGGTATCATCGATCCAGTCAAGGTTGAGCGTATTGCGCTTCAAAACGCGGTCTCCGTCGCAAGCCTGCTTCTAACGACCGAAGCGACCGTTAGCGAGATCAAAGAGGAAAAACCTGCAATGCCTCCAATGCCTGATATGGGCGGCATGGGCGGCATGGGCGGAATGATGTAGCCCCATAGGAGCGTCATTCGGCGCTCCCATGCCATTGAAACGGCGCTGCGAGATTTTTACAGTGCCGCGAAATGCTTTATGCGCGGCGATATTTTTGCTATGCGCCGTAAAATGAGATGTGCCGCGTTTTGGATATGTCTAAGGCGCGGCGATTTATTATGAATTAGCGATTAAGCGGTGTGATTTTTAGTCACTGCATGATCTTATAAATTTCGTATCTCACCGCAAATTTACGGTTTTGCCGCATTATCCTTTAAATTTAAAAACTTTATTTGAGCTTGCTTTTTTCCTTAAATTCTGACTTGCCACTCAAAATTTAAGCGCAGAATTCTAAAACTTTAAAATTTTCAGCTATCTCACCTAAACGCTTACAAGATAAAATTTTTTCGTGGCGTCATATTTTTAGTGTGATAAAATTCTATTGCCAAACAGAATCCTAGCTGCGGAATTTTTAAAGCTTAGCTTTTTGTTTGACGATACGGCTTGGAATTAGAGCTGAAATTTCATAGCCTCACTCATTAAATTTAACGCGGCTTAATCTAAGCTTTGCTAAATTTCGCCTAAAATCCATGGAAAGGAAAACGATGAAAAATTTAGCTCGTATTTTTTTAATTGCGTTCATTTTGACGAGCTTCTCTAGCGTTTTTGCTGCGCAGCAAAACCATAAATCGCCCGCCGCGTTGCAAAACCGTAAATCTAAAATTTCATCTCAAAATTTGCGAGCCAAAGATCATTCGAGTAAAAATATAGCGGCAAGATCCTCTACCGAGCCGCATGCTAAAAAACCTGCAAATGCTAAAAGTCTTTCAAATTCCAAGCTCACAAAAAATACGCGTGCGTCTAGGAATTTCGCTAAAAATTTAACGCAAAAAAGTGCGAAAAATTTTACTAAAAATCCCGGGCAAAATTTTGCATCGCATTCTGCGAGAAATAAAGCACCTAGGCGCCCGGCTAGTCAATCAGGCAGTCAGAATGGAGCTAGCAAGAGCCTAGTCGCGACGCTGATGCGTTTGCCAAAGACCCGCATCTATGAGGATGAGGTGCCAAACGCCCGCGATACGGAGCAAACTTACAGAGGCGCAGATATGCGGAGAAGCGTAAGCGCGCAAACTCACGGAGGCGCGGATGAGCAGACCGGCAAAACCGTAGACGCACGAGCTCGCAAATTAACGACGGCTCGAATTGCACAGCCGCAAGCTCTCCGCGTCTATAGTGCAACTCGTTCTGGCGCTATGGGGCATACAGCTGCATCTCATTCGAGCGCCACGAAGTATACGGCTCGTCAAAATGCCCGCGTGCCCTATCTTCCCACATCTGCTCGCTCTAGCCGTGTGATAGGGCGCTCTGGCGGTAGCGCGCTTGGTAAGATGTCTTCGCCGGAGCGGAGTAATGCGCTAGGACAAGGTGCTGCGATGCGTTATGATGAGCGTTGGGCGAAGCCCGCTCCACAGCCTTATGAGCCTGCGCCTGAGACTGAGAAAAAGCACGGACTAATATTTTCGTCGCAGTGGGGCCCCGCCGCGCCGAAAAGCAAGTGGCAGCAGCACGAAGCCCCGACGGATGACGCTTCGTCGCGCAATGAGTCGGTGATGGATATGCTGCAGGACAAGATGAGCAGGGTCAAGGTGAATATGGAGCTAGTGCGCTAGCCTAGGCGGCACGCCGGCGCAATTTATATGCGTAGGCGGGTTAATTTTGCTGCCTCTGTAAGAACGGCGCTTGCATTGCAAAAAACAAGAACGGCTGACGTTTTTTCAGCTTTGCCGCCGTGCGAAAAATGCCCTACTGCTGCAATTAAAAATAAAATTTTCATATTTCATCCATGCGCTTTGAAATTTCACGGCTGCATGCCACGCTGCTAGGATAAACCAGACTGCACTAGTTTTGCGCGAGCGGGCACTGCGACGATACTGCGGTTAAAATTTCGCCGAAATTTCAAAAGCTTAATTTCGTAATTTTACATTGTAGGACTTCGCTTGCCTGCCAAGTTTGCGGCATTTTGCTTGGCTGTGTGGTTTATTAAATTTTACTTGCCATCAAATTTTGTAGAGTTTCATTTGTCGTAGGAATTTTTAGAATTTTATTGGATGGCGGAATTTTATAGTACTCTATTCGCTCAAATTTCGCGACGAAATGAAATTTTTTGCAAGCGCGAAAGCAAAATTTAGCGGGTGAAATTATACGGCGGGTGGCGAGTGCGAATTATTAAATTTTAACCCCGTTTTGAATAAAATAGCGCAAAAAATTCTAAAGGCTTAAATTTGAAAAATCGCTATCCGACCCGCCAAATCTCCGTCGGCTCCGTCAAAATCGGCGGCGGCGCGCCCATCTCCGTGCAGTCGATGAGCTTTTCTAAGACCAAGGACGTGGAGGGCACGCTAGAGCAGATTAACCGCCTGTATTTCGCCGGCTGCGACATCGTGCGCTGTGCCGTGCTCGATAAGCAGGACGCGGATGCGCTCGCACGTATCAAAAGAAGCTCGCCGCTTCCCATCGTAGCGGACATTCATTTTAATTTTCGCTTAGCGCTACAGGTTGCGGAGTTTGTCGATGCTATCCGCATCAATCCCGGCAATATCGGCGGCAGGGACCGTATCAAAGAGGTCGTGCGCGCGTGTAAAGCTCGCAGCCTACCTATCCGCATCGGCGTAAATTTGGGCTCTTTGGAGGAGCAGTTTGAGCAAAAATACGGCCGCAGCGTGGAGGCGATGGTACAAAGCGCGCTGTATAACGCCGCGCTGCTTGAAGATGAGGACTTTAGCGACATTGCGATCTCGCTTAAGACTTCGGACGCGCCGAGTACTGTGGCTGCGTATCGCGCGCTGCGCCCGCTATGCGAGTATCCTTTTCATCTGGGCGTGACTGAGGCGGGGACGAAATTTCACGCGAGCATCAAGAGCGCGATCGCGCTTGGTACGCTTCTGATGGAGGGGATCGGCGATACGATGCGCGTGAGCATCACGGGCGAGCTTGAGGAGGAGATCCGCGTCGCGCGCGCGATCCTGCAGGACGCGGGCGTGCAAAAAAGCGGCGTCAATATCATCTCTTGCCCTACCTGCGGGCGTTTGCAAAGCGATCTGCTAAGCGCGATCAAAATCGTCGAAGAAAAAACCGCGCATATCAAAACGCCGCTAAATATCAGCGTCATGGGCTGCGTCGTAAATGCGATCGGCGAGGCGAAGGGCGCGGACGTGGCGATCGCGTTCGGTAACGGGCGCGGCATCGTGATGCGCCACGGCGAAGTGGTCGCCAAACTCGAGGAGAGCAAGCTCGTGGAGCGGTTTTTGCAAGAGGTCGAGGACGAGGTGCGGGCTCGCGAAGGAGCGTGAGAGCTATGGGGCGCTTAGCAGCTTAAATGTCGCTATGATTCGTGGCTCTTGGGCGGCTCGGCTCTGAATTTTGGCGCGCTTGGGTTAGTTGTAGTTTGCTCGGCGTTTTAAGGCGCGCTTGGGCTCATCGGTGCGGCTCGTTTTAGTGTGAGATTTTGAAATTTGCGCTTTGAGGCGGCGCCTTGAAATTTTAAAATTTCATCCTTAGGCGGTGTTTTTAAATTTTGGTCTTTGGAAAATGCGCTTTGGAATTTTGATTTGAAATTTCGGATTTAAGATTTTAGCCCTGAAATTTCGTGCGAATTTTTTAGTTAAAGTTTTGCTTTGAAATTTGGGCTAAAATTTCGGCTCCAAAATTTTGCCTTGAAATTTCGTTTTAAAATTTCAATCTCGCGATTTGAAGTGAAATTTTATAGCGCAGAATTTGCAGTGTGAAATTTTAAGGCGCAAAATTTTAAACCGTAGGGCTCGGCTGCGTAGAATTTTAAAATTCTACGTTCAAGACCAGCCGCGTTAATTTAATGCGCTCACGCTCACGACAACCGTGCGGGCTCCTGCGCTTAGACGAGCCGCGTAAATTCGGCGCGATTTAGCGCGATAGACGTGCTGTTTTGCGAAACAGCAGGCGAATGTTAAATTCAAATGCTTTCGACCGCCGTGATAAACGTCCTTCCAAGGCAAACAGCGGGCGAATGTTAAATTTAGATGCCGCGGCTTCGGCTCGTTATCTAAGGCGCTTGAGAAATTTCAAGTCGCGATGTTCGGTTTAAATTTGGCAACATTCACTCGCTACGGAGCGGGCATGAAATTTGGCGCCCGAGCTCGAGGCGCCAAATTTTAATGGGCGGGCTTAAAATTTTAAAAAATTCTAAGCCCTAGCGAAATTTCAAGCTCTATGAAATTTCAAAATTTTAAATCCGCTGCCGTAGCCTTTGGTGTAGCCTTAAAGTCGCCGCGGTATATGCGGCATAAGAGCGTAGCGGCTTAAAATTGCGCGGCTTTTGGTAGCGTTAAGTTTCAAAAGCGTTCGAGCTTTCAAGATCGCAAGCTGTTTGATCTAGCGAGGTTTTGGGTTGCAAGGCTCCGAGCTTCGCAAGCTTTGCGGAAGCACTAAGCGCTCAAAGCCGCGATAGTTCCAAGATCGCGACGAGCGTTTAAAGTCGCATCGGTTTTCAAAAGCGCCGAACCGGGGCTACGGATTAAATTTACGATTTTATAGAGCTTAAAATTTAGACGCGCAAAAGCGCGCGAAACGAGGGGAAGCGATGGCAACGAAGCAGAATGTGCCTGCAAATTTATACGATCTGGATATGGAGCGCGCGATTTTAAGCTCGCTTTTGCAAAACGAGGACGCATACGGCGAGCTGAGCGAGATAATTTCGGTCGGCGATTTTTTCTATAAGCCGCACGCCGACATCTATGAGGCGATCGTCAAATGCTCCTCGCACAACGAGCCGATCGCGCCGAGCTTCGTTAAAAAATGGCTAGCCGAGCGCTACGACGATGGCGCATTTACCGAGGTTGTAGCCACCAGCGGCGTGGTCGATGCCCCAAAATACGCGCTCGAGCTGCGCGAAAAATCGATCAAACGCTCGCTAATCAAGGTCGCGCACGAGATCCCTTCGATGGTAAACGAAGCCGTGCGTAGCAAGGACACCGCCGATAAAATCAGCTCCAAAATTTACGAGCTCATCGACGAGGAGCGCCACGGCGGCATCAAAAAATCGCACGAGATCATCGCTGACGTGGTAGAGGAGCTGAAACGCCAAAAGGCGCTCGCTGGCTCGGAGCTCGTGGGGCTGGATACCGGCTTTCGCTTCCTAAACGACTGCACGAAGGGGCTGAAGCCCGGCGAGCTTATCATCATTGCCGCCCGCCCCGGTATGGGAAAGACTGCTTTTGCGCTAAATTTGATGATGAAAACGCTGCAAAGCGGTAAGGGCGTCGTATTTTTCTCGCTCGAGATGCCCTCCGTGCAGCTGATGTATCGCATACTAAGCGCTCTTAGCTCGATCCCACTAAGCGACATAATGAGCGCCAAGCTCAGCGACGACGACTGGACGCGTTTCAACGACGCTTGCGACGCGGTGCTGAATATGCCGCTTTTCGTCTATGACAGCGGCTACGTGAACATCCACCAAGTCCGCACCCAGCTGCGTAAACTCAAATCCATAGACGCCAACATCGAGCTCTGCGTGATCGATTATATCGGACTTATGACAAGCACGAGCAACTACTCCGAGCGCCATCTGCAAATCGCCGAAATTTCGCGCGGGCTCAAGCTTTTGGCGCGCGAGCTAAACATCCCGATCATCGCGCTATCGCAGCTAAACCGCTCGCTTGAGGCGCGCTCGAACAAACGCCCGATGTTAAGCGATCTGCGCGAAAGCGGCGCGATCGAGCAGGACGCCGACATCATACTTTTCGTCTATCGCGACGAGGTTTATAAAGAGCAGATGGAGCGCGAGCGTATTTCGCGGCTGGAGGCCGAGGGCAAGGACGCGGGCGAGCCCGTGTTTAGGCGCAACGACTATCAGGAAAAAGCCGAAATCATCGTCGGCAAAAACCGCTCGGGCGAGGCGGGCAGGACGATCGAGGTGGGCTTTCAGGGCAGATTTACCCGCTTTGTCGATACGAGCTTCGGCGGCGAGCCTAGCGAGAGCGCGATCTTTAATGAAAACGACAATCTCGACTACGTCTCGCAGCTGCAAGATCAGGGCTTTGAGGAGCTTGTTGGGCAGCATCCCGATGCGGCGCAGAATTTGCAACAGAATTTAGCGCAAAGCTTTAACGGCGCGGAGAGTTTTAACGAAGCGCAAAATAGTGGCGTAAGCTTAAATGAAAGCTCTGCTGGTGCTCGAAATTCCAGGGTAAATATCGATTTTGACGAGATGCCTAGCTTCGGCCAAAGCAGAGGGCAGGACGGCGAGGAGATAGACGGCGAGTCTAAATTTAGCGCAGGGCATGACCTGGCAGAGGCGCAGCACGTATCACAGAAGCAAGAATTTGGGGAGCAAAATTTAGATGATGCAATAGCTGGCATCGTCGCGCCCGAAACAAATGCGCATAAAAATTTAGCGGGTACTCCACGAGGCGTAAAAGACACATCGCGGGGCACAAAAGGCGCGCGGCAAGATGCAAAAGGCGTATCGCAAAGCGCGGGGAGTGCGCAGCGAATGGATGTTCCAAATTTTGAAAGAGGCGAGGGCGATGAACTGCCTTTTGAAGCGCAAGAAGAGGACGAGGCGAAATTTAAACCCGCGCCGCCTTTAAATATCGAAGAGATGGGCATTCCAAAGATCAATGAGGCAAACAGGCTCGATGACGACGACGCGCCGCTGGATCTGTGAAATAGCGCTTAGGCTAGCGCTGATCGTTAGCGTTTTTTGCTTTGCGCTTTACGCGCAGGATTTCAGTGATGCGGGCTTTTGCGCGCTGGCGGCGTTTTGGGCTTATGCGCTATTTCGGGTGCTATTTAGCTTTTTTTACGAGGCGAAGCAGCGCGCCAACGCGGCGCTATTTCGCAGCGGCGGGACTTTGATTAAAATTTTTAGAGGCAGGCTGATAAGCGGGGTTTTTGCCTGCGCGGGCGCGATCCTTTTAAGCGCCACTTTGGCGCTAGGTCTAGCGGATCTGCGCGGCGCGGAGCTATTCGTGACGCTCGCGGCACTGCCTGCAGCTCTTGCTCTGATGCGCCTGGCGGTGTTGAAGCTCAGTCTAAAAGAGATTAAAAATCCCAGAATTTTATCGCTCAAACTTAGCATTTTGCTGCTCGCCGCGCTCGCCGTAGCGGTAAATTTCGCTATAAATTTAGCCTATTTGCGGTTTGCAGACGGCGCAGATACTACCGCGCGCTCTAAAAATTCCGCGATAAATTTTACTCCGCCCACCAGCACCGCCGCATCCATGGGAAATTTCGCGACAAACGACGCTTCCGCGCCCGTCGGAAATTTTGCAACAGATAATGCCGCCAAATCCGCTAAAAATTCCGCTGCGAACAACGCCGCTATAGTTGTGCGAAATTCCGAGACGGATAATACCGTCAAGCCCGCGCCGGGCGCTGCCAAAAATCCTACCGCTTCGGCCGCAAATTTTAAAGCGGGCTCCGTCAGAGCAGTGCATGCCTCGGCTGAAAATTCTAAGGCAGTTCCCGTCGCTATATCGCAAATCAACGCTAAAAATTCTACGGCTAGCCCCATCGCAGCGCAAAATTTAGCCCAAAATCCCTCTGCGCCGAGTATAGCCGCAGACAGTTCAGTCAAAAATTCCGCGGCAAGCCCCGCATCGGTAGCCGAAATTTTTGAAATTTTAAAATCTACCGCGCCGCAAGCGCACTTCAGATCCGCTCTGCTAAATGAAATTTACGCTTTGAAATTTTACAAAAACGCGCTGTTTGATCTGGCGCTGTCGCAGAGCCCTAGCTCGCTAAAAATCGCTCTTTTGTTTCTGATCTGCGCGGGAGATTTCCTCTTTTACTGCGCGATTTTGCATCTTTGCGCCTTCGTGCTTTTTATGCCGCGAGCCACGTCCGCGCCCAAAATAGGGCGCTTTAGCGGCACGATATTTGCGCTTGCATACATCACGCTGTGTTTGATCTGCGCTGCGCAAACGCGCGCGGCAGGCGGCGGAGCGGAGGGCGCACATCCTAAAAGCGCGGTTGAGACGAGCGTGCAGATCGTGCTGCAAAGCGGCGAGCGGCTGATCTTAAGCGCGCGCGAGGCGGACGTTCTAAGAGGCGAGCTGAACGCCACGCGCTTCGCCGCGGAAGCAAACGCCGCATCCGCGCTAAATAGCTACATCGACGCCGTTTACGACGAGGGCGCGAGGCTTAGCGCGCAGAAAATGGCGGATTTCAATTACTCGTTTTTGAGCGATTATCTGGTGCTGTGGCACGGCGTGTGGGACGATGACGCGGGGGCGTATCTGAATGAGAAATTTGCGCTCTTCGTGAGCGAAAGCTTCCCGAAAGATTTTGGCGAAAATATCGCTAGAATCGCTGCGGCAAACGTCAAGAATTATGAGAGTTCGCTAAATTTTACGCTCAAAAAATACGGCGCGAAAGTCGATCTCAACGTTACGCAGAGCTTCAGCCTAAAAAGCAAGGCGTATCGCGCGAGCGGGACGGGGCTAGGGGCGCTGGGCGGCGTGCTGGGCGCAAAGCTGATAAGCAAGAGCCTCGCTAAAACTGCGGCCAAGACGGGCGCGAAGACCATTACCAAGGCGGGCGCCAGCGCGACAAGCGGTAGTGCGGGGCTCGTGTGCGGTCCGGGCGCGGTGGTGTGCGTGCCTGCGTTTGCCGTGGCTACGTGGTTTGGGCTGGATTTTGCGTTTGCCAAGGGCGACGAGGCGCTGAACCGAGAGGAGTTTGAAGCTGCGATCGTGCGCGATATGATGGCGGCGAAAGAGGAACTAAAGCGCGCGCTGGCGCAGGATTTCAACGCGACGATAGATGAAATTTCGAGTGAAATTTTAAATTTAGACGGGAAGTAGGGCGCGAGTGTCGTGCATCAAAATGGGTGGTTCGGTAGGCAGTTCGGCAGATGCGAAACAGCAGCGAAACTAGCGGCAATAAAAAGAAGCGACACAAAACGAATAGCGTAGCAGATGCGCAATAAACAGCGCCGCGAGTGAGGAATTTTATAAAATTCTATTCCGCTTTGCTTGCTTTGCCGCACCTGCGCGATTTAAATCGGTTGCGAGTAAAATTTGGCAGCAGATTGCGTAATTTATATGCGCAGCGTACGGCGGAATTTTAAAATTTAATCCAAGTGCAGGCGGTGGGATTACGACACACTTATCACACCGCCGCGCCTCTTAAATTTTAAGAAGCAGCTAAAAATTTTTAAATATAATCGTCGCTTAAAATAAGGAGTGCTAATGAAAAAATTCTATCTTAAAATTTCGTTATTTACGTTTATAGCGGCATTAACAGCCATCCCTGCTGCGGCAAAATCGCATTTGACAAGCTTGATAAAGTTAGAGGATTTTAATAACGAAGAGCAAAGGACGCTTTTTAAATCCTGCGATTACGGTGACGGAAAATACGGTTCGTGTAATAAACTCGTTGAAATTTTATCTAAAGAGTGCGAGAACGGCGATATGCGCTCATGTACTATACAGAGTGATTTTTTACAATCTTTGTTTAGGGAAGAGGAAGCTATGAAATATCTGATTAAGCTGTGCGATGCTAACCTTATCGAATATTGTATGGGGCTAGGTTGGGAAGATATAGAATTTAACGGCAATATACAAAGAGCAATTAGGAGTTTTGAAAAAGTATGCGATAGCAAGCTGAAGAATAGTGAGCTTTTTTGTAGAATGAATGAGGAATTAAAGGGCTGCCTAGAAGATAAAGAATGCAATCCGATAATAAAGGGCAAGGCTCTTTTAAAAAGAACTGTAGAGGAGCTGAAATGAGAAGTATCGGTATTTTATTCTTATTGATTATGATATTGTCGTATCCATTATCAGCCAAATCTACGGCAGAGGAACAAAATCTTTATAATGAATGCAATAAAGGAAACGGCAAATATAGCTCATGCACTAAGCTAATAGAAATTTTATCTAAAAAATGCGATAGCGGTAATATGGAAAAATGCGATGATTTGGGCTATGTTATGGGTTTAGAGCTCGGTATGCGTGAAGCGGCTTTTGTGCCTTTAGAAAAATCTTGTAAGGCAGGTATTGCAGCCTCTTGTTTTAACCTCGGTATACATGATATTGCAATAAGAGGCAATGTCAAAAGAGCGGCACATAACTACGCTATAGCTTGCGAAAAATATTCAGAGCATCTAGAAAAAGAAAGAATATTTAAACTAAAATCTTGCGCGCTGAAGGTGGCTTTGGAAAACTGCTTACGAGATGAGGAGGAACACGATCCTGTAAAGTGCGCGAAAAAAGCCTTTTGGGAAATAAGCGATAAATACGACGCAAATTCAACTAAGGAGTAAAAGATGGCAAATCCAAAGAGGTGCAAAGAGCGATAATGAAAGAATTTTATCCCGCAATTTTGGCGCCTTTAATAACGCAAACCGCGGCAGAGCGTAATCAAAGTGCAGCCGCTAGCAAAGAGATAAAATTTACGTCGCTTTCTGATTTAAATTTATATCGTATGTAGGAGCGAACATGAAAGCGCTATTTTTTATACTCGCGTCGGTTCTGTTTTTAAAGGCTGAGAGCGTAAGCGAAATTTATTCTCTAGGGGTGCCTGCATGCGATACTTACGATTTAAATTTTAAGAAATGCAGTAGCGGCGACGGCGAAGCATGCTATTTGGCGGCTTTAATTCTAAATAATAGATCTTGCGCACGAAAAAACGATGGTTTGGCATTGGAATTTTTTGAAAAATCATGCAGTTTGGGATATGCCAAAGGCTGCATTTTTATGGGACAAGCGTATTCGCTTACTTCTTTGGACGAAAAACACGCGAAAATCAAGACATATTACGAAAGAGCTTGCGAGCTAGACGCGAAATTTTGCGACGATTACGGGCTTTTATATTTTTACGGCGAGGGCGTAAAAAAGGATGAGCTTGCGGCAAAAGAGTATTTTAAAAAATCCTGCGATGCAGGAAATCCCGCAGGATGCGGGCACTTTGCCACATCGTTAAACAAAGAGGACAAAGATATAAACGAGGTTATGAAATTTTATGAAATCGGCTGCAACGGAGAGTATTACCCTTCGTGCTACGCTTACGGGCTGCTGTTGTGGGCTAAAGTAGATAAAAATAAAGGCAAAAATTTTTGCAAGAAGGCTTGCGACAGGGGTAATGTAAAGGAGGCGTGCAAATGGGTACTCGATATGAGCGAGGAGGAGGAAGAGCAAATTTTATATTTGAGGCGATATTTAAAGCTAGGTTGCGAGGATGGTGACACGCAAATGTGCAAGGATTTAGGAAAAATAGGGAATTAGGGCAGAATTTTAAATACTAAATTACCCCACTTGCAAGCTCATGAAATTCGGACTTTAAAATTTAATCTTAATTGGGCTATAATCTTAGAATTAATATTCAAAAAGGAGTTTTTATGCAAACACAAAATAATTTTATAAACCGCGAGCTAAGCTGGCTACGCTTCAATACACGCGTGCTAGAACAATGCAAAAAGGATATTCCGCTAATTGAAAAATTAAAATTTCTAGCGATTTACAGCACTAATTTAGACGAGTTTTATATGATCCGCGTGGCGGGCTTGAAGCAGCTTTTTACTGCCGGCGTTATAACCAGCGGGGACGATGAGATGACGCCTCTTGAGCAGCTGCGTGCAATCCGCTCCTATCTAAGAAACGAACAAACCGAGCTTGAGCAGCAGTATTTCGGCATCCAAAAAGAGCTTTGCAAAAACGGGCTTTTTATCAAAAGCTACGACGAGTTGCAGCCCGAGCTAAAGCCGGTGGCGGACGAGTTTTTCTTCTCGCAGATAATGCCAGTAATCGTCCCGATCGCAGTGGATGCGACCCATCCTTTCCCACATCTAAACAATCTCAGCTTCTCCCTCGCAGTCAAGCTCTGCGACGAGGGCGCGCCCGAGTCGGTGCATTTCGGGATGATTAGAATTCCACGCGTGATCCCGCGCTTCGTGCAGGTGGCGCAAAATACCTACGTGCCGATCGGCACCATCGTAAAGCGCCACGCGGAGGAAATTTTCCCCGGCTACAAGCTCATCAGCTCCGCAGCTTTCCGCGTCACGCGAAACGCAGATATCGTGATCGAGGAGGAGGAAGCGGACGATTTTATGATGATCCTGGAAGCGGGGCTTAAGCTGCGCCGCAAGGGGGCTTTCGTACGGCTTCAGATCGAAAAGGACGCCGATGCCGAACTGCTGGAATTTCTAAATTCTCATCTTAAAATTTTTTACAAAGATATATATGAATGCGCCGTGCCGCTTACGCTGGACGGGCTTTGGGAGATCGCTTCCAATAAGGATTTTTCCTTTCTAGCCCATCCTCAGTATCTGCCAAAGACGCTGCCCCCCTTTAACGAAAACACCTCCGTTATGAGCGCGATGGAGAAGGAGGATATCCTGCTGATCCATCCTTACGAGAGCTTTGATCCCGTACAAAAGCTCATCAAAGAGGCCGCAAAGGATCCGAAAGTCATCTCGATCCGTATGACGCTGTATCGCGTGGAGAAAAACTCCCCAATCGTCCAGAGCCTGATCGAGGCCGCAAGCGACGGCAAGCAGGTGACGGTGATGGTCGAGCTTAAGGCGAGGTTTGATGAAGAAAATAACCTGCACTGGGCGAAGGCGCTCGAAGACGCCGGCGCGCACGTCATCTACGGTATCACGGGCTTTAAAGTCCACGCCAAGGTAACTCAGATCATCAAAAAAGAGGAAGGCAAGTTAAAATTTTATATCCACTTAGGCACGGGCAACTACAACGGCTCTAGCGCTAAAATTTACACCGATGTGAGCTTTTTTACCTGCGGCGACCGCTTCGATAAGGACACGACGAATTTCTTCCACATCCTCTCGGGCTACAACAAAAACCGCAAACTTGACAACCTCGCTATGTCGCCGATGCAGATCAAAGAGCGACTCCTGGCGATGATAAAAAACGAGGAGAAAAAAGGCTCTGCCGGCAGGATCATCGCCAAGATGAACGCTCTTGTTGACGGCGATATGATCAAGGCGCTGTATAAAGCAAGCGCCGCGGGCGTAAAGATCGATCTCATCGTGCGCGGCATCTGCTGCTTGCGTCCGGCGCTTAAGGGCGTTAGCGAAAACATCCGCGTGATCTCGATCGTCGGCAAATACCTGGAGCACGCTAGAATTTTTTACTTCGCGCACGCGCAGCCCAGCCTATACATCGCGAGCGCGGATTGGATGCCGCGAAATTTAGAACGCAGGCTGGAGCTGATGAGCCCGATCTACAACGAAAATTTGCAAAATAAGCTCAAAGAAATTTTAAAGCTTCAGCTAAGCGACAATGAGCTCGCATTCGAGCTGCAAAGCAGCGGCGAGTACCGAAAGATCGTGCCGAAAAAGGGCGAAGAGAAAATCGACGATCAGGAATTTTTAGAAATTTATTTCAATAAAATTTATAAAAATATCCGCAAACACGACGAAAGCGGCACGGCGCTAACTAAGCTTTTGAAGGAGAGCTAGACGCGCAAATTCTATGAAATTCTACACGAGTCATGCGTGAATTTTGTATAAAATTTTCGAGAGTGTCTGTGTAAATTTACACAGTATAATCAAATATGGGAAGCAACTAATGTGTGCCCTTAGCTTAGGATACAATAAGATATTCTTGCAATGAAACGGACAAGCTAATTTTTAGTATTTATGATTTAAAATACGACCTAACAAAAAATTTAGGAGAGGAATGGAATGTCGGAATCTCAGGAAGAACCAAAGGCTCTTTTTCATAAATTCATAAAAGCCATAAAAGATGAAAAATCAGTAAATATATTGGATAAATTTTTACAAAAATTAGAAGACAATAGTTTGGAAACGGCTTTGCAAAACTGTGATCAAATAACTCAAATCTATAATGGTGACGAAAACTCTGATTCAATATATGAAATAAGAAAGGATATAGAATTAAGCCAAAAACATATAAATGAAGTTTATTATAAAATTTTTGATATAGAAAATGGAGAGGGAAAAAGAAACTCAAGCTCTGCTTTGAAAGAAATCCAAAATGCGAAAGAATTGGCCAATAAACTGGGAGTAGATTATAGAAGATTCTATGGTACCGAAACGGGAGACAACCTATCAAAAGGCTTAATAACAAAGCTGGAAGAAGCTTGCAATCAAATAGAAGATAGTCAAGAGCAGCTTGACGAATTAAATGAATATTACGATGAAATTTTTAATGGGTTAGACAACAAAAAGCCATTAAAAGAACACTTAAAGGACTTGGAACAAAATTTACAAGACCTATCAAAAGCATACGAGCAAAAATTTTCTGAATTATATAAAGAAAAGAAAGGGCTAATAGAGGATTTAATGCCAAGTGCCGCGAGTATTGGTCTAGCAAAAGCTTACCAAGATGAGAAAAATAAGATAAAAAGAAGTATAACATTTTGGAATTGTACTTTTGTAGGTTCAACTATAATTTTTATCTTGCTTTTTGGCGGTTACTTTTATTTAAGCTTTAATGAAAATTTTTCTTACATAAGTTTTTTAAGGGCCTTGCCGCTTTGGATATTTAGTGGCTTTTTCAGCTATTATTCAACTAAACAAATTAGTGAATACAAAAGGTTGGCCAATGAATATGCCCACAAAGAGGCATTAAATACGACATATATAGCCTATAAACATGAAATAGAAAATCAAGAAAATGACGAAATTAAGTATAAGCTTCAAAAAATTATGCTCGAAAGCGCAGAATTTAATCCAAGCAATACATTAAATAGAAATAACGGCGAAATACCTAGCGTATCAATATCGGAAAAGATAATAGAAAATATGCCGATAGACCGTTTAAAACAAATTTACGAGAAGATAGGAAGTCTTATCGGCAAGCCATAACTTATAGAAAATTTCATTAAATTTTTTAAAAGCATTGTAATACTTTAAATAAACGCATATAGAAATACTAGTCCACCATGATGCTTGAATACTATGTGCGTAGATAAAATCCGCTCGCTACGTCATCTGCTGCTATGCGGCGTGCAATGGCTGCCCAGATCGCAATCTTTGCCGTGCAAATTTACCGAACCAGGCAACGGGACGCCCGTATGCGCTAAAATTCCATGCATTTGTAGCCTAGCATTACGGTATCGATAAGAATTTTATACGCTTGAAACCATGTGCCCCACAGATCGCGGATTAGCATAGCGCCGCGTCTTATATCGTTGCTAGCACTGCAAGCATTTCGCGACATTTTTCTACGCTTTCGCAGACCTCAAAATTTACATGCTCATAAATCTCTAGCACTGTAAAATTACGCCGAAACGCCATCTGTTTCAACCCTACCCGCCTAAAAACTCGGCCTGCATTTACTTAGCGACAATAATACATCGCTTGCGAACTACGGCAAGAGGCACATACGCGCCTCTTCTCACACTTTGATTTTTTTGAGCCC
>NZ_CALIMS010000015.1 GCF_938045345.1 uncultured Campylobacter sp.
AAATTTGACGCGTGAAACGCTAAATTTAAACGGCTAAAACCATAAATTTAAGCCGCACGACGCGCTTGCTTCGTTTCCATACGGATAATGTTTGCTTGCAATAACGCTTCCTCCTTATCGGACGAGTTTGCGAGCCGCTCTAGCGCCTCTTTGGCTAGTTTTTTTGATTCGCTTAAATCATTTTTTGCGCTCAAATCATCTAGGAGCTTTGCGTTTGCTTTCGCCGCACTTAGGCACAAAAAGTCAAAACATACGCAAAATACGAGTAAAATCTCTGCGCAGGCGAGATAAATACTAAAAATTTTCGTCGAAAACAGTGCGATATAAAGCGATAACATACACGCGGGCGCGAACATGGCGAGGCTAAATTTAGGGTCTTGCAAGCAAAGGCGCGCGGTAAATTTGATAAAAGCATAAAATTTCGCCAAAACGCCCAAAGCAAAGTATCCTACCGCCGACAAAAATAGCACGCAAGCGCAGAAAAATATGATCGCAAAAGTCGTTTCGCTCAAATTTTCTCCTTTTTGTTTTTAAATTTTAGGTTTTTCGCCATTTAATTTGGCTTAATCAAATTTAGCTTTGCCCTGTTAGCTCTCGCCCAAATTTAACCCCAGCTTAAGCATAAGCTTGTATACTTTGGCTTTAAATTTAAGGTGGCAAATGAGATCTCAGAGCGAATTTTTTGGCGTTTTCATCACGCTTCTTGGCGGCGTATTATGGGGATTTAGCAGTGTTTGCGGGCAGTATCTGTTCACGCAAAAAGGCGTCAGCGCCGACTGGCTCGTGCCCTACCGCCTAGGCCTCGCCGGGCTTGCGATGGTAGCGTACTATTTAACGCGTTCGCCGCGCGAAGCCCTCGCACCGCTAAAAGATCGCGCGCTTTTGCCGCAGCTGCTTATCTACGCCTTTTTTGGGCTTATGATGACGCAGTATTCGTACTTTTGCGGTGTCGAGCTCTCAAACGCCGCCGTCGCGACCGTGATCCAGTACTCCGCGCCCGCGCTCATCCTCGCCGTCGTTTGCTTTTTACAGCGGCGCGCGCCTAAAAAGGTCGAGCTCATCGCGCTCATTTTCGCGGTGCTGGGCGTCGTGCTGCTCGCCACTCACGGCGATCTTGGCTCGCTGGTTATCAGCGCGGAGGCGCTGGTTTGGTGCCTCATTAGCGCGCTTGGCGTCGTGATTTATAGTCTCATCCCCACGAAGCTAAATCAAAAATACCCCGTCGCGCTAAATTTAGGCTGGGGCATGGTCATCGGCGGCGGCGTGCTCGCGCTTTACACGCGGGTTTGGCAGCTAGGCGGCATGAGCGACGCGCAGGGCTTTGCGGCGCTTGGCGCGGTGGTGATCCTGGGCACGATATGCGCGTTTAGCTTTTACATGACGGGGCTAAAGATAATAGGCGCAAGCAGGGCGAGCATGATAGCGTGCATCGAGCCGGTGAGCGCCGCGGCGTTTGCCTATTTTTGGCTGGGGACGGAGTTCGTGTTTCTTGATTTTGCGGGCTTTACACTCATAATCTCGTGCATATTTTTGCTGGCTAAAGATAGGAAAAAGGCGTAAATTTGGAGGAGAGATGATCTATTTGGCGCAAACTGATACGACGGCGGGATTTTTGAGCAAGGATTTTCGCGAGATAAACGCGCTCAAACGCCGAGCGGCGGACAAACCCTGCCTCATAACGACGGCGAAATTTAGCGAGCTAAAAAATCTCGCTCGCGTGCCCGCTAAATTTAAAAATTTAGTGCGTCGCGCGAGAAAGACGACGTTTTTATATCCGAACGCCAAGGCTGTGCGCGTCGTGAAAGAGTGCGCTCACGAGGAGTTTTTGAGGCAATTTGACTGGCTTTACTCCAGCAGCGCAAATTTAAACGGACAAAACTTCGACGAAGCCTGGGCGAAAGGGGCGGCAGATCAGGTCGTGGATCAAAATTTCAGCCAAAACGCAAGCTCGAAAATATATAAAATTTCAAAAACGCGCTTAAAGCGGCTGAGGTAGCGCTGCACTCAAAATTTAAACACGCGAAGAGCGCTCAAAAAAGAGGCGAGAGCGAATCGGCTTTGCAAATTTAAAACCGGATACCTCATTTCAGCTACTTTGTCCTCTGTACGATTTAAAGCGGCCTTCTAAATTTAAAATGGCTCTGTAAATTTAGCCGAGCCGTGAAATCCCGCCGCAGATAGACCGCGCAAAGACCGCCAGGAATTTTGAAAAATCCAAAAAAGATCACAGCAGACTCGCAGAAAAATTATATAAAAAGCTGCAAAATTCTACCGCAGATTGCCGCCGATTTCTATCAGAGCCGCTACATGTCAATATTTTAATAAAAACTATGCCGCCTGCTTTCAATTAAAATTTCGCCGCTTCCACCGATAGTTTTAATTAAAATTTCATCGCCGCGTGAGTAAATTTAGATTAAAATTCTATCATCGCCGATTGTATATCAAAAATCCCGCCGCTGCCGATACCATCGCCTTTCATCGCCGCTATCGCCGCCGCAGCTATTGCGCTCTATCTTCACTGCTTCCGCCGCAGCAAGCGCCGCAAAGCGTCCGCGTCGCTCACGCCCTTTAGCTGCCAAAGCTGCGCGTAAAGCGCAAGCGGTCTCCATTGCCGCACCAAGACGACGACCGATCCTCGATAAAATTTCCGCCGCCCGCCGCGTAGCGCATTAAAACAAACAGCATATCAAAGCAAACGCTGCAAATTTTAAAATTTAAACCGCCTCTCGCCGCGCGGCACCGATAAATTCCAACCGATAAATTCCAACCGATAAATTCCGCCAGCTAGTCCTTCATTCCCGTATAAATCATAAATTTTCATGAATTTAACACCGCCATTCTTGCTTTATATTAAAATTTCGCTAAAATTACCGCATTAAATTTGAGGCGCAAACGGAGCTTAAGTTTAAACCGCTTGCGGGCAAATTAAATCCATTTAAGGAGCTTTTATGAGCGGTGTTGCGTTAATCATCTGCTTCGCCATAGCGGTCGTCGTGATGATTTTTTTGATCTCCAAAGCAGGCGTCCACCCATTTTTGGCGCTAATGCTTATCTCCCTGGCGCTCGCGATCGTCGCGGGCATACCGCTAGCCAAGATCCCCGCGATTATCGGCGACGGATTCAGCGGCACGTTTAAGAGTATCGGTATCGTCATAATCTTCGGCGCGCTCATCGGCACCGTGCTCGAAAAGACGGGCGCGGCGCTCAAACTCGCCGATATGGTCGTAAACGTAGTCGGACAAAAGCGCCCCGAGCTTGCGATGCTCATAATGGGCTGGATCGTAGGTATCCCCGTATTTTGCGACAGCGGCTTCGTCGTACTAAATCCGATCCGAGAAGCGATCAGCAAAAAAATCGGCGAAAATCCGGTCGCTCTTGCAGTAGCGCTCTCCGGCGGACTTTACGCCTCGCACGTATTCATCCCGCCGACTCCCGGACCGATCGCCGCAGCAGGCGCCGTGGGTCTAGGCGGCAATCTGCTACTCGTAATCGCAATGGGCGCGGTAGTGTCCTTGCCGGTGCTGATCGCTACATACTTTTTTTCAAAAAAAGTCGCTAAAAATGTCCATATAAGCGAGGCCGAAGCGAATGAGGTCATCGCAAAAAGCTACGACGATCTGCTTAAACAATACGGCAAATTGCCGAGCGGATTTTTGAGCTTAGCCCCTATTTTGATACCGATCCTATTTATGGCGCTGGGCTCCGTCGCCAAGATCTTAAAAGTAGGCGGATTTGCGGGCGAAATTTCGCAATTTTTAGGAAATCCTATCATCGCGCTAGCCTTGGGCGTAGTTTTTACGGTATTTTTACTCGTGCAAAGCGGCAAATTAGGCGAATTTAGCGAGATCACCAACGAATCCTTAAAAATCGTAGGCCCGATCCTCTTCATCACCGCAGCGGGCGGAGTGCTAGGCAAGGTAATCACCGACGCCGGCTTCGTAACCTACATCAAGGACAATGCGACCGCGATTAAAGCCGCGGGGATTTTCTTCCCGTTCTTAATCTCGGCAGTCCTAAAAACTGCGCAAGGAAGCTCCACCGTTGCGATCATCACCACCGCTTCGATCATGGGCGCATTTAACGCGGACGGCTCGCTGATGCAGGTGCTGGGCTTCACCTCCGAAATGTCCGGCGCGCTTGTGGTAATGGCGATCGCAGCGGGCGCTATGACGGTTTCGCACGCTAATGACAGCTACTTCTGGGTCGTTACAAATTTCAGCAAGATGAATCCGCAGCAAGGCTACCGCACACAAACCATGCTAACCCTAATTATGGGTATTACGGGCATGATCAGCGTGTGGGTTTTGTCGCTGTTTTTGATCTAGGCTAGCTTATTCTAGCCGCTACCGTGCTAAATCAGTGCGGAGCGCTACGGGCATCTACCAGCGGCTAGCTACATAAAATTCTTTAAATTTACGTAGCTAGCCCGCGTCGCACAAATGCCTTAGTATTAAAATTTCGCTTAACATAGTTTTAAATTTACATACAAAGCCTCAAGGAGCGAAATTTTAAAATTCTATCGCTACAGAATTTTAAAATTTAGCCGGAATTCTGTGGTTTACAGAATTCTAAAATTCCACGACATGAAATTTTAGAATTTGCCCCATAAATTTGGCAACGAGATTTTAAAATTCTACTCTTGCTTCAGTCTTGTCATCGTAAATTTAGCCTACGCGCTGTAAAATTCCAAAATTTTAAGATACCAGCTAAAGGAAAAATATGAAAGTTCTAGTCGCGATCGACTCGTTTAAGGGCTCGCTTAGTTCGCTTGAGGCGGGCAACGCCGTAAAATCAGGCATCGAGAAGCTAGGCTGCGAGGTGCTCGTCAAACCTATCGCAGATGGCGGCGAAGGAAGCGTTGAAGCCCTTGCCGACGCGCTAAAAGCTAGGTTTATGGACGTCATCGTAGCAAATCCGTTAGGCGAAAAAACGCCCGCGCGCTACGCCTTAAAAGGCGAGCTAGGCATCTTAGAAATGGCGTCCGCATCGGGTCTGCCGCTCATCGAAAAATCGCGCCGTAACCCGCTAAAAACGAGCACTTATGGCTTTGGCGAGATGATAGCGCATGCGATCGCGCACGGTGCGCGAAAGTTTATCATCGGCATCGGTGGAAGTGCTACGAATGATGCGGGCATGGGGATGCTGCGCGCGCTTGGTTTTAAATTTAAAGATGCAAATGGCGCAGAGCTTGCGGGAGCGGGCGAGGATCTGATTAAACTCGCCACGATAGATTGCACTTCGGTGCTACCACATCTTAAAGAATGCGAGTTTCTCATCGCCTGCGACGTGGATAATCCGCTTTTTGGCGAAAACGGCGCAGCATATATTTACGCCCCGCAAAAGGGCGCGGATGCGGCGATGGTAAAGCAACTCGATGCAGGACTTATAAATTTTGCAAGCGTCGTAAGCAAGCACCTCGGACGCGAGCTTTGGAATAGCCCCGGAGCAGGAGCTGCCGGCGGGCTAGGCTTTGGCTTCGTAAGCTTTCTAAACGCGACGCTTAAGCCAGGCATCGACATCATCACCGAAGAGATCGGACTGGATCGCGATATGAAAGGCGCCGAGCTCGTCATCACCGGCGAAGGAAGGCTCGATTTTCAAAGCTCAATGGGCAAAACCCCTTGCGGTGTCGCGAAGATCGCCGCTTCCTACGGCGTGCCCGTAATCGCGCTGGCAGGCGGTATCTCGCCCTGTGCCGGCGGCTGTAATGAGCGAGGCATAGGCGCATTTTTTTGCATCCTAAACGAACCTATGAGCCTTGAGCGCGCAATGGAAAAAGAGACCGCGACACAAAATTTAGCCCGCGTCGCCGAGCAAGCGGTGAGATTGTTTCTGCTCGGACGCGGCGTTAAATAGGGCTTTTGGGCTGAAATTTTAAGGCGCGCCCGCTAAAGCTTACAACGAGCGCGGTATGTATGCGTGGCAGGTGCGGTTGTGAAATAAGGCGGCGACGGCTCGCGGCAGACAAGCACGACAAAGTGCGGCAGGAGGCGAGCACGGCGAAGAAGCGAAATTTTATGCAGGATAGATTTGCGTGCTTTAAAGGCACGGCGCGATCTTGACGCAGATGCGGTAACGCGCAGCTTACAAGGCATAAAAAATATACGCGAAGAAGCAGGCGAGAGCCACAACGATGGACGTTGGTAAAGCGGCGGCTCGCAGCAAGGGATGGCAGGTCATGACATGCATGCGCGGCAAGCAGATACTGCGCGCAGCTTACGACGGGCGGCAGAATTTCATCCGCCGCAGACCGCGGTAAGTGGATAAATTTTGCATTAAAACGTAGCTTTGCTGAAATTCTAGCGCGTTTGAAAATACGGAGCAATAGGACAGGAGGTAAGACGGCGAGTGGCTCAGCAGTAACGCAGTGGCGCGAAATTTTACGGCGCAAAAATTTATTTTACCGCGCGATACATACGCAAGGCGCGATCTAAAACTCATTTTCCAATCAAGCGGCTCGCGGACCCTCGCAAGACATACCTCAAGGCATGATTAAGACAGACAGAATTTTAAAATTTAACGCCATATTCGCAGCCTATGAGATTTGCAACGTAAATTTAAAAGCAGTGATCCGCTTTATGAAATTCCTTTTCGAATTTCAGTTCATGATATGCCCCTTTTGAGGCGAAAAAAAGTCGCTCGATCGCAAGATCGCGCTTCTGCAAAGATGGCGGCGGCGCGAAATTTCGCTAAAATTTCATCTCTTAATTCGGCGCGCGATTTACAAAATTTTGCCCTCGCCGCGCTCCGAAAGCTGTGGCCTAGGCAGCGCCAGGCTCTTTGCGGTTTTGCTAAAAAGTATCAGATCCTCGGTGCTTTGCACGCTCCACGGCAGCCGCGAGAGCGCGAATTTGAAAATTTCAAAGCAGGAAACGGCATCGCTAAATGCGCGGTGGTGGACGTTTTGCACGCCCAAAAGCTCTTTTAGCGAGCCGAGCCCGTATCTTTGCGCCTCGATCGTGCGGCGCGCGAGCTCGACGGTGCAGAGCCTGCGATTTAAAAGCATTCCAAAGCCGCATTTTTGCAGGCTCGCATCGATGAAGCCGTAGTCAAATTTGACGTTGTGCGCCACAAAAACGCTATCGCCTAAAAACAGCCTAAACCGCTCCAGCACGCTAGCTAGCGGCGGCGCACCCACAAGATCGTCCGCGCAGATCCCCGTAAGCTCCGTGATATTTTCGGGCACGACGGGCGCGTAAACGAAGCTCTCGAAGCGGTCAAGCTCCTGCGTGCCGCGCGTTTTTATCGCGCCGATTTCGATGATCTGACCGTTTGAGAGCCCGCCGTTCGTCTCGATATCTACGAAGCAAAAAATTTCATCCAAAATGTCCGTCTCGCGGGTTTTGAGCGTGATTTTGCCGTTGTCGAGCTTTATTATCTCTATGCCCAGCGTGCGCCACATCGAAAGGTCTTTAGGCTCGAAAAGCTCGGTAATTTCGGCAATATCGCTTGCTTTTGAGATGAAATCGTAATAATTTATGCTCTTTTGAGCCAGTAAATTTATGAGATTTTCGATTCTATGCGTCAAAATTTTACCCCTGTGCCGCGCCTAAATTTTAAGCGCACGGATCGCCTCCGCGTAGTCGTTTGAAGAAAATATGTAGTTGCCCGCTACCACGACGTCGGCGCCCGCTTCGTCGATACCAGCAATATTCAGCCCGTTTACGCCGCCATCGACCTCGATGAGGCATTTTGCGCCTTTACGATCGATCAGCTCGCGCAGCTGCTTAATTTTCTCAAGCGCCGAGGGGATAAATTTCTGCCCGCCAAAGCCCGGATTGACGCTCATCAAAAGCACCATATCCACTTCGCCCAAGATAAACTCCAGCGCGCTAAGCGGAGTGTGCGGATTTAGCACGACTGCAGGCGAGACGCCGCTATGGCGGATGTGATCTATGAGGCGCAGCGGATGGGTCTCCTCCTCGATGTGGAAGCTAAGAAATTTCGGCTTTAGCGGCAAAAAAAGATCGACGAAAAACGGCACGTTTTTAACCATCAGATGGATGTCTAAAGGCTTGCTGCTCGCCTTTGCCGCGGCGCTTGCTACGAGCGGTCCGATCGTGAGATTGGGTACGAAATGCCCATCCATCACATCTACGTGAATGAGATCGGCGCCCGCCTCGCAGACTGCGCGAATCTCCTCCGCAAGCCTTCCGAAATCCGCCGATAAAATGCTGGGTGCTACATACATTAAGATTCCTTATAAAATTTCAAGATGCGAAATTTTACTTAGTTTTGTCATAAATTTCGCTAAATTTAAGCCGCAGCGGATTTTAAGCATAATTTGAAATTTTTTCGATATAATCGTCATTTATTTTAATCATCAAGGATTTATTATGGCAAGAAGATGCGCAATCACCGGCAAAGGTGCGATGGTAGGAAACAACGTCAGCCACGCAAATAACAGGACCAAAAAGAAATTCCAGGTCAATCTACGCACCATCCGCGTTCAGCTAGAAGACGGCTCAACCAGACGAATCAAAGTAGCCGCCTCAACTCTACGAACTATGAAAAAACAATCAAAATAACCTCTTAAAGAGGAATTTATGTCTGTTTTGGACAAGATCAAGCGATTCCTCGACTGGTCCGGCTCGACTAAGCCGGACATCAACCTCTACACAGAAATTTACGACCAGCTACGACCTTTTCGCTTACCACTGATAACCATCGTGCTGATGATGCTAATCGGCACATTAGGCTACGTCTTTATAGCGGGCTTTTCGCTCGTGGATGCCTTTTATCAGGCGGGTATGACCTTCACGACGGTAGGCTTTACCGAAGTAGCGCCGATATCGCCCGCAGGTAGAATTTTTACCGTCTTATTCATCCTCATGGGCTTTGGAACCTTTTCGTTTTGCCTGGGCGTCGTCGTCGAGGTCATAAAAAACGGCAAACTTCAAAATTTACTTAGGGAGCAACGAATGATCAACAACATCGCAAGGCTCAAAAACCACTACATTATCTGTTACAACAACATCTACTGCGCCGAGCTTGCCAAGCAGTTTCGCGAAAATCATCTACCTTTTGTCGTGATCGATCCCGATCCCGCTCTAGCTAAAATCGCCGAGGAAAACCGCTATCCATATTTCATCGTAGGCGAACCGCATGTAGAAACCACAATGCTAAAAGCGCATCTGTCATCTGCAAAATCCGTCATCACGCTAAGTCCAAATTTAGCCGATAATATCGCAATAATCTCGCTCGTGCGCCTATACGAAAAGGAGCTTGGTCGCATCACCCCCTACTTCATCATGGCAAATAGCGATGATGACAGCGACACCGAGAGGCTAAAAAAACTCGGCGCAAATTCTATCGTCTCACCATCCAAACTCGCCGCACAAAGGCTCTCTGCGATCAGCGTGCGCCCCGATATGGAAAACATTTTGGAGCGGTTTTTGTATAAAAAAGACTCGCTTATCGATATCGAGGAGATTACGGTGCCCGATTTTTCGTGGATCCGCTTCAAGCGTCTAAAAGAAACTCGCCTGCGCGATTTTACAAACGCCGACGTCGTGGGAATCAAAGAGCCCAACAGCCGCTTCATTCCGATGCCGGACGGCGACTACCTCATCGGTACTGGGGTGAAATTTTTAGTCATCGGCACGGCAGAGGGTATCCGCAACACCAAAAAGCTCATCCGCAGCAAATACAAGCCACAGGAGATGAGATATGTTTAAAATCGCTAAGCTCGAGGGCGGCTTGCAGAATGTCGAGGGCTTTTATTTTGACGGCGTAAATTCGGGCTTTAAAAAAGAGGGAAACGATCTGGGATTTATCCGCGCGGACGAACCCTTTGCCGTAAGCGCGATCTTTACGAGCAATAAATTTCAAGCCGCGCCGATTAGGCATTTCAAAAGGGCGCAAGAGCGCGCGAGCGGAGAGCTTAAAACAAATTTTATCCTCGTAAATTCTAAAAACGCAAACTCGATGACCGGGGAGCAAGGTATCGCCGATATCGATGAAATTTTTAGCGAGCTTGGCAAAAAGACCGCTCTGATAAACCCCGTTATGAGCTCCACCGGCGTCATCGGGTACCGCCTCAAAAAGGAAAAAATTATCGCCACCGCGCAAAATTTTGACCTCTCGGCACGAAACTCGAACGCCCTAGCCACCGCCATTATGACGACAGATACGATAAAAAAAGAGCTTGCGTATGAAATTTCTTTAGAAAACGGCGAGAAATTTCACATCGCAGCCGTTTGCAAGGGCGCGGGCATGATCAATCCCGCGCTTGCGACCATGCTCTGCTTCGCCCTGACCGACGCAAAAATCCCGCGCGCGGATATGGACGAGCTGCTAAAAAAGGCGGCGGAGCAGAGCTTCAACACCGTAAGCGTCGACGGCGACACCTCCACCAACGATACGATTATGCTCTGCAGCAGCGCCAAATGCACCTATGAAAAGGATGCCTTCGCCTCCGCGCTAAACGCCATGACGCGCGAGCTTGCGCTAATGCTGGTAAAAGACGGCGAAGGCGCAACCAAGCTGGTGCGATTTAGAGTAAGCGGCGCCGCAAATGCTGGGGATGCCCGCACGGCGGCAAAGGCGCTAAGCAATTCGCCGCTTGTTAAAACGGCGATCTTCGGCGAAGATCCGAATTGGGGTCGCATAGCCTCGACCATAGGCGCCTGCGGCATCGAATGCGACGAAGAAAAGCTGCGTATCAAATACGACGATGTGCTGCTCTATGACGCGCAAAATCGCGAGCTGGTCGCCGCACGCGAGGCTGCGGCTCACGCCGTAATGCAGCAAAAAAGCTTTACGATCTGGTGCGATTTGGGGCTCGGAGACGGCGAGTTTAGTGCATACGGCTGCGATCTTAGCTACGACTACGTAAAAATCAACGCCGATTATAGATCATAAAGATTCACAGCTTACTCTTTCATAATAAAAATCTCGTCTCGAAAATAGCGAATAGCGGCAGGGCTTTAAAGCTCTGCCCTAAAATTTTATCATTTAAATTTGCCTGTTTTAAATTTTTAAATACTAAAATTTTACCTCTTAAAATTTGGAATCTCATGCGTGAAATTCAGTCTAAATTTGATAGCTAAAATTAGGTTTTAAGCGCTTTATTGATATACTTAAATAAATTTTTTAAAGGAGTAAAGTATGTTTCATGAATACAGAGATTTAATCACTGAGTTAAAAGGCAAAAACGCGCGTTTTGATTCGCTATTTGAGAAACACGACGAGCTGGATCACAAGATCGCCGACGCGCAGGCCGGCAGAGTGCATATGAGCGATCTGGAGATCGATGCGATGAAGAAGGAAAAGCTTCGCATAAAAGATGAGCTAGGCACCCTGCTAGCGCAATATAAAGCCGAAAAGGCAGATAAATAAAGCTGCTTGCGGCGAAATTAAGATGCAGCGGAGTGCTAGCAAGGCTAATTTCGCCGCCAAGCTTTAATCCACATTTAGAATTTTTTAATCGTAATAAGTTTAGCCGCTTAAATTTGCCTCGCATGATAGAGATATTAAAACAGCGTGCCAAAACGAGTTAAAAATTTATACCGCACGCTTCACCATATTGACACCGCTAAATAATTTTTACGTATCGCTACATCACTGCATATACCAACAATGCGGTATTAGCGCAATCAAATATAATTCGTTACGGCTCTCTATCGCCCTTTCCGCTTCCAAAAATATCTCTTGCTGAATGCGTTTTGCGCTGCAGAGTAAATTAAAATTTACGCTGCGTCGCCCTGCAGCCTGGCTCTTAAATTTTACTTCGCAGTGAGTATTTTCTAGCAAATTTCAAATCTTGCGTTTTGCTTGTTGCAGGCGCAGTACCTACTTTTAAAATTCCGCATTTCGCAGAAATCTAAAGTGGCGCTAGAATTTTAAATTCCCGTTCGCGCTAACTGCGAAATTTCAAATTCGCAGACTCCGACCAAGCGCTAGTTTATGCTAGAGCCTGCTTTAATCTCTTCAAAGAATTTAGCTAAGCTTGCTTATTTTAACCCGCTTCGTTGAGCTTTAAAAATTTAGATTATTTCTTTGATCGTATCGGATAATGCCTACCGACACAGAATTTCTAAAGTTACCCTATTTACTATATACACAATTAAAAGCGGCGCTAACGCGGAATTAAATAATATAAGCGGATCTGTAAAAGGTGTGAAATTTAATCATAGAATTTTAAGCGCTAAGGATTTGCGATAGAATTTCGCCGTGCAAATCAAATCCCAAAGCTAGCCTGGTCTACTCGAAAACCTTTGCTTCTAAGCCATGTAGCCTTTGCAAGCCGATATCGATATATTCGTTAAGCTTCTCATTATTTTCCAGCAATTTGTCGTAATAACTCTTGGCTCTTTCTCTCGCGGTCGCATCAGGCTCGATATACTTTAGCCCACTTTTGAAAAATCCTTTGGATTCCACAAAATAGATCGAGTGGATCTTCTCGCAGTGCGATAGCCCTGCTTCAGTGTAGTTTAAAATCGATTCGTACGCGATATTGCCTAACAGCTCCTGCAGTCTATTTGCGGGATTTTTGAAAAACTCGGCAAACTCCTTATACGGCGTAAAAACCTGATCCAGGTTTTTCATCGCATCGCCGTAGATACCCTTTTTCAGGCGGAACATCGTCATCTCTTGAGAACTTACAAACTTCTCTATTGCTTTTATCGTATCGTTTTTATTCACTGAATTTTTCCCTTTTAAAATATGAAACGCTCGGATTATATCGTTTGTTTTATAAAAATCCGTTAAAAATCGGTTAAATTTTGCCCTAGCGTTTTAGCTAAGTTTCTTTGAGCGCTTTTTATTAAATTTCCCGCCTCAGCCGCCGCACTTCTCGCACAATCCTCGCACAAGCACACTTTTGACATTTTTTTGTGGCAAAGCTGGCATCGAAATCTCCTCCATTTTATGGCAGCTTTCGCAGATAAAATACGCTTTGGCGCCGTCGGTGAGCTCATAAAAGCTTTTATGATTATTTTCGCTGGTAATTATCAAATTTTTTTCTTCCAAAAGCGCTATATTGCGATATATCGTGGTTTTATTAGCACCTGTTAGTTCTACTAGTTCATCATAGCTTACTGGGCATTTTTTCTCGCTTAGGATCTGCACGATCTGCACTCTAAGCGCTGTAGGAGCGATATCGTGACTCGCTAAAAAATCTTTGGGATCCATTTTACGCCTTTTTTAAAATTTAAGCGATGATAGCGAAATTTAGATAAATTTATATTAAGTTGCAACTAAGTTGCTTTTGATATACTTCCGCAATTTTTTTGGAAAGGAATTTTATGAAAAAGCTTATTTTCACGCTTTTAGCAGCTAGTTGCATAGCATTCGCCAAACCTACGGTCACCACGACCATACTTCCTACGAAGTATTTTGTTGAACAGATCGCAGGCGATACCCTGCAGGTAAATACGATGGTCGGCAAAGGCGCTGATCCGCACACATACGAGCCTAAGCCTTCGGAGATGAAAATGCTAGAAAATAGCGATCTGTATTTTGCGGTCGGTATAGAATTTGATGAAGTCTGGCTACCAAAGCTTGCCGCATCGTATCCAAAGATGAAGATAATCCGCACCGAAGATGGCATCACTAAAATGGCTATGGCAGAGCACCACCATCACGACGAACACGATCATAGCGCACATCACGATGATCATGATCATGACGCGCATCATGAGCATGGCGACAAAGATCACGAGGCACACGAGCACCATCACCATCACGGCGGTTTAGACCCACATATCTGGCTCGATCCGCAGCTTGTAAAAATTCAAGCTAAAAATATTAAAGACGCGTTAACCAAACAGTATCCTAAGGATGCTAAAATTTATGAAGCAAATTTCGATAAATTTGCTAAAAAGCTTGATGAGCTAGACGCTTACGCAAAGCAGAAATTAGCGGGCGTCAAAGGAAAGAAATTTATGGTTTATCATCCGTCTTGGGGCTATTTCGCGCACCGATACGATTTGGAGCAGATCGCAGTCGAAGTGGAGGGCAAAGAGCCTAAGCCTGCGGATTTAGCCGAGCTAATCGAGGAAGCCAAAGAGGAAAAGATCAAGGTGATTTTCGTCGCACCGCAGTTTTCCAAAAAGGCAGCGCAAACCATCGCCGCACAAACAGGCGCAAAGGTGATGGAGATCGATCAGCTGCCGCTAGATTGGTACGAGACGATGAAAAAGACGATCGACGTTTTCGGAGAAAATTTGTAGTTGATGAAATTTATTAAAATTTTACTTTTATCCGCGATCTTTAGCTCGCGGATATTTGCGTGCGCTCTGTGCGCCCTATACACGCCTACTGCGCACGTTAGCATCACTCCCGTCGCACAAGACGGCAAGATCGTGAGTCTGCATTTTTCGTGGCTTTTCTCTCAAAATTTTACCGACGTCATAATGCAGACCTACGATATAAATTCCAACGGCAAGCTTGAAAATAGCGAGCTTGCCGAGATAACTAAGGCGATGACCGATTATCTAACCCCCAAAAACTATCTTTGCGAGGCGGAATTCTACGATCAAGCGCCAAAAAACGCAAAGCCTGCGCTTAGCAATCTCGTAGGCACGCAGATCAAGGGAAATTTTAAAAACGCAATAAGCCTCGTCAAAAAGGGCAGACTCGTGTTTGAGTTCGATCAAAAGGTCGGCTTCGAGCTGCGCAATAACCGCGTTCTTAAAATTTCCATTAACGACGATCAGGGATTTTTCAATTTCAAAATGCTTGACGACAAGCCCATTAATCTAGGCGAGGGCTTTGTAGCGAAGCCTAATTCAAATTTAGCCACCACTTTTATAGAATTTAGGGGCGAAAAACCCAAGCTTGCAGAGAAAAAGCCGTCTATTTCAAGCGCGCCGAACTCCGATTTAGCGCAGGATGGTCTTGCATCTAGCGAGCAGAGTCTTGCGGGCTCAGAGGATAAACTTGCGCAAGGCGGCCAAGCTAAACCGAATTCCAGCTCAGCACGCAGATCAAACCAAAGATCCGTCGGCGACATCGTTTCGGAAGCTGCAGCAGAGGCGCAAAAAAATATAGCCGCTTCGGATACCATCGCGCAGATTAATAAAGCCGCAAAAAAGGACGTGCAGGCAAAAGATGGCCCCGCAAATTCTGCGGCGCCTGAAGATAAAGGCGCGGGCGAAAATTTGACGGCGAGACGAGATAATTCTTTAAATTCCGCGCATTCTACGCAAAATCTCGCGACACCGCCCGAGGAGAGTTCTTTAAATTTAGAGCAAAATAGCGCGAGCAAAAACGGCACTGCATCCGCCGGTAGCGACGAGATTTCAAGCGAGCAGCACAAAGAGGTCTCGCTGGGATTTGTCGCGCAAAAGACGATGGATTTTATGAAAAGTCTCAAAACGGCGTTTCGCGCAAGCAGCGAGCATGCAAGCGCGAGCACCATCCTATGGGTCTTGGCGCTTTCTTTCATATACGGCTTTTTCCACGCGGCGGGCCCAGGACACGCGAAGCTGCTAACGGCGAGCTATTTCCTAGCCCATGGCGGCAGCTACGTCAAAGCCTTCGGATTTGCCCTTAAAATCGGGCTTCTACACGTACTAGGAGCGCTCGTTTTAGTAAGCGCGAGTATGTTTGTGTTGCAAAATGTCGCAGGCATAGTTTCTGCAAACTCCGCCTCGATCACCACGAAAATTTCGGCGCTTCTGATCATCGTCATAACTGCGCTCATCATCTACGACAAAGCTCGCCGCGTAAGATCGTCGGGCGCCCGCCACGATGCGGGCTGCTCCTGCGCCGCTTGCGCTTCCGCCGCAAACACCGCAGAAACGGACGCGCACTTAAAAAATACGGCGTTTACAAACGCCGGGAATTCCGCTCACGCAGCGTCAAAGAGCTATAAATTTTCTAAATTTAAAACCCCTAGCGGCGAATCCGCGCAGTATTTGGATGCTAAAAATTTAGGCGCCGCAACGGCAGAGCTAAATTCGGATTCAAATTTAACCGCAAATTTACAAGAAAACTCGCCTAGCCAAAACGAGCAAAAAAAGGCTTTAAATTCTACAAATTTCAAAAACCAACCCCCATCTCGCTCGCTGCAAAATGGCGCGACTGGCGGCGGCGAGAAAGGGCGAGAGTGGCTTATCGCGCTTGCGGCAGCGCTCGTGCCCTGCCCCGGCACGATCCTTATTTTCGTGCTTGCCTTTAGCCTCGGAAGCTTCGCGCTTAGCGTCGCGAGTGCGCTTTTCATCGGTTTTGGAATGAGCGTCGTGATATTTTTAGCCGCGCTTTTCGGCGCGAAAGCAAACGAGCTTAGCTCAAAGCGGCTCGTAAGCCTGAAGCTTTACGTCGAATTCTTGGGGCTTTTTGTGATGTTTGGGCTCGGGATTTTTATGTATTTCCTCTCAGACAACCTCAGGGTGCTGTGATCGCAAAATTTAAACGCAAATTTCAAAGGCGGCTCGCGTGAAATATAAGCTTACGCAATGCGTTAAATTTTAAATCCGGTGCGAATTGATTTCAGAATAGTAAGATTTTAAAATTTTACGCCGCACGGACTGCGTAAATTAAGCTCCGATCTTGACTATTTAATTATGCGGTGAAATTCGCTCTTTATAAATCACGTTAAATTTTGCTACAATACGGGCAAAATTTTTCTCAAGGATAGATATGTCGCCTTCTTTGCAAGATGCTATTTCACAGACTTTAATCGAACAAAAAGCGTGCGCTAGAGTTTTTAATAGATATTAATACCTCAGCATAGCCACCTTTTTTGCGGTCCTGTTCGTATTAGTGTTTCTAAACGGCGTTAAAGCAGACACTCCTCTAATAAAAATTGCCGAATTTTTGGGCGTATTGATCCTCTTTCATATCTTTTGGATATTTCTTATGCATTGCGCCAGTCAAGAAACTGAAGCGGAAATTCGCTACTACAAATTTTATAAAGAGATATTCGTCCGCGCCGTAATAAAAGATATAGATGCCGGTTTAAAATACGATCCATATACCGGCATGCAAGAAGAGGAATTTCAAAAATTTAGAATTGATAGGAAGTCCGGGATCAAAAGCGAGGATCGGATTACGGGCGTGTACTGCGGGATTAAATTTAGCCTCAGCGAGGTACATAGTAATGGTAGGTTTTACATGAAAACGGATAATCCGCTCATAGCGGCGATTATGTTGATCAAAATATTCTACGATAACTATATGGACTTTGACGGCAACGTACTGATCTGCGAGCTCGCGAAAAAAACCTCGGGCAAAACGATAGTGGTAAGTAGGGAGCTAAACGCCAAGATCTTCGGCGAAAAAGAGATGATGGACGATGTGGATTTTATGCGCGATTTTCGCGTGTTTGCGGATGACAAAGTAGAAGCGCGCTATCTGCTAACGCCTGCGTTTATGGAGCGTCTGCGCGAAATAAACCGCGAAACGAGCGGCGAGTTCAGCTTGAGCGCGGTATTTATGGATAAGCGTTTATATCTATTTTTAAAAGGCGCGCCTGATCTTTTCGAAACTACTCTTTTTGATAGGCCCGCTAGCATAGAGCTCGCGCGCGAATACCAAACGCAGATCCGCAAAATTTTAAGCCTAATCGAAACACTTAAACTCACAAATTAGCAAGGCGCATTGCGGCTGAAATTTTGTACCTGCTCATTTTAGGCTAGACGGAATTTTCGGCAAAACGTAAAATTTAATCAGCAGTGCGAGCTCTCGGCAACTGCCCAAAATTTAATCAACAATGCAATCTCTCGGCGGCTGTCCGAAATTTAAACGAGTGATACGATTAGAGAGATGTAGCGCGCCTGCCGCAAATAAATTTGAAGCAAAAGCGCCTTGCCGTGTCTAATAAATTTATAAAATTTGACCGCGCCTCGTATCGCAACCTCTAGTTTTTAGTGCCAAACTCGCATAGCGACAAAATTTAATCAGCAGCGCCGCGATGATGAAATTTAAAAGTAGATCCGCAAGGACGAAATTTAAATTTAAAAGTAAGTCCGCGATGAGAGTTAAATTTAGAGCGTGCGGCGCTTACAAAAGCCACACGCTAAAAGGTATCTGCCTGGCTCATACCGCAACGTACCTCAAGCGCCGGCTCTGTACGCACGTCAAGTTCCGCCAAAATCCTCGCCGCGCGTTCCTGCATCGCCTCATCAAACGCCGTCATAGGCTGGATTGTAAATTCAAATTATAAAGAATTAAAACGAGGCGAAATTTAAAATTCCGCCTCCTAAGCGGAAAAGATTAAAGCGCCGCGTAACGCACCATTAGGCAGGTTTGAAGCGCCGCCAGCTTATCAAGCGTGCTTTTTTGCACTTCGGAATCGACCAAAATGACCGCCAAAGCATCCCCCTCCTCGCCTCTGCCTAAGCGAAAATCCGCGATATTGATGTTTTCGTCGGCTAGGATCGTGCTTACGGATTTGATAACGCCCGGCACGTCGGTATTTTTGAAGATTATCATCTTGCCTTTCGGCTTAAAATCGGTCTTAAATCCGCCGATATTTACGATGCGCTCCTCGCTTCCGTCAAAAACCGTGCCCGCGACATTTGAGATCGCTTTGTCGGTCGTAACCTTAACCGCGATCTCGCTTTTATAAACACTGCGCGCAAGCTCGCCGAAGCTCGTCTCGATCCCCTTTTCGTCGGCAAGAAATTTAGCATTGACGTAATTTAGCGAATCGCCCAAAGAATCGTGCAGCGCGCCGACGATCGCAAAAACGAGCATCGATTTTAGATACTGCACCACCTCGCCGCTGCCCTCGATGCGAATCGATTTGATCGGGCCTTTGTTGATCTGCGCCGCAAGATAAGCCATTTTGGAGACCAAATTTATATACGGCTCGATACCGCGCGGCAGATCCTCGAGCTTAAGCGGCAAATTTAAAGCGTTTGGATAGTTTAAGCCGCGCGCGGCGCTGATCGCCTGCTCTGCGGCTTCTCGGGCGATATTGCTTTGAGATTCGAGCGTATTTGCGCCAAGATGCGGAGTTGCGCTTAAATTTTCGATATCCAAAAGCTCGTGATCGGTCGCAGGCTCTTTGTCGAAAACGTCGATGCCGAGATACGCGATCTTGCCGCTTCGCAGATTGTTTGCGAGCGCTTTTTCATTATACAGCCCGCCTCTAGCGCAGTTTATTAGGCGCACGCCGCCCTTCATCTTCGCTATTTGCGGCTCATCGATCATATTTATCGTCTCTTGATTTTTCGGCGTATGGATAGTGATGAAGTCGCAAGATAAAATTTCGTCGAAATTTTTCGTATATTTTACTCCAAGCTTCGTAGCCTTCTCAGGCTCGATATAGGGATCATAGGCGATGACATTCATCCCAAACGCAAGCGCGCGAACCCCCACGCGCGAACCGATGTTTCCAAAGCCGATGATGCCGAGGCTCTTTTTATAAAGCTCGGTGCCGTACCATTTCTCGCGCTTCCAAATTCTATTAATTTTCAGATCGTTGCAGGAATTTACATATTTGCGCGCCGCATTTAGCAGGTGGCACATGGTCATTTCGACCGCGGCGATGGTGTTTGCCGTAGGTACGTTCATCAAAATAATGCCGCGCTTGGAGCAGCCGTCGATATCGCAGTTATCTACACCCACACCCGCGCGTACGATCGCTTTTAGCTTGGTGCCTGCGCTAAGGAATTTCTCATCCACCGCCGTAGAGCTTCTGGTGATCGCAACATCCGCATCGCCTAAAATTCCATAAAGCTCGCTCTTGGGCACGCTCGTGGCGTCGATTACCTTAACGTCCGATTCTTGCTTAAGCAGATCAAAACCGATTTTGTGGATTGCGTCGCAGACTATGATAGTTTTCATTAAATTTAACCTTTTGAAGTAGGTCCGCAAGGCGGGGATGCCTTGCGGAAAGAGTTTTATTTATTTAGTTGATCTTTGATTAGATCCCCTAGGCTTTGCTTCTCGTCGTCGTTGCTATTGATCTCGTTTAGCGCCTCGCGCTCTTTTTGATGAGCCAGCCTGCGCACGCTTAGGCGAATTCTATTTTTCTTCTCGTCAATGAAAGCGATCGCAGCCTCGATCTCGTCGCCTACTTTTAGGCTATCTACGCTTACGTTGCCAAGATCTTCCTTGCGGATAAGCGCGTCTATACCGCCTCCAAGCTCGACAAAAATTCCGAACTCTTTAATATCGCGGATCTTGCCTTTTACGACATCGCCTTGATTGTGGCTCTTGGCGTAATCGCTAATAGGGCTATCGCCGAGCTCTTTGTGGTTTAGAGAAATTTTTTGAGTATCTTTGTCGATCTTGATGATCTTAACCTCGATCTCGTCGCCTACTTTGAATAAATTTTTGCACTTCTCGCCGCGATCCCACGAAGCGTCCTCGTTATGCAAAAGCCCCTCTACGCCGTCGATCCTCACAAACGCGCCGAAATTCGTAATCGTAGTGACGCTGCCTTTTAGCACGTCGCCCACTTTATGCTTAGCGACAAACTCGTCGAACGGCTTGGTGAGTAAATTTTTAAGGCTCACGCGCAGCCTGCGCTCGCTAGGGTTAATCTCTACGACCTCGACGTCGAGCTCCTCGCCCTCGCTGATGAAATCTTTCGGATTTTTGATATTTTTATCCCATGAAATTTCGCTGATATGCAAAAAGCCCTCGATGTCGTTGCCAAGATCGACAAACGCGCCATAAGGCTCGATATTACTTACTTTTACGCGGATAGTATCGCCCACTTCCAGGCTATCTTTGATCTCGTTCCAAGGATCGGGCATCGCCTCTTTGATCGAAAGGGAGAGATGTTTTTTATCGTTGTCGTATTTGATAACTTTAACTGGAACCTTATCGCCCTCTTTGTAGAGCGAGCTTGGATTTACAGGACCTTTGTATGAAATTTCGCTGTAGTGCACGAGCCCGTCCACGCCGCCTACGTCTACGAACATACCGTAGGTGGTAATCTTTTTGACGACGCCTTCGATGATGCCCTCGGTAGCGATTACTTTCTCGATCGCCTCTTTGCTTGCTTTGCGATCCTCATCAAGTAGCTTCTTACGCGATACTACGATGCTTTGTTCGTCTCTATCAACTTTAATGATCTTTACCTTGAAATTTTTACCGACGGCGCCATTTGGATTTTTAAGCGCACTTTGCGAGCGCGGCATAAAAAATTCCACGTCGTCTGCATTAGCACAAACGAAACCGCCCTTATTAAACGATAGAATTTTAACGTCATAGACATTCTCTGCGTTTTCATCATAGGAGTCGATGAATGCCTTTACTTTTTCCTTCTTTAGGGCCTTTTTATACGATACGACCGGGCGACCGCCTCTGCTTCCGATAATAGCGACTTTGATGTCATCTCCTACATTAACCTGCGGGTTTCCTTGATCGTCGCTCACCTCGGCGGCATCTAAAATGCCCTCCGACTTCCTGCCTACGTCTATGAAAACCTCGCCGTCCTTAAGGGCGATAACCTTACCTGTGACAACCTCGTCGCGAGACTTCCCGGCGTCATACTCCTCTAACAATGTCGCAAAATCTTCCTCTGCGTGGTTTTGAACCTTCTCGTTCACCTCAGCCATATGCTTCCTTTAAATTTATTTGTGCTTTTTTGAAAAGAACTAAAATACGCGATTCTAGCTAAAATTTGCTTTCGATTTGATAAATTTCTAAGAGTAAATTTGATAAGAGGGCTTATAAATTCTGCGTTAAACTTTCGATCTGAGCTACCACTTTTTTGATGATCCAATCAGGCGTGCTAGCTCCTGCGGAGATGCCGCAGAGGCTTTTGTTTTCAAACCACGAGCGCTCAAGCTCGCTTTCGTTTTCTATGAGATAGCTGTCTTTGCAAAAATTTTGTGAAATTAAAAAAAGCTGTTTGGTGTTGGAGGAATTTTTCCCGCCTACGATTATCATCACGTCGGCCTTTTGCGACAGGCTTTTTACCGCCTCTTGATTTTCCAGCGTCGCATTGCAAATCGTATTAAAAATTCTCAGCTCCCTTGCGCGTTGCATCAAAAAATCCGCGATTTTGGTAAAGCTTTCTATCTTTTTCGTAGTCTGCGAAACGAGCGCGACGCGAGGCCCAAGCTTGACGTCTTGCAGCTCCTTCGTATCCATGATCACGAATACGCGCGATTTTGCGTAGGATTTCACACCCTTTACCTCGGGATGATTTTTATCGCCGAAAATCACGATGTCATAGCCCTCCGCGCTCATCTTTTCTACGATCTGCTGCGGCTTGGTCACAAAGGGGCAGGTAGCGTCGATGAGCTCCTTATTTTGCGCCTTTAATCTTTGTAGATCGTCTTTTTGGATGCCGTGCGTGCGAATGATGAGCTTTTGCTCGTCCTTGATCTCGCTAACGCCCCCCAGGGTTTTGACGCCGAAATTTTGCCTTAGCCTATTGATCTCTTCGGCGTTATGTATGAGTTCGCCGATCGTAGCGGCCTCGCCGGCGCTTTCTGCGATCTTGATCGCGCGCTTGACGCCGAAGCAAAAGCCGTAGCTTTTGGCCATCTCAATCTTCAACGCCGGCTCCGATCTGTCTTAAAATCGCGGCAAAATTTGGAAACGACGTCGCGATACAATCGCTATCTTCGATGATCATCCCCGATCTTAAGCCCAAAATCGCAAAGCTCATCGCGATGCGGTGATCGCCGCACGGCGTGATGATAGCCGCGTTCGCCTCGCCGCCTTCGATCTGCCAGCCGTCCTGCAGCTCGCGCGCCTTAATACCGCAAGCGCGAAGCCCTTCGCAGGTTACCTTTATGCGGTCGCACTCCTTTACGCGCAGCTCGGCGGCATTTCTAAGCACGCTACTTCCCTGCGCGCAAGCAAAGGCGATCGCAAGCGCCGGCGCTTCGTCTATCAGCCACGAGATGTTTTCACTCACCTCTACGGCGTGAAGCGGCGCGTAAGCGACCTCTATATCGCCGATCTGCTCATAAATTTCGCTTGTTTTGTGAAATTTTACCTCGGCGCCCATGCGTTTTAAAATTTCATATGCCTCTATGCGGGTTTTATTTAGCAGCATATTTTTTAGCACGATGCGCGAGCCCGGGATTATCGCTGCGGCTACGGCAAAGAAAAACGCCGAGCTGGGGTCGTTTGGGATAAAAATTTCAAGCGGTTTAAGCGGAGAGCTAAGCGGCGCGACTTCGATCGCAAGGCCGTTTTGCGAAATTTGCGCGCCCATTGCCTTTAGCATCCGCTCGCTATGATCGCGACTAAGCTCGGGCTCGCTAAGCTTACACCCGCTGCCGCGCAAGGCCGCTAAAATAAGAGCGGTCTTTACCTGTGCGGACGCGATTTTACTCGCGTATTCAAAATATCCGAGCTTCTGCCCGAGCACCGCGATAGGCGCCTTTTCGCCGCCTGCTCGTCCGTAAATTTTAGCGCCCACCTTGCAAAGCGGATCCGCAACGCGCCTCATTGGGCGCTCGCTTAGATACCGATCGCCGCACAGCACGAAAAAGCCCTCGCGTCCTGCTAAAAAGCCCATAAATAGCCGCATAGCAGTGCCCGAGTTGCCGCAATCAAGCGGGACGTTAGGCTCTTTGATAACCTCCGGCGGAGTGATTAAAATTTCGCTAGCATCGCGCTGCACGCAAGCACCCAAAAGCTCCACTATTTTTAGCGTATTTAGCGTATCCTCGGCGGCTAGATAGTTTGAAATTTTACTCGTCCCCTCCGCTAGCAGCGAAAAGATCGCCGCACGATGCGAGATCGATTTATCCGCGGCAATGCTTGAAATCTCCGCTCGCAAAGGGCTTGCTTGCGCAAAAATTCTCATCGCAGTCCAAGTCCTAGCTCGCTGCTAAGCGCGGCTAAAATTTTATCGGTAAAGCCCGCGACTTCCTCGTCGCAGAGCGTTTTTTGAAGGTCTTGAAATACAAGTCTGATCGTCAGGCTCTTTGAATCGCCCAGGCTTTCGTCGCTGTAAAGATCGCTCGGGATAAATTCCTTTAGCGCCTCGATTTTAAGGGCGTCTATACACTGCTTAATCTGCTCGAAGCGCATTCCGCTCGGCACCAAAATACTTAGATCGCGCGATACGCTAGGGAACTTCGAATAAGCGTCCGCTACGATATTTTCAAATTTAAGCTTGGAAAAATCGATCTCGCACAGATAGCTTTTATCCAGATCGCGCCCTGCTTCTACGGCGTAATCCACGCGCCCGATAAAGCCGACTATCTCGCCGTCCTGCTCGATCTGAGCTTGCTCGAATTCGCTTAAAAATTTCAAATTTTCGCCAGGCAGCCTGACATTAAATTTACCGATGACGCTTTGGATTAAATTTGCAAAATACAAAAAATCCACTGCGGCAGGTTTTGCGCCGGCAACGATAGAGGGCTCCGCCTTTAATCCGCTAGCGATAAAGCCCAGCCTTAGGCTCTGCGCGCCGTCCGTATCAAACACCTCGCCTAGCTCAAAAAGCTTAACGCTTCTGCGGGAATTCTTTAAATTTCGCTCCGCAGATTCCAACAGATGATTAATGAGCGTCGGTCTTAGCGCGTCCAGCTCGCCGTTGATCGGATTTAAAATTTTAACCTTGCACGGCTTAAAGCCTAAGCTTTGCAGCGCCTTGCTATCGTCAAATACATAATGTACGCACTCGAAAAATCCTACTGCTGCCGCCTTGCTGCGAAGCTTGCGTCCATTACATAAGCTTACGTAGGTATCGTTTAGGCGGTTTTTTTCGTAGAAGCTTAGCGGCGCGGCGGCGATATTGTCGATGCCCACGATACGCACGATCTCCTCGCACACATCGTGAGAATTTACGATATCGTGGCGGAAGGGCGGCACCTTGGCGGTGATTAGATCGGCTTCGACGCCCACATCAAAGCCCAGCCTTTTTAAAATTTTTACGATCTTATCGCGCGGAATTTGCGCGCCGATCATTGAGTTTATCTCTTTTTCGCTAAAGCCCACGATAAGCGGCTCCAAAGCGTTTGAAATCTTTTGTGTGCCCGCATATAGGCTCACGGCTTTATTTTTAAGTAGCAATCTAAATAGCAGATCGAGCCCTAGCCTAAGCTTTGGCTCGCTGCCTCTACTTGAGCGATACACATGCTCGTCGCCTTTTAGGCCTTTGTTTTCGTTTACTGCTTTGGCGATAATTAGTGGCGCGGTGTAGTTTGCCTCTAATAGTACCACTTTGCTACTGCAACACGCCTTTAGCTCCACGTCTTGGCAAATTCCTGCTACGCTAAGCAATCTCTTGCCCGCATAAACGCCGAACTCACCGTTTGGCATAGGCTTTATGTCAAGCGCTACCTTGCCATCTGCGGAAGCGATCTTTTCAAAATCATAAGCGCGCAGCAATACTCCGGTAGAGTGAGTAGCGTAGTTGATGAAATTTTGCACCGCGCAGCTTTGCAAAATACCAACGCTTGCAAGGCGCAAGGTCTGCTTTAAATTTAACTTCAGCTCGCCTTTGATCTCGTAAGCTCGAAAAGCAAATTTAGCGCTTACCTCATCGCTTGCACGTACGCTTAAAATTCTACCGATACCAGGCGCTCCGTCGGCATCTTCAAACTCGTGCTTTTCCTTTAGCGGCAGATCAAGCGCTGCGCTTAGATCGCGCGCTATGCCTAAGATGCTAAGGCAGTCGCCGCGATTGGCGGTAAGCTCGATCTCGATAAGATCGTCGTTAAAAATTTCATACTCGCGCAGCTCCTTGCCCAGCACGAGCTCGCCGATACTGCTATCAAGCACCATAATGCCGTCATTCGTCTTGGCAAGCCCGAGCTCGGTTGCCGAACAGATCATGCCAAAGCTCTCCACGCCGCGAAGTTTGGCAGGCTTTATCTCAAGACCGCTAGGCAGCACGGCGCCGATGAGGCTAACCGCGACATATTGCCCTGCCTCAACATTTTTCGCGCCGCAGACGATCTGCAAGCTCTGCTTACCGACATCAACCTCGCAGACATTGAGATGATCAGAATTCTCGTGACGACGCTTGCTTTTTACGAGTCCTACTACGACGCCTTTAGGAAGCGAAATTTTATTGTGAGCGTCAACCTCCAGACCGATGGAATTTAGCGTAGAAAGCAGCCTTTCGCTTGAAATTTCGCTTATGTCGATCCACTCCTGCAACCAATTTCTCGTTATTATCATTTAAACTGCTCCAATAATCTAATATCGCCTTCAAATAGCGAGCGCAGATCGGGGATACCGTGCAGCAGCATCGCAAATCTCTCCACGCCGAGCCCGAATGCGTATCCGCTGACGTTTTTCCAGCCCACCGCTTTAAAGACGTTGGGATCGACCACGCCGCTGCCTAGCACCTCGAGCCAGCCCGTCTGCTTACAGACGCGGCATCCCTCGCCGTGGCAGAAAATACAGCTGATATCGACCTCGGTGCTTGGCTCCGTAAACGGAAAGAAGCTCGGGCGGAAGCGCACCTGCACGCTACCGAACATATAGCGCAAAAATTCCTCTAAAACGTATTTTAAATTTGCAAAGCTCACGCGGTCTCCCTGCTCGACTACGAGTCCTTCCACTTGATGAAACATCGGCGTGTGGGTTAGATCCATATCGCGGCGAAATACCGCACCCGGGGCGATCATACGCACCGGCGGAGCTTTAAATTTCTCCATCGTGCGGATCTGAACGCCGCTGGTATGGGTGCGTAGCAGCCGCCCATCATTTAGATAAAACGTATCTTGCATATCGCGCGCCGGGTGGTATTTGGGTAAATTTAGCGCCTCGAAATTATGGAAGTCGTCCTCGATGAGCGGGCCGCTTTCGACGCTGAAATTTTGCGCGATGAAGTAGTCAATGATCTTATCCATCGTCTCCATCACGGGGTGCAGCGCGCCGCAGTTTACGTTTTCGTTAAAAAGCGTGACGTCGCTCGCTTCATTTTTCATAGCCTCTTTTTGCTCCGCCTCTTCCAAGCTCGCCCTTTTTGCGGCGATGAGCTCGCTGAAATAATCGCGCTTTTCATTCGCGCTTACGGCAAGCTCTTTTTTCTGCTCGGGCGCTGCGGATTTGAGCTCGGAAAAAAGCTGCGTTATGATGCCTTTTTTGCCAAAAAGCTCCAAGCGCACGGCCTCCAGCTCGCTTAGGCTCGATGCGGCGTCGATTTTTGCTTTAATCTCTTGCAAATTCTATCCTTGTGGTTAAATTTAATGGCGCGATTGTAGTTAAAATTTGATAAAAGCTAGGTAAATTTGCGTGTTTGGATTTTTTGGCTATAATCGCAGCTAAATTTCAACCTCATAAAAGGATCTAAAATGAACGTCTTCGAAAAGATCGTAAACGGCGAAATCCCGTGCAACAAAGTGCTGGAAAACGATGAATTTTTGGCATTCCACGACATCAACCCAAAAGCGCCTATCCACATCCTGGCTATCCCTAAAAAATGCTACGAAAACTTCCAAGTAACGCCTCCCGAGGTGATGGCGAAGATGAGCGCTTTCATCCAAGAAGTAACCCGAAAAATGGGGCTTGATAAGAGCGGATACCGTCTCGTTTGCAACTGCGGCGAAAACGGGGGCCAGGAGGTGATGCATCTGCACTTCCATATCCTGGGTGGAATGAAGCTGCCGTGGGACCGCGTAAGCGACCGAAATACCGAAGAGAATTTTTAAGGCTCGAACCAAATTCTATTAAAATCAAAATTCCGTGAAATTGTAAAATTTTACGGAATTTGCGAAATTCTTTGAAATTTTTAAAATTCCGCTTCATTTATAAACACCGAAGTTTTAAAAATAATCAAAATAGTAAAACTACAAGCTAAAATTTATCATCAGACGCTAAAAAGAAATACAAAATTTATCACAGACGATCTCTCTTAGCAAATACCATTCTTGAGCTGCAAAGCCTTAGCTCTTAGAATTTCAAATTTGAAATCAACAAGAAATTTTAACGACGCGGCAAAATTTTAAATGAAACCGAGCTTTATAAAAAGAGTTATGATTTTAATGGCGAATGAGTTAGATTTCAACGATATGGAATTTAAAACCTACATGAATTTTGCTTTGAATGAGCGATTCGGCTTTAGTTTTCAAGCAGAATTTAAAATTTTAGCGTGAAATTATAATCTTAGAATTTTAAAATTTCTTGAAATTTCAATATTAACTTTAATAGATTTTAGGGGCATGCGCCCCTAAAAATTTTGAAAGGATTTGCAAGGATTATTTGCTTAGCATTGAGCTTAGCATCCATAGGCGTTTTTCATAATCGCCGTAGTGATCCTGCGCAATATTTGAAGTCGTATCGTCGCCCTCTTCTTCGGCAATCTCTTGAAGCTTTTTAAATTCTTTTACTAAATATTCATAGGCTTTTTTAACATCCTCAAGTACCTCAGATACGCTATAGCTGTCTTTTACGCTAATCGGAGCGTCTTTTGAAAGCTCAATTAGATCCTTAGCCTTAGTTACGGCCTTGCCACCTATTTGAAGCGCGCGCTCAGCCATATCGTCGAAAAGCTCGCCCATCTCGTCGTATGCTTTCTCGGTATAAGCGTGAACCTGCGCGAATTGTAAGCCCTTAACATTCCAGTGATAATCGTGGAATGCAACAAAGAACGCATGAGCGTCCGCCTGAAGTTTGTTTAGTTGTTTTACTGTTTTTGACATTGTGTCTCCTTTATTTAAAATTGCTGTAATTATAGCAAGATTTTCTTAAATTATAATTATACTAAGTAATAAATTTTATCTTTTAGTGAAATTTTAAAATTATATGGCTTTTAAATTTATCTACAATTTTTTTGAAATTTCAGCTATGCTGCATTATAATGCCGCATTATGAAAAACAAATTTATGATAACTATAACCGACCTTAACGGCTCTAGGAATTTTTTGCTTTCGCAAATCATCAAAAAGATCGCGTTATATTTGGTACTATTTGTTTTTACCGTTTTCGTCACGGGTGCGCTATATATCAGGTATCTGGGCTCTAAAATCGACAGCCTTTCGCGAACCAAAACCGAGCTTAACGAGCTAAATCAAAAACTTCGCGACGGTATCGCGGCAAGTCAGATGGAATTTGAAGCCATCGAGGGTAAAATTTCGGATTTGGAGCATCAGTTTGGGCTCGATCCTGAGGAGGATGAGCGCGCGATCGACCGCCTATCTCACATCAAACCTACTTCCGAACAAGAGATCAAAGAGCGCGCGCAAAAGATCATCAACGAAAAATTCTCCGACGCGCTGATAAAAGAAATTTTTATGCAGATTCCAAATGGCAGGGTCATGCGCACTCATCAGCTCAGCGAGAAATTCGGCTGGCGCGACCATCCCATCTTAAAGCGCAAGCAGTTTCACCCAGGCGTTGATCTACGTACGCCGCCTAAAACGCCTATCTATGCGCCTGCAGACGGTATCATCCAATACAGCGGCGCGGGCGCTACTGGCTATGGTAATCTAGTCGAGATCCGCCATAACTACGGCTTTACGACACGATATGCGCATTTGGATTCAAATTTAACTCGCAAAGTAGGCGAGTTTGTAAACAAAGGTGATCTCATCGCTTTTAGCGGCAACACCGGACTTAGCACCGGACCTCATCTGCACTACGAGATTAGATTTTTGCAGCTGCCGTTAGATCCGCTAAATTTTATCAACTGGAACGAAAAAAATTACAAAGAAATTTTTACTAAGGAGGAAGATGTCCCATGGCAATCTTTAATAAAGGCGATGCAAACACCGCTCAAACAACAATAATCTCGTCAGGCACGCTCATCAAAGGAGAGCTGCACCTGTCGTGCATTTTGCATATCGATGGCAATGTCGAAGGCGACGTGATATCCGATAATACTGTCGTCATCGGTAAAAACGGTACCGCGCGCGGCTCGATCAGGGCCAAACATATCGTAATCAGCGGCAAATTTTTCGGCAATATCGAAGCTGAGCTCGTCGAGCTGCTAGGCGGCGGTGTGCTCGTAGGCGACGTGCTATCACAAAGCTTCGGCATCGAAGTCGGCGCAAAATTTAATGGAAAAAGCGCGGTAAGCGGTAGCGATCAAGCCCTAGTTATCGACGGCAGCGCAAGCGAAGACGTCAAGCTCATCGACAAAGCGCTAGGTGAATAAATCGCGCACATTTGGAATTCTTGGAATTTAAAACGCTTTAGCTAACGGGGTTTTAGAATCTGATTGATATTGAAATTTTAGAATTTCTAGCCTTTGGAATTCTTAGAATTTTTAAGGCTTTTATATTTGCGTAATCTTAGAGTGTCTTCAATCTTAAAATTTAGAATTTTAAAAAATTCCAAATTTTAAGATCCTCGCAACCAAAATTATTGAAATTTTTATATTTTAAAATTTTCAAAATTTTAAAGCTTAACTATGCTTAAAATCTCATAGTTACGTAAATCGTAAAACTCTAAATTCCAAAATTTTGCGCTTACACGGGGTTTTTAAATTTTGCTTGTAAGCCAGATTTTAAAATTCGCGCCCGACTGAATTTAAAATTTTAAAATTTCGCCGCAAAATAACGCATGGACGCAAAATTTCTGCTCGCACATACTTTAAAAAGTTTTAAAATTTCGCAGAAGCTATGTAAGCAAGTATAAATTATCTACGCCGAGTGTTTTGACTCGTTATAGCTCTTTGTGCCGCCGGCTCAAAATTCCGCGCGGTGATAAATTCTGCGAGCTGAGCTAATTTAAGCCCATTATTAGATTAGTTATGTATAATGCGATTTCTTTTTGTGGACAGATGGGTGAGTGGCCGAAACCACACCCCTGCTAAGGGTGCAGCTTCTAACCGGGGCTCGAGGGTTCAAATCCCTCTCTGTCCGCCACTACTTTAGAATCTAAATCAATAAAATTTCACTTCCGTGGTTCAGTCGATTCTAGCCGCCTAGGATACTGCCTAAAAGCAGCACCGGCATCATTAGCGGCATTACGATGAGTCCTTGTATATCGGTATCCATTTTTGCATCGCGCTCGCTTTTGATCCCGCTATCGACCGCTATACGCGCGGGATACTCGATCGGCACGCCTAGGCGGTGCGATCTGCGTAGCTCGTCGTGATCTTTTAGGCGCTTAAAATATTTGCCTTCGATCAGATAAGAGTAACGAAACGTAGAACTATACGCGGGCTCCAGCTGCTCTGGGTCGTCCATCAGCTTAGCCTGCACGGATAGCGGTAGATCGTATTTTACGAGCTCGATTTCGTGCTGGATATATGCGGCATCACTGCCTTCATTGTATCTGTCGATCGTGAGCATGCTTACGTTGCGCCTTATCGCGTCTTTATTTAGCGACGCCAGACTCGCAACCTTGGCGCGCACGGCACTAAGATTTGCATCAAATACGTAATCATAAATCTCGCCGCTCATACGCAGCTGACCGCCAGACGCCGCGCTCATCGCGACGATATGCTCGCGCCCTTGCATATAGCCCGGCAAATTCTTACTCGCACATCCGCTAAAAACCGCGCAGCATAGCGCCAAAACCGCGCCGCAAATCCAAAATTTCATAAACTTCCTTTGTAAAATTTAAAGACGGATTGTATTAAATTTTGCCTTAACGAGAGTGGAATTTTATGACATGGCAAAATGGAATTGTGTGATGGAATTCTATGGTGGCGACGCATAGAATTTCACGCGGACTTTTATGAAATTCCGATGAGATTTCACAAGAACTGAAGCCGAAATGCACGGAAGAGGCAAAAGAAGCGCAATGGAACTGCCAAGATTTTAAAATTTTAAAATCTCGAGGGAATTTCGCGGAAAGAGACGAGTCATTTGCACGTCAAAATTTAACCGTCATCGCGAGCTTGCTTTTAAATTTTAAAATTTTACGGCAGGCTTTGGAATTTTAAAATTCCAAAGCTCTTTTTGATATGCGGCGCGCTACTTTCGATTTGCGTTAGCAAGCATCAGCTTTATGCGGTTTTCTTGATTTACCGCGCTTGCGCCCGGGTCGTAGTCGATAGCGGCGATGTTTGCTTGCGGGTAGTTCTGCTTGATCTTTCGGATCATTCCGCGCGCGATGATGTGGTTTGGCAGGCAGCCAAAGGGCTGCGCGCACACGACGTTTTGTATGCCGTGACGCATAAACTCGACCATCTCCGCCGTCAGCAGCCAGCCCTCGCCCATCTTCACGCCGTGACCGATGTAGCCGTCGGCGGCGGCGCGAACCTCGCTAAATGGGCTCGGCGCGCGAAAGCCGAAACGCTTCATCTGCTTAATCATCATGCGCTGGAAAAATTCCACTACCTTAGCGACCGCAAGCGAGCCGTAATACGCCGCGCCGCCCTTGCCGTAGAGCTGCTTGTCGTAAACGGCGTCGTAGATGCAGGTAAGCACGAAGTCCATCAGCCCCGTATTGACGGGCTCGGCGTTTTCGCGGATGAGGTAGGCGTTTAAGCCGTTGTTGCCGATGGGCGAGTATTTGAGATAAATTTCGCCCACGATGCCCACTTTTACTCGCGGCTTATCGTCACGCTCGATTTTAGCGAACTGTGAGAGGATAAATTTGAAATTTTTCTTGAGATTGAAAAACGATCTTTGATCGGTCAAATTTTTGATCCGCTCGGCGCAGAGTTCGTAAATTTCATTCGTTTGATTTTTGATCTTTTCGTAGGGCTTGCACTGATTATATAGTCCCATCATCAAATCGCCGTAAAATATCGCGGCAAAGAGCTTTAGAAGCGATTTTTTGCCGAGGCTAAATTCATTCTCATCTAGCGAGCCAAAATTTAACGAGATCGCGGGGACGTAGCTAAAGCCGCTGTCCTCAAGCGCTTTGCGAAGCAAATTTATGTAGTTGCTCGCTCTGCAGCCGCCGCCCGTTTGGCTGATGAGAAGCGCTACTTTGTGCGTATCAAACTCGCCACTTTTGAGCGCGTCGATGAACTGCCCGATGACGAGCAGCGCGGGGTAGCACATATCGTTGTGGACGCTGCGAAGCCCTTCCTCGACGATATTTTGACGATTTTCGCCGAGCAAGACGCTCTTATAGCCCTCGTCGCGCAGCACGCCTTGCATAAAGCGAAAATGCGGATCGATCATCGTGGGGATCAATATCGTGTGGGTGGCTTTCATATCTTTCGTAAATTTAGCAAACATTAGCGCGCATCCTTTCTTGCTTCTTGTTGCGCGCCTTGCCTTTCGCGCTCTATCATAGTCGCTTTTAGGCTACGCAGGCGGATCTTGACCGCACCTAGGTTCGTAACCTCGTCGATTTTAAGTTGAGTGTAAATTTTACCGTTTTGACGCAGTATGTCGCGCACCTCGTCGCCCGTGATCGCATCTATCCCACAGCCGAAGCTCACTAACTGCACCAGCTGCATGCGCGGGTATTTACAGACGAACCGCGCCGCGCTATAAAGCCTGGCGTGGTAGGTCCATTGATTAAGGCTTTTCGTCTGCACCCTGCTAAGCGGCAGCGCGTCCTCGCTAAGCACTATAAAGCCCAAGGAATTTAGATAGCGATCGATGCCGTGGTTGATCGTCTTGTCGATATGATACGGACGACCCGCTAGCACAATGGCGCTGGCACCGCTGCTTTGTATCTCTTTTAGGGTCTCCTCGCCTTTTATTAAAACGGTATTTTTATAGTTTTGCAGCTCCTTAAGGCCCTGCAAGACGGCGTTTTTCACGGCGTCAGAATGAAATTTATACCCAGCATCCGCGAGCTCAGCCTGCATCGTTTTGCAAAACGAATCTTGCATGTTAAGATCCACATGCGGGTAGAGGAATTTTTTTTCCTCCAGCGCCCCTACGTTTGAGCGAATCAGCTCAGGGTAGTATGCGACTACGGGGCAGTTGTAGCAGTTCTCGCTAATATTTTCATCGAGGCTGTAGCTCATGCATGGATAAAAGATAAAATCCACATCCTTGTTTAAAAGATCATAGATGTGGCCGTGCACGCTTTTGGCCGGGTAGCAGACGGTATCGCTCGGGATGCTTTGGCTTGCTAAAAACAGCGTCTCTTTTCGCGGCTTTTGCGACAGCACGACGCTCATGCCTAAATTTTCAAAAAACGCGCTGTAAAACGGGATCATCTCAAACATATTCAAAACAAACGGAATTCCGACCCGCGGCGCGTCTTGCTTCGGCGGCTTGCGATATTTTCGCAAAAGCTCGTTTTTAAACTCAAACAAATTCGTGATGTCGTGACGGATCTCCTTGCCCGCGCCGCGCTCGCACTTATTTCCTGAGACGAATTTAGTATCGCCGAAGTAGCTGATCGTAAGCGGGCATTTGTTCGTACAGAGCTTGCAGACACTAAATTCGCTGCGATGAGTGAAATTTTCAAGCTCTGCACGACTGATCATATCGGTACGCTCGTTCGCGTTATTTTTGGCAAAAAGCGCCGCGCCGTATGCACCCATAAGCTCGCTGATATCAAGACGAATCACATTTTTGCTGAGCTCTTTTTCAAAAGCTCGTAGCACAGCGTTGTTTAAAAAGGTACCGCCCTGCACTACGATGTTTTGACCCAAATCGTCGGCGTTTCGCACTCGGATGACCTTGTAAATCGCGTTTTTTATGACGCTAATAGCAAGACCTGCGCTGATGTCCTCGATCGTAGCACCGTCTTTTTGAGCTTGCTTGACCGAAGAGTTCATAAATACCGTGCAGCGGCTGCCGAGCTTGGCGGGATGGGTTGCAAAAAGAGCTAAGTTTGCGAAATCTTTAATGTCATAACCCAAAGAATTTGAAAAGGTCTGCAAAAACGAGCCGCAGCCCGAGCTGCACGCCTCGTTTAACACGATAGAATCAATATTGCCATCTTTAATAGAGAAGCACTTGATGTCCTGTCCGCCGATGTCTATGATGAAATCGACCTTCGGATTGAAGTGGCGCGCGGCACTGTAATGCGCGATCGTCTCGACGATACCGTAATCAAAGCGAAAGGCGGTTTTAATGAGATCCTCGCCATATCCGGTAACGCCGCTGCCCTTGATCTTGATGCGACCCTCGCAAAGATCGTATAATTCCTTTAGTCGCGGCAGCAGGATGTCGACCGGATCGCCTTTATTGGAGGAGTAAAATTTATACAGCAGCTCGTAGTTTGCGCCCATCAACACGACTTTGATCGTGGTGCTGCCGCAATCCACGCCTAGATACGCGTCTCCGCTGTAGGTGTGGATATCTACCTTAGGCACGCTCGCGCGGGCGTGGCGAGCGATGAACTCGTCAAATTCCGCCCTGTCTTTAAAAAGTGGCGGCTCGGCTTCCAGCGCGGTCCTGTCAGGCTCCTTTTTTAAAAGCGCGATCGTCTCCTCTAAATTTAACGTCTCGCCCGTATCTTTTGCGTACAGCGCGCTGCCGTAAGCCACAAAATAAGGCGCAATGTCGGGAAAGGTCGCAGTTTCGTTGGTGAGCTTTAGCACCTCTTTAAAGCGCGCCTGAAGGCCTTTTAGGAAAAACAACGGGCCGCCCAAGAATAGAATATTGCCCTTAACTTCGCGACCCTGCGCAAGCCCCGAGATCGTCTGCTCGACGACCGCGGCGTAGATACTAGCGCAAATATCCTCTTTTCTAACGCCCTGATTTAGTAGCGGCTGAATGTCGCTTTTGGCGAACACGCCACAACGTGAGGCGATCGGGTAAATTTTATTAGCCGCAAAGCTTAGGCGGTCGAGCTCCGTGATATCCAGATGCAAAAGATTGGTCATCTGGTCGATAAATGCGCCTGTACCGCCCGCGCATGAGCCGTTCATACGCTCTTCAAGTCCGCCCGTGAGAAATAAAATTTTAGCATCCTCGCCGCCGAGCTCGATGACGACATCGGTCTTCGGAAACATCCGCTTGACGCCGAGCGAAGTAGCAAAAACCTCTTGGACGAACGGAATTTTGCAATTTTTGGCGATACCCATGCCCGCCGAACCCGCTATGGCGACGCTAAATTGCTCGCCTGCATAGGTTTTTTGGATTTGCAAAATTTTATCCAGCACCAGCTCCTTGGGCTTTGCCAGATGCCGCTCGTAGCTCTTGCTTAAAATTTCATATTTTTCATTTAAAACTACCGTTTTAACAGTGGTTGATCCTACGTCAATGCCTAAAAAAATCACATCTCGCTCTTTACTGAATAAATTTTACTCGGCCGAATTCTCAAATTTAGCGCGAGTTTTCTAAATTAAAATTTGCATTTTATAGTAATATTTTTAAACGCAAATAAAATCAGGATATATTTTATCTTTTTCTATAGAAAAAGGCGATTTTTAGGTAATTCAAAATTAAAAATTTTAATGTGAAAGTTGCAAAATTTTAGATCTAATACGAGTGGATTTTGCACGAAATTTTTTAAAATCTCGCGCATTATAAAAAGAGCTTCCTTTTGAATTAGGAAGCGTAAATTTAAAGGATTATTTTCGAAGCTCTTTGATTTTAGCCGCTTTACCGCGTCTGTCGCGTAGGTAAAATAGCTTCGCACGGCGAACGCGTCCTTTTCTTAGAACCTCGATACTTTCAATGCTTTCGCTGTAGATCGGGAAAATTCTCTCTACGCCGACGCTATTTGCGCCGATCTTGCGGATGATAAAGGTCTCGCCGACGCCATTTCCGCGGCGCGCAATGCAGGTGCCTTCAAAATTTTGAATTCTGCTCTTATCGCCCTCTTTGATCCTGATGGCTACCTTTAAGGTGTCACCGGCACGGAAATCAGGCACACTTTTGCTTGTGATCTGAGCGTCCTCAAACGCTTGGATATACTTGTTTTTCATAAATTTCCTTTATTTTTGGCGATCTTTCGGTACATATCCGGGCGGAAGAACCTCGTTTTGCATAGCGCCATTTGATTTTTTAAACTGCGCATTTTAGCGTGATTACCCTTTAAAAACTCTGAAACTATAGGTAAATTTTCAAAAACATCAGGCTTTGTAAATGCAGGCGCCTCTAAAATTCCGCCTTCAAAGCTTTCTTCAACAAGCGAGCTTTCGTTGCCTAAAACGCCCTTTATGTTGCGGCTTATAGCATCGCACATGCAAAGCGCACCGAGCTCTCCGCCGGTAAGAACGAAATCGCCGATACAAAAAATTTCATCTACATATCTCTCGACTATGCGCTCATCGATCCCCTCGTAGCGCCCGCAGATAAAGCATAAGCTCTCTTTGCCGCTTAGACGCTTGGCATCGTTTTGGTTAAATTTTTTACTGGCGGGCGAGAGGTAGATAAACTTGGCGTTTTTAAATTTAGCTCTTACGTGTTCTATAGTCCCGGCAAGCGGCTCCGTGCCGATCAAAAGCCCCGCACCGCCGCCGATCATATAATCATCTACTTTTTTATAGCGATTTGTCGTGAAATTTCGCGGGTTAAAAAAATGCGTCGAGATTATTTTCTTATCGGCCGCGCGCTTTAAAATAGAGTCCTCAAAATAGGGCGCGATGAGATTTTCAAATAGAGAGATGAAGATAAAATTCATGAATTTTCCAAAATCGCGCGCGCATTTTGCGTAAAAATTTTACGTTCGCTAAGCGAAATTTCTTTCACATAGGCGTCCATGTAGGGGATGAAAAATTCTTTCGGCAAAGCCTGCAAGATTAAGCTTTTATCCGTTTCTACCTCAAAAAGATAGCCGCTTCCGATCTGCGATATGTCCTTTACGCGCCCCAAAATCGCGCCGTCTTCATAAATTTCAAGCCCGATAATATCGAAGTAAAAAAACTCGCCCTTTTGCAATTTGCAAAATTTCCGCGTATCCTCTTTGCTTCGGTAAAGAATTTGGTTGGTTAAATTTGCCGCCGTTTCTACGCTTTCGTAATTTTTAAAAATAGCGCTAGAATTTGCGCCGCTAAAGGATAGAATTTCTAAAATTTCGCCGTTTCGCAGATAAAATTTGGCGCCTTTTTTAAACTGAGAGGGGAAGTCGCTGCGATCGAAAATTTTAACCGCGCCCTTTAAGCCGATAGTCCGACCGAGCTTCGCGACCTCTAAAAGATCATCAGGCATCTTTGGCTTTGACGGTAATTTTATAATTGATCGGATCTTTTGCTTTATAGCCGATGATGACGGTCTTTATGGCGTTTATCATTTTGCCGTCCTTGCCGATGAGTTTGCCGGTGTCGGCCTTGTCGGCATAGACGATGATCTCGGTAAAGTTCTCACCGACCCGCTTTTGCGTAGAGACAGACTGCGGATAATCGGCGATCAACTTTGCGTATTCTTTTATAAAATTTTCTACCATTTTATTTGCTTGTGATTTGAGCGACCCTATCGCTTAACTTCGCGCCTACGCTCTTCCAGTATGCCAAACGCTCCGCGTCGAATTTAATATTATCGCTATCTTTTAGCGGATTGTAAAAGCCGATCGTCTCGATAAAGCCGCCGTCGCGTCTTTTCCTGCTATCCGTTACCACGATGCGGTAAAAAGGCTGCTTCTTTCTTCCGATTCTTGTAAGCCTAACAACTGTTGCCATTTTTTCTCCTTAAATTTTTGTAAGTTTTAGAACTTGCAGATGGCTAAAACTTAAACATCTGCAAACTCTACCGAGAGGCTATCTCGGTAAATTTTGCCTTTGAGCGATCGAGGCAAGCCCCTGCATACCGCCCTTGCCCGAAAATTTCTTCGCAAGCTTCGAAGCACCCGCGAACTGCTTTAAAAAGCGGTTCACCTCCACCTGCGAAAGCCCTGCGCCAGCAGCAAGTCTGCGCTTGCGCGAATTATTTAGCAGATCGGGGTTTTCGCGCTCTTTCGGCGTCATAGAGTTAATCATCGCTTTGATATGAAGTATCTCTTTGGAGTTTTCCAAATCGATATCTTTTATCTTATTCGCCATTCCGGAAAGTCCCGGAATCATGCCGATTAAATTTTTCATATTGCCGAGCTTTTTCACGCTTTCGAGCTGATTTACGAAATCGTTGAAATTAAACTCGCCCTTTTTGATCTTTTTGTTCAAGGCTTTAGCTTCTCTTTCGTCGAAAACGGCGCTTGTTTTCTCGGCTAACGTCGCTAAATCGCCCTCACCCATAATGCGACCTGTAATTCTATCGGGTATAAAGCCCTCCAGATCGGCCACCTTCTCGCCGGTTCCGATAAAGCGAAGCGGGATGCCAAGCTGCTGCGCGATACCGAGAGCTACGCCGCCTTTGGTATCTGCGTCAAATTTGCTTAAGATCACGCCCGTAAGGCCTAAAATTTCATCAAATTTAGCGGCCGTTTTAATGCCATCTTGACCGCTCATAGCATCCGCTACGTAAAAAATTTCATGCGGATTTAGAGCTTTTTTCATCTCCGCAAGCTGCGCCATTAGTGCCTCATCAATTGCAAGACGTCCTGCCGTATCTACGAGCAGTACGTCATAAAGCCCGCTTTTAGCCTTACTTAGCGCTTTTTCCGCAACCTTTAGCGGATCGCTCTCGCCCTCGATGAAAAATAGCTCGATCTCGTTAGCCTCGCATAGCTGACGGAGCTGCTCGACCGCGGCTAGGCGCTGCAAGTCGCAAGCTGCGACCAAGACCTTTTTTTTACGAAGTTTCAGATAGTTTGCGAGTTTTATCGTGCTTGTGGATTTTCCGCTTCCCTGAAGTCCCGTCATCAAAGCTACCGTAGGAGGCGTACTAGCGAATACAAATCCCTGACTGCTGCCTCTAGGCGCCGTTAAAATTTTAGTCAAATTTGTCTTGATGGACTGCAAAAATGGCTTCTGTCCTATCGTGCCGATACGAAGATCGGCTTCGACAAGGGCCAAAAAATCCTTTACGACTTTGTGGTGCACGTCGGCCTTTAAAAGTGCTTTTTTTAGCGTCTCCAAGGCGTTTTTTAAAGCTTTTTCATCGTCGATTGTTTTTAATTTATTGACCGCGTTTTTAAACGACTCGCTTATGATCTCAAACACTTTGATCCCTTATAAAATTTTTAAACTTGCGATGTTACCTAAAATTAACTTAAAAGCCATTGAATATCAGAGATCCTTAGGAATTTCAAAGCCGAATTCGTTGAAGCTTTTACCCGGCGGAGCTTTAAATTTTAGCCCCAAAATTTCGGTCTCGTATGAGTGCAGAAACATCCGTTTTGCGCGGCTTTTAGCGTATTTTTCATCGCCTATTACGCCAAATCCCGCATTTGCCAGATGCACGCGGATCTGATGCGTCCTGCCCGTCTCGATCCGCACCTTTACAAGCGATTTTTTGCCGCTTACCATCAGCGGATAAACCTCGCTAAATGCGCTCTTACCGTTTGGCGAAATTTTAGAAAACGCGCCGCTTCGGGTCTTTATCGTCAAAATCGGCTCGTCAAATTTCATCTCTTCGCTCACGATCCCTTTTACGATCGCGATATAGCTTTTCTTCACGCGCAAATTTTTAAACTCTGCAATCGCCGCTTCGCGAAATTCTTCGTTTTTGTACAGCAGCACGACGCCGCTGGTTTCCTTATCCAGGCGGTTTAGAAGCCCGAATTTATAGATTTTTTCTAAATTTTCGCTGCTCATAAAGGGCGGCTTATTGACCGCCAAAACGTTCTCATCCTCGTAAATGATCGCGGGTTTTGCGGGTTTCATCACGCTAAATTTAGTATTTTCGCCTAGCATCTCGCGCGCTAGAGCGATCTTTGCGCCGCGCGCGCTCACAAGCCCCGCGTCGATGAGGGCCTTGGCTTCGTTGTGCGAGATGTTTTCCTGCGCCGCTAGCAGCTTATAGGCTTTTTCTTGCATTAAATTCTTTCCTTGATTAAATTTTCTATCTCTTGCAGATCACAAATTTTATCTATCCGCGTCCCCTTTAGCGGCTCTTTTAAAGCGCTTGAAATTTCGTTCGCCTCGCACAGAGCGATATTTTGCACGAGCGCGTACAGCGCCTTTTGATTATGAAAAAATCGCCCGCTGATGATCGGTACGCCGAAGCTCGCCGCCTCGATCGGGCTGTGTCCGCCGATATTGCGCAAAAAACTGCCGCCTAAGATTACGACGTTTGAAATTTTATAAAAGTTCGCTAGCTCCCCGAAAGCATCGAGCAAAATAAAATTGCTCCGAAGCCCTGCGCCATCGCTAAATCGCTCGAAGCTAAGCCCATGCTCATGCGCCCAAGCCTTGCAAATTTCGTAGGCCTTTTCAAAGCGCTCCGGGTGCCTCGGCGCCAGGATAATTTTTAGCTTTTGCGGCGCGGTAGTCGAAGCTGCTGCATTCGGTGCAGCAGAATTTAAAGACGCGCCGTTTAAAGGCGTCGTATTCGGCACGGCGGACGAAGCGTCGCTTAAGCTCGCCGCATCCAAAGAAGTTACGTTTAAATTTACCGGCTCGGTCGAGCCCTGCTCGTCGCGAAGCTCAGCCCCAGGCAAGCTTCTATCGCCGCGGGCACTCGCTGCGCGTGGGTATTTTTCGGGCATATTTTGCGAACTGCGAAATTTTATAAAATCGTTTAAATTTGATAAAACAAGCTCCTCCTCGCCCTCGTGAGTGTTTGAGATCGTAAGCACGAAGCTATTTGCGGACGCGGCAGAATAGTCCTTCGTCGCAACGGCGATATTCGCGCTTTTCACGTTACCCGCGACCTTTATATTTTTTGCGCCGAGCTCCCGCAGCCGCGCCGCATCAAGCTCGCTTTGCGCAAGCACCAAATCGATATTTTCAAACACCTTGCGATAATAAAACTTAAAGCGCAGATAACTCGCGTACGAGCGGTCGCTTATGCGCGCATTTAGCAGGATCACGTAGCTTCCGCGCGATTTAGCGGAACGGATCAAATTTAGCCACAGCTCGGCCTCAAAGATCACCAGCACGCGGCTGCCCGTAAGCCAAAATGGAAGCCAATTTTCAAAAGGCAGGTAGCGAGAGTTCGGCGTGAGAGAGCGCGCCGCATCAAAGCCCGTCTGCGTGGTCGTGCTAAGCGCGACGCTCTCAAATTTAGAAATTAGCGGCGCAAGAGCGTTTACCTCTCCTAGACTGCAAGCGTGAAAGTGCACCGCAGCGGGGCTAAATTTAGGGTTTTTGTATAGAAAAAATCGCGCTTTCAGGCTCGTGCGGTATTTTTTTTTAAAGCTTAGGATAAAAATAAAAGGCGCAGCTGCAAGCCACGCCAAAAACGCCAAGGCGGTGTAGATCACTCGGCTTCTTTATATAAAATTCTGCCGCAATACGGGCAGGTTACGATGTCGTCGCTTTTAATGACTGCGGAATAGGTCTTGTCGCTTATACGCATAAAGCAGCCGTAGCAGGCCTGTTTGCGCACCGGCGAGACCGCCGTATTGCCCGCCCACTTGCGGATCTTTTCGTAGAATGAGACGGTTTTGGGGTTCATCGCCTGCATTAATTTATCGCGCTTAGCGTAGATCGCGCCGCGAGCAACCTCGACCTCGCCCATTTCGGCGCTTACCTGCTCTTGCAAGCTTTTTAGCTCGGCTTCAAACGCCTCTTGCTTTTCGCTCTGCTCTTTTACGAGCGCTTCCTTTGCGGCTACGATCTTTTCTAGCCTTTCGATCTCCTCGTTTGTAGCTTCGAGCTGCTCTTTTGCGATGTCCTCTTCGACGCTAAGAGCCTTGATCTCCTTTTCGGTTTTTGCCGCGCCGCTTTTTTTGCCCGTGCTTTTTAGCTTGGACGAAAAGGCGCTAAGCTGCGCGTTTGCTTGTAAAATTTGAGATTTTAGCTCGGCGATCTCCGCATTTAGAGTTTCGATCTGTTCTTTTGCGCCGTTTATTTCAGTGCTTTTTTTACTCAGCTTCTCCTGTGCAGCCTCGATTTTAGGCTTAAATCCGTCCAGCTGCTTATCGAATTCGCAAAGCTCTACCAATTGGCTTAAATATTTGTTCATCTTTTTCCTTTAATAATACGTAAATGGATTTTTTTGCTCGCTTATTATAACTTCAATTTCGCTTTTTTGCAAGAAAGGTGCGAGCGCGCGCCCAAAATAGCGCTCACTTTCAAAATGATTTATGTCGATCAAACTCACGCCGTTTTCTAAATTTTGAAGCGCCGTGTGATATTTTATATCGCCCGTGATGAAGCAATCCACGCCCAAGCTTTGGTTCAGTTCGCTTCCGCTGCCGGTGCAAAGCGCGATATTTTGGATGAAATCTTTCGTCTTCACGGCGCGCAGATGCTCGATGCCAAGCATGCGCTTTATCTGTGCGCACAGCTGCTCAAAGCTCAAATCCGCGCGCATAAAAACCAAAAAATCCCGCTCGTCCGTAATTTCAAATTTTAAAATTTCGCGCGCTACGAATCCATTTAAAACGTGCTTGTCAAAGTTCGTATGCATCGCGATGAGAGAGATATTTTTGCGGATCATCTCATAGATCAAATTTGCAGGATATAGCCGCGGATCAAGCGATTTTAGCGGGCTGAAAATCAGCGGGTGGTGCACCACGCAAAGCGAGCCCACCTCAGCTTCGCGCACCAGCTCGCTAGTAACATCGAGGCTTAGATAGATTTTTGAAATTTCATCATTCAAGCTTCCGAGCATTAGCCCGCTATTATCCCACGCCTCCGCGTCGCAAAAGGGCGCGGCGGCGTTTAAAATTTCATAAATTTCGCCCGTTTTCATAAATCCTACTTTGCGCTTTCATCCGCTTTGTCTGCGGTGTTTTTCTTGCCGTGGGCGTTTTTTAAATTTGCGCCTGCGGAGGAAGCGGACGCCGCGCCGCCGTCTTTGCCGCCTTTTTTATCGCCGCACGCCGCGGCGTCCAGCTCGGCGACGTATTTTTGCGGGTCTGCGTAGCAAAGCGCGCAGTTTTTGGCAAGATCGCGGATCTTTAAAATATAATCCTGTCTCTGCGTGACCGAGATCGCGCCGCGCGCGTCAAGGACGTTGAACGTGTGCGCCGCAAGCATGCAGTAATCATACGCAGGAAGCGCCAGGCCGTGCTTTAGGATGCTTTTGCACTCGCCGAAGCAGTTTTCAAATTGATTAAAAAGCATCGCGGTGTCCGCAAGCTCGAAGTTATATTTACTAAACTCGAATTCGCCCCTTTTATGCACGTCGCCGTAGGTCAAGAGCCCCGCTTTATCGTCCCAGACAATGTCGTAAACGTCGTCTTTATTTTGCAGATACATCGCCAAGCGCTCAAGTCCGTAGGTAATCTCGCCGCTAATTAGCTCGCACGTGATGCCGCCTACTTGCTGAAAATATGTAAACTGCGTCACCTCCATGCCGTCCAGCCAAACCTCCCAGCCAAGCCCCCATGCTCCCAGCGTCGGGCTCTCCCAGTTGTCTTCTACGAAGCGGATATCGTGACTTTTAAGATCCAACCCCAGCTTCTCTAGGCTTTTTAGATAGAGTTCTTGGATGTTGTCCGGGCTCGGCTTTAAGATCACCTGAAACTGATAATATGCACCCAAGCGGTTTGGGTTTTCGCCGTAGCGCCCGTCTGTGGGGCGACGCGATGGTGCAACGTATGCCGCGCGCCAAGGTTTGCTTCCTAGGCTACGCAAAAAGGTAGCCTGATGATAGGTGCCTGCGCCCGCAGGCATATCGTAGGGCTGAACGAGCAAACAGCCCTGCTCGTGCCAGTAGTTTTGAAGCGTCAAAATAATCTGTGAAAACGTCATTTTTATCCTTTTATCGATATGTAAATTTAAATTTATCTTCCAAAGCGCCTTTCAAAGCCTGCTTCAAAGGCTCTTTGAAGCTTCGAGCTCTCAAAAAATTTCCAAATTCCGGTCCAGTATTCGCCAGCTCTCGTAGGCTCGTTTGCAAAATCAAAAACCGCGTAATCGCCCGCTTCGATACGTAATTTATCGCAGGTTTCATCGCACTCATTTTTGCAGCACTGCTTCGCGGATTTGCAAGCTTCGTCGTGGCTTTCTTTATAGCGCCTCTCCTGCGAGCAAGTGCCTATTAGCACGGAGTATTCGCCCTGTGCGCCGTTTTCATAGTCGTAATACGCAGCATAAATTTCACTTTTCGCAGCGCTGCTTCTGCTAGCGTTAAATTTTAAAAACTCGCCCCACAAATTTGCGATCACCCCTCGCCCGCTCATCTCATCTGCGTTATTCGTGCGAGTCTTTAGGCCGCAAATTTCAAAGCCTTCGCGCAATTTTAAAATTTTCAAAGCCTAGCCCTCAAGCAGCACTTCGATCTGCTCGGAGTCCTTTTTCAGCGCCTCCGCTTTTGCCGCGCGATCCGCCTTTAGCTTCGAGCTTAGCACCTCGTCGTTTAGAGCTAAAATTTGCACCGCCAGATACGCCGCGTTTTTTGCGCCCGCCTTGCCGATCGCAAGCGTCGCGACGGGGATGCCCGCAGGCATCTGCACGGTCGAATATAGCGCATCTACGCCGCCAAGCGCGCTACCGCCGAGCGGGACGCCCAGCACCGGCTTGGTCGTATTTGCAGCGACCGCGCCCGCAAGATGCGCCGCCATGCCCGCCGCACAGATGAAAACCTGTGCGCCCTTTTTCTCGGCGCCCGCGACATATTTTGCCGTGCGGGCGGGGCTTCGGTGCGCCGAAGATACAATCATCTCGTACGCTACGCCGAATTCATTTAAAATTTTAGCCGCCTCGTAAACGACCTCGTAATCGCTCTTTGAGCCCATTATTATAGAAACAAATTTCATTCTATCTCCTTTCTTAAAAAGCAAAACTCCGCGAGTTTCGCAGGCAGCTTAATCTCATTTAGATTGCCGCTGTGAATCTCGCTAAATTCCTTATCGCTGCGGCTTTGCAGCTTCTTAAATTTTAAATATGGCTTGCCGCTAAGCTCGTAAATTTCGCCGATCTCATTATCGCAAGCGCAAATTTCAAAGCCGCGCGGAGCAAAAATTTCATACGAAACGCCGGGTAAAATTTTATCTTTGACGCTTATAAACTCGCCATCCTGCGAGATCGCGCAAACCTGATGCGTACCAAGCTCGATGCTGCGGTCTAAATTTTGCGTATCCTCTCGCTCGTACGGGCGCTTTATTAAATATCCGTCGCTAAAGCCGCGGTTTTTAAGCGTCGCAATCTCGCGCTCGTAAACACGGGCCTCAAATTTATCGCCCGCGGCATCGTCGATCGCCGCGCGGTAGGCATTCGTGGCGCATGCGACGTAGTATTCGCTTTTAGTGCGCCCTTCGATTTTAAAGCTGTCGATCGCACCCGTTTGCATGATCTTTTGCACGTGCGAAATGAGGCTAAGATCCTTCGCGTTCATTACGAAAGTCCCCTCCCCTTCGCGCTCTTGCAAGCGAAAAAGCGCGCTGGTTTCGGGATTTTTCGCATAAAGCTCGTAGTTAAATCTGCAGTCGTTCGCGCAGCTTCCGCGGTTGCTGAAGCGTCCGCTTTGCACCGCGCTAACAAGACAGCGCCCGCTGTATGCGAAACACATTGAGCCGTGCACGAAAATTTCAATCTCGAGATTCGGAATTTTTTCTTTAATCTCCACGGCGTCTTTGAGCGTCATCTCTCGCGCCGCGACGATGCGGACGGCGCCGAGCTCTGCCCAAACCTGCGCGTCGAGATAATTTAGCACGTTAGCTTGGGTAGAGACATGAATCGGAATCTCAGGCGCTACGGCTCGCGCAAGGCTCGCAACGCCCAAAGTGGCGATTAAAATTCCATCCACGCGCAGATCGCGAAGAAATTCCAAATGCCTTTTGATATTTTCAAGCTGGCCGTTGGTCGCAAAGCCGTTTACGGTCGCGTAGAGCTTCTTGCCGCGCTCATGCGCGTACGCGACGCCCTGCGCGAAGCTTTCTTTGCTAAATTCCTTCGCGCTTCGCTGGCGCAGCGAAAATGAGCCGGTGCTTGCATACACGGCGTCCGCGCCGTACGCGAGGGCGATTTTTAGTTTCGTTAAATTCCCAGCAGGAGCTAAGAGTTCGGGTTTTTTCAAATATATTCCTAGTGATTTTTTAAGCGCGATTTTACTACAATTTAGCCAAAATTTTATTTAAGGAGCAGTTGATGCGAGCCGATCTGCACAACCACACCTATCTTTGCAACCACGCTAGCGGCGAGCCGCGACAGTATTTGGAAGCGGCGATCGCACGAGGCATAGAAATTTTCGGCTTTGCGGATCACGCGCCGATGAACTTCGATCAAAAATACCGAATGAGTTTCGAGCAGATGGAGCTTTACGAGCGGATGATTAGAGATCTGCGAGATGAGTTTAGCGGGCGGATCGATGTGCGGCTCGGATATGAGGTCGATTTTATGACGAAAAAAGAGCTAATGGATGAGCGGGTTTTCGCGCGCGAGGTTGATTATCTCATCGGCTCGGTGCATTTTTTAAACAACTGGGGCTTTGATAACGAGGAATTTTTAGATCAGTGGAGCGGGCGCGAAATAGACGACGTTTATCGCGAATACTTTGCGCTGATCTGCGCGCTGTGCAGAAGCGGCAAATTCGACATTTTAGGGCACATGGATCTGATTAAAATTTTTAAATTTACTCCGAAAAAAGATATCAGAGTTTTGGCTGGCGGCGCGATAAACGCGATCAAAAAAAGCGGTATCGTCGTGGAGCTAAACTCCGCGGGGCTTCGCAAGCCCGCAAATGAAATTTATCCAAGCGATGCACTTTTAGAGGCGCTTGCGGATGCGGACGTGCCGATCACGCTTAGCTCGGACGCGCACTCGGTAGCTCAAGTAGCGCTAAACTACGATAAAATTTACGCCAAAGCGCGCGAGTTCGGCTACGATAAGATCGCCGTTTTCAAAAATCGCGAGCGGCAGTTTGTAAGTCTGGCGTAAATTTTAACGGCAGCCGCTCTCTGCTAAATTTAAAAGGCACGGACGGCGATAAATTTTAAAATTTCAAAATCTTCAGTGGCGTGAAAATTTCAGATTTCAAAAGGCACGGCGGCGAGAAATTTTAAAAATCGCGACGCGCAAAACGGCGCAGATAAAGTCGAATTTCAACTAAATAATGTTAAAATCCGCCGTTAAATTTAGCCCGAATACGGGCGGAAAAAGGAAAAAATATGGGAAAATTTGTTAATGACGTGAAGGAATTTTTTAAATTTTGCGATGAAAACGAGGTCGAGTTCGTGGATTTTAGATTTACCGATCTAAAGGGTACCTGGCACCACGTCGCTTACAACTACAAGCGCCTGCCGAAGGACTTCGCCGACGGAATTCCATTTGACGCAAGCTCGGTAGCGGCGTGGCAGCCGATCGATAAATCCGATATGATGCTAAAGCCCGACGTAGCAACGGCGTTTTTGGACCCATTCACCGCGGACGTTACGATCATCGTCATCTGCGACGTTTACGACATCTACAAAAACGAGCTTTACGAAAAATGCCCGCGCTCGATCGCTAAAAAAGCCGAGCAGTTTCTACAAACCACGGGGCTTGGAGATACCTGCTACTTCGGGCCGGAGAATGAGTTTTTCGTTTTCGACGACGTAAAGATCATCGACGATATGAACTGCGCGATGTTTAAGGTAGATACCGAAGAGGGGCATTGGAACAGCGGCAAAAACTACAAAGACGGCTTTAATAGCGGCCACCGCCCGGGCGTAAAGGGCGGCTACTTCCCCGTCCAGCCCGTCGATTCGATGGTCGATCTGCGCGCCGAGATGCTAAAGGTACTTGAACAGATCGGGCTTGAGACCTTCATCTGTCACCACGAAGTAGCGCAAGGCCAGGGCGAGATCGGCGTTAAATACGGCACTCTCGTCGAGGCCGCCGACAACGTGCAAAAATACAAATACGTCGTAAAGATGGTCGCGCACCTAAACGGCAAGACTGCGACCTTTATGCCGAAGCCGCTCTACGGCGACAACGGCAGCGGAATGCACGTGCACCAATCGATCTGGAAAAAGGGCAAAAACACCTTTTACAAAAAGGGCAACTACGCAAATTTAAGCGATGCGGCAAGATGGTATATCGGCGGCGTGCTAAAGCATGCGCGCAGCGTCGCTGCGTTTACAAACCCGAGCACTAACAGCTATAAGCGCCTAATCCCGGGCTTTGAGGCGCCGTCCATTCTAACTTATTCGAGCCAAAACCGCTCCGCTTCGATCCGTATCCCTTACGGCAGCGGCGAGAACTCCGTGCGTGCAGAGATGCGCTTTCCTGATAGCACGGCGTGCCCGTATTTGGCATTTGCGGCAATGCTGATGGCGGGAATCGACGGTATCAAAAACAAAACCGAGCCGGTCGGGCCGATGGATGAGAATTTATTCAAGCTGCACCTGGATGAGATCCGCGAGCGCGGCATCGAACAGCTTCCGCACACGCTTCGCGGCAGCCTAGAGGCGGTGATCCGCGATAATGAATATCTGCGCCCGATAATGAGCGAGCTTTTTATCGAGACCTATCAGCATTTTAAATTTGAAACTCAAGTTTGGCCTTACGAGGCGCGCCCTACGCCGTTTGAGTTTGCGACGAATTATTCGTGCTAAGACCAAATTTTATGCCGCGCCGCCGATCTTTTGCGAGGCGGGGCGGCATAAGGCCTTGGAATTTTAAAATTTCGCCGCGCGCGAGCTTTTAAAATTTCGTCGCGCGAACTTAAACACCGCCCGTGAAGCTTCAACTCTTTTACTCTAAACGCGAAATTTTATACTTTCTGCTCATTTTGCTTGGAATTTTATCGATAAACTTAGGTCTGAAATTTTATGAATTCAAAGAATTTCGCGCGAAAAACTACGCTTTTTACGACGCGCAAATTTTAAACGCCTACGCCAAAACGAACGAGCGCGGCCGCACCTACACGGTGCTAAAGCTCAAAACGGCGGATTTCACTCTCTACACGACCGCTGGGCTCGGGCGGGAATTTCACCGCTTCGCGCGCGTAAATATCGGCATCGTAACCAAAAACGTAAAATTTTTAGATTTTTTAAAGCAGCGCTTTTACGCGCCAAATTTTAAAATTTCAGCCGAAACCGCGCCCTCAGGGGCAAAATGGCGCGCTATAGAATTCGTTCGCGCCCAACACGAAGATGAGATGACGGCGGATCTTTACTCCGCGCTGTATTTTGCGACCGAAATTTCAAAACCACTGCGTGCTAGCGTGACGAACTGGGGCATAGCGCACATCATTTCGATCAGCGGCTTTCATCTGGGCATTATCTTTAGCACGGTCTTTCTGCTTGCAATGCCGATCTACCGCTATTTTCAGGATCGCTACTTTCCGTATCGCAGCGCGAGGCGCGATCTTAGCGTCTTTGTGATCGTGCTGATGAGCGGATATCTCTTCGTGCTTGATTTTACGCCGAGCTTTCTGCGCTCGCTTGCGATGTGCTGCGTGGGGTTTTTCCTCGCGATGCGAAATTTCTACGTACTTAAATTTACGAACCTCTTCCTAACGATCGCGCTTCTGCTTGCGTTTTTCCCGCACTTAGCCTTTTCGATCGGATTTTATTTCTCCTGTCTGGGCGTGCTATATATTTTCCTCTACCTGCACCACTTCGCGCCCAAATTTAAGCTCTGGCAAAACGTCATACTTTTCAATCTCTACGTTTGGCTCAGCATGAACGCGGCGGTCTATTATTTCTTCCCGACCGCTTCGCTGCAGCAGTTTAGCGTAATGCCGCTGGGATACGCGTTCGTGATCTTTTATCCGCTAAGCATCTTTTTGCATCTATTCGGGCTCGGCGGCGCGCTCGATACGCCGCTGCTTGCGTTTTTAAACTTTACTTTGCCGAGCTTTCAGGCGCAAATTCCGCCGCTTCTTTTCGCGCTCGCAAACATCTGTGCGCTTGCTGCGATAAAGCTTCGCTACGCAGCGCTTGGATGCGCGATAATCGGAATTTCGCCTATATTTTTTATAACGTAGCGCGCGAAAATTCCAGCAGGAATTTTATCCGTTGGAATTTTATGCTAAAATCGCGCTTCAAATCTCACAAAGGATCAAAATGTTTATTGCAAACCTCACTTACGTCAAAGAAATTAGCGAAATCGATCGCTTCATCAACGAGCACAACGCGTTTTTAGACCGATTTTATGCGGCCGATAAATTTATCTGCTCGGGGCGCAAAGTCCCTCGCACCGGCGGCGTCATCTTAATCAACGCCAAAGACCGCACGGAGCTTGATGAGATCATCGCGCAAGATCCGTTCTTCCAAAATGGCGTCGCAAAATACGAGATCATAGAATTTGCGCCGACGAAATTTGCGCCCGAGTTTTGGCGACTTTTTAGCGAACAATAAGGATCGAATTTGACCCATTTTATCATTGACGACGAAAATATAGACGTAGATAATATCTTCGACGTCGTAAATCTAAAAGAGGGCGACGAGCTAAATATCGTCTCCAACACCGCCAAAAAGATCGGCGCCTTGACCCTTGCGCGCCTATCGAAGATGGGTGTTAGCATAGGCGAGGTTTTTACAATCGGCAAACAAAGAAAGGACTTCGCCGATAAGATCATCGTATTTTTGATGGGCAAGCTCTGCGGGCAGGAGGGCAAGATCGGTATCGTCAGCAACGATAAATTTTACGACGACGTGATAGAATTCTTTAATAATCTAAACTACCGCAAAAATCCGAAATTTGAAAAGATCAGCCTAGCCTCGCATGCCGCAGGAGCGGGCGCAAAACAAAGCAAAACAAGCGGTGCGGCGGAGAAAAAAGCCCAAAAAGCGGAACCGAAAACTGCAAAGCAGGAGCCAAAGGTTCAAAAGCAAGGGGTAAAAACCGCGAAGCAGGAGCCGAAGGCTGTACAACAGGAACAAAAAACCGTAAATTCTAAAATCGCCAAAGCGGACCTCATCGCGGCGGAGGCGCTGATACCCCAGTGCGTGAGCCTGCAAGCCCTATACGCCGCGTGCGTCGCAAAACTCGGCAGAGCCAAGGGCTGCGAGGCCTACCGCGAGATCAAGGACGGCGCGCGGACGCGATACGCGAGCATCACCTACGATAGCGACCTAAAAGACGGCGCCGTAAGGCGAAACGCGATCAAGCTCTACCGCGAAAGCGGCGGCGATATGGCAGAATTTCACAACAAACTGACGAGCGAATACAAACACGCGGGGCCTGAAATTTATAAAGAATTTAAAGAAAAACTCGTCGGAAAGATGATCTAGGCATTTCGGCGCAAGGGTTTGAGGCGTAGCGATAGTATGCGTCGCGACGTAGCGGCTAGAGCACGACCTGGCGGCGTTAGATTGAGTTACAGCGCGCAATATGGTACGGCGCAGCATAAATGTGCCCGAAATGAAACTATTTGCTTGCGCGGCATGTCGTCTTATTTTTACTGTATATAACCAAACAGAACCCAGGCGCTTAGACATAGCAGCAGAGTAAAGATATATACGACAAATTTCATTCTGCTAGGTCTAATCCGGGTTTAATCATAGTCGAAGTCTTCCAAATCATACCCGAAGATATACAAAGTCTTTAAGGCCAACTCTCTAACCTCTACCCATGATTTGTTCTGATAGACTAGATAATCGTAGGTATCTCCTTCTAGCAGGCTTTGATCTTTAAAGTATCTATCTATAAGCTCCATAAGTTCTCTTAGTGCATCCCTTTCGTATGGTAAAAAACAAAATTTAAATTGCTCCAATAGGGCATTTTTGCAAAAATCATATAGCCAATCTATTATTTCGTCCGCTAATATCTAATATATAGTAGTCCTTTGTGGGATGAACGATATATTTGTCCTGATATTCCAAAGAGGCTACTCGGCACAGATTAAACATAAGCCCGCCTTTATTAAATATCTCATTTCCATCAATTTGCATTTGGATTTCCTTTTATTGGGATATGGGTTTGCGCGCATTATATCGTAATATATTTTTAAAATTCTCTCGTACTTAAATTTATTTCTCGTAGCCGCTTCATAATCTTCTAGCTTCGAATTTCTATTTGAATATCAAGTAAGTCATCGTAATCTGGGTATTTGGCAGTCTCCGAGAGCGTAAATTTTATCACATCTAGCAGCTGTTTAGCCAAATCGCTGTATTTTTTCTTAAATGCATTAAAATTTAAGAAAATTAACTTTAAATCGTCTCGAACGCCTTGCTTATTTTTTAAACCGCATCGTGAGTTTTCTTCTTTTTCCTCGATATATTCGCTATAGCTTTCCCACTCGTCTTTATCTTTATATTGCCCCCACTCTTCCTCGCTATAGTCTTTCCATTCCTTAAATCGCAGAAACCAAAAGAAATCCGCGAATGCATCAGAGCCGATACGTAGCGGTAAAGACAGCTTTTCGGATAAATATGAGTATAACTTATGCTCTATTTCTTTGGGGCAATAATCATGCCACTCATCAATATATCTTCTGTCTTTTTGCAACTCGTCAAAGTCAATCACTACTTCTATCATTTTTCCTCACTCCAACTATGCTAACGCATATTTTCTTAAAATTCTAAAAATCAAATAAGCGTAGATTAACGCAAACTCGCCTTTATTAAATTTTAATACAAATCAGACCAAAAAGGCACATACGGGCATTTTCTAATCGGCTCAAGAGGATTTTTACTAAATTCCCTCAAAAAGTAGTCATATAAATTTTTCCCATAATAAATGACATCGGTATAGTGTATAGATAAGACCGGTGGATCCGGTAATTTAAGACACGGCATATATCTATGGGAATATACGGGTATAATCTTAGGCGCGATTTTGGCTACCTCTAGTATAATGGCTCGCTTGCGAGATTTGTCTTCGGGCATCGGACCCCATTTTTGCGTATTCCAATAGCTCTCGTTTGGGAAAATTTCATCAATAGGATCGTTTTTTAAGTACTCAAAGACGTAGTTCATAGCCTGCTTTATCTCCTTTATGTTTTCATCGCTAAAGTCTCTCCAATTATAAAATTCTACCGAAATAGGCAATGTATATGACAAAAAATCTCTTAGGCTTTTTGGAAATTTAAACTCATAAATTTGCTCTATTTTGTCTATTTCGCTCTCTTTCAAACCCTCGCTCAATTCTATACCGCTCTTTTCTAACAGCTCTTTTATTTGCTTGTACATATTCTATTTTTCCTTATTAAGGCTCTTAGTCGTAGTCGAGGTCATCAAGTTCATAACCAAAAATTTGGATTGTTTTTAGAGCTAATTCGCGTAGTCCGCAAAAGGTACTATTGTGGTATATAAAGTCTTCGTAGTCTGCCATAGAAGCCCTTTCCTCTTCTTCCCAAAATTTTGAATCGCACTCTGCAAATTTATCTAGCATTTTAACTATCGCTTTACGCTCCTCTACGCTGAAATAAATTCTGTTTGATTCCACTAGGGCTATTTTGCAAGCGTTCTCGCAGTCTCCTATTAAATCTATGCACAACAAATACTTATCCTCTGTTGGGTTGAGCATATATTTTTCTTGACATTCCAATGAGGCGAGGCAGCATAATTCTCTCAATAATCTTTCTTTTATTAACATTTTATCCTCCTAAATTTTATATTCCGTACCACTTTGTTACACTTCCCTCTTCGTCGATACCAACCTCTTGTATTTGTATTTATTGTAAAGGCTCGGAATTAAAATTTCATCATAATATTTTTTGCTGCATTCTGCGATAAATATATACATATTATGGTGGCACCACCGATTCGGCTCTTCCCAAAAGGCACCGTCTGCGCGAGTATAATTTTTTAGAGGTTCGTATGGGCGGGCTACAAAATTATCTAAATTATAAAAGAAATTTTCTCTTAAAATTTTCCATTCTTCAAATTTCTTCATATTTAAATTTATATTAGCGCTAGTTTTATATTTTATGTCGGTACCTATAAAATTATTTAGATAAAACTGCCCAAATAACATTATTAAAATATCTTTTACATTCTCATCGCATAAATTAAAATTATGAATTAATGTGCTAGTAATAGAGTCGGTCTCATAAACCTCGGTGCTTTTCATTAGACTAAACGCATCAAGCTCATAAAAATCCAGCGATCTTTTCCCGCTTGCAGCTTGGAAATCTTTAAAAATCTTAAACCTAAAATCTTCCGCTTTACTAAAGAAATAGACGTACGGGCTTAAATTTAAATCAAGCGCTTTTACTCTCATTTTATACCGTCCAAACTATTGTTTTTCGCATTTTAGCATTGTTTTGCATAATAAGCTCTTCCTTGCTGCGTTTCGGTCACACAAAAGTATTTACCATTTACGCCGACCGGCTCATAATTTTTATCATCCCTTAAAATATTTAAAATTTCAGATTTATCACATATCTCTTTTGTTTCTGTATCATAACCCCAATTTGAACTAAACAATCTTATATAACCTTGCTCGTATAAGGACAATAAAATTTTTTTCGCTACTTTAAGCGAATTGGCAATGTTAATAGAATTTAATTCCCAAACGATTTCCCATAAAGAGATATAATCGCCATCTTCGATTATTACCGATAAAATAGTTAAAAACGTCTTTTTATTCATTTAAAACCGCATTTCCTTTTAATGGAATTTTAACTACCGCGCCGTCTTTGCTATTTTTAGCACAAGAATCCGGCGTACAATTTTCATAGAAAAATTTGATTTTATAGAAATTTTCATCCCCTGACGCAACCGCCAATAATAAGCTTCTTAGACGGCGAAATCTATCAAAAATATTCGGCTTTGTATCTTCTTGATATTCGTCTAGCTTAAAACATTCGCTTTTTGCATCTATATCTACGTCGCGCCAACTTCCGTTTAGAAATATATCATTAGAGATAGAAATAATGCCTTGCATTATTTCTGGGTCCAACTCTTTGTTTTTATAATGCTGCAAAATCTTTTTTAAATCGGCTTCCAATTTCCAATACTCTTCATCGGACCATAGATTATTATCTAAAATCATACCTATGAACGAATTTGCATCATATCTATCATCAAATGCGGTATTTCTATAAAAATTTACAAGATTCATTGCATTAATCCTTTGGAACATACCAAAAACCGTTATTGTCAAGCTTTTCTTTGAATACGATGCTGTTGCATAGAACCTTTAATCTTTCAAATCTATCATATATGCTAGGCACTACGCCGTCGCTGTTTTTCGCACACAATATATTGCTTACATAAATTTCCGATTTGTCCTCCACGCCGATAACATCATTAAATATCGCTAGTATTGCGATGAAAATTTCTCTTGGAAGCGTTTTTTTATGATAAAAGCTCAAAATCTGCATTAAAGTTTTATCTAACTCCCAATAGTCGCAATCCGACCAGGTTCTTTGATATATAAATTTCCCGACAAACGAATTGATGCTGAATTTATCAGAATTCGTTGAATTCTGGCATAAAAGTTCTAACTCCATTAATCACCTACCTTTTTTTCATTCTTTATTAAACATTTAGCCATCTTTATGGCAAATTTGCGTTTATAAAAATCTATTATTTTCTATTTGATAGCTCTTTAGATAGAATTTCTGAATCAGGATACAATTTTTTCAAAAATTCTATCTCTTCTTGATCTAGCTCATCTAAAACCTCTTCTGTCGGTCTTTCACTTAAAATTTTTCCATAAACCAAACTCAATCGCTTATATGCGCGCGGGTTACCATTCTTTTCAAATTGCCTTATTATAGCAATTCTGCACTCTTTTGTTATTTCGGTATCGCCCATAAAAAGATCTTTTATATCACAAGAGGCGCTTTGCTCTTTATATAGATAAAATATCCACGCAAATAATATTATAACGGCGGCAATAAAGTAAATCTTATTTTTCATGAAAGCTCTTTATTCTTGTTATATACTTACTTATTTTTGGCTTTTTAGATATAAACAATCAATCATAGAATTTGCGATTTAATTAGTAATAAAAGTGGTGTCCTGCGTTGGATTTTTACAACCCTCAGAATTCCCCCGAACACTCGATTACAGAATATCAGTATATAGTCTTTTAAAAAACTATATAAAAATATTTATCGTCTTTTAAGGAAACTTTAAATAATAAGCAAAAATGAGTTAAGAAGTTTCAAACCTTAAGAAATTTAGCTTAAGCCTTGTATCAGCTCAAGGTTTAAAATCTTAAGGAGGCCGATTAATACATTTTCACTAAATGCCTTAAGCACCTATCTGTAAGATGTTTATTCTTTAAGGCAGAGAACAAATAAAAAACAGATAAAGCTTAAAGCCTTCTTTGTCCTTATGAACAAGGGGATTATATTAGAAAGATCTTAAAAGCTTCTTAGCTCAAATTTATTAATCTCTTCTTTTACTTTCATTTACATATAAAAAGTCTAAAGATTTAGAGGCTTCTTTAAAAGTATAGAGGAAGCTATGCTATTTTCTTGTATAGTATTAAGATAGCCAAAGACTTTTAAAATATGGGAGAGCGATTAAAAAATGAGGGGTTGCCACCCTCAATACTTCAATCTCTCTTCTATACCTAAATAGATTCAATATCTTTGCGATACTCAAGCATTCTATTAGAGTAAAGCCCAAAATATCAAAAGCAAGGCTACACATAAAATATCCTTAAAAGGGATAGGCTAAGAGGTTGCTCTATCTATGATAAAAGAGCTGCTTTGGCAAATAATATCCCCCACAAGCGATAAAAATATATTAAGATCAATACTATTTATAATATAGTACTAGGAAAAAAATACTCCTGAAAGAAATAAAAGTTTATCCTACCCACTAGATATAGAAAATTCTATCTATAATACAATAATATCCCTACAAGGAATAATCGCAACGGCGGTAGCAGACGAGCAAATGCTC
>NZ_CALIMS010000016.1 GCF_938045345.1 uncultured Campylobacter sp.
CCGCTCTTTAAGCTGGCTAAGCTTGCGGCACGGGTTTCGGCGAAGGATTTGGTATTAGAATTTACGCGCGCGCTAGGAGCCGAGGAAGCATCGAATCCTAAATTTAGATAATTGCCGCTTTGATAAATTTTAGGGTTATAGCTTAGACTTACTCCTATATTTAGCGTTGCGTGCATATTGGCTGCGTTAGGAGTTATAAGGCTGCCGCTTCCTTGCTTATTGATTAGATGAATCTCGCTGCTTGGATTAATCGGACCGCTTACTCCGCTTATATAAGCCGTGATATTGCTTACGTTGCTTAGATTGGTATTGGCAGTAGGGTCGCTTAGGGTAAGTACGCTATCGCCTGCTCTAATAGAGTTAGGAAGAAAGAAGTTTAGCCTGTCAAAACCGCTAATATTTTTAGCGCTTAAGGAATTTACTGCCGCAGGAGAGCTATTGCTAGCTCCTATGTTAAGGGTGTTGCCGCCACCGCTTGCGCTTATTACGCCTACATTATGACCGCTGATGAAATTTAACGTATTGTTTGCGCCTGCTGCGTTGATATTTCTAGCGTTAAAATTCTTATCCTCCCCCACTTTGCCTATATCTATGTTATTTCCGTTAAGACCGCCGGCACCAAGATACTTCTGCAGCTCATCCGCATCAAAGTCTCCATTTATGCTCTCGTTAGTCTTAATAAGCTTTTGGATATAAAGTTCCTTCTCATCCTCGCTTATATGCATACCACCTATGTTTCTGCTAAAGGTATTGGCATCTTTTATGACATAGTTTTTATTTAGTTGAGTTACGTAGCCCTTGTCTTTAAAGCGTGGATCATATCCGGTAAATTTACCGCCTCCGCTTTTATAGGCAAGGGTATATTTCTTATTATCGCCATCTGGATAGCTTGCATTGTTTAAAGCGTTAAATTCGCTTGCGGAATTCACAAATATATCGGTACCGCTTAGATCGGTATTGCCGGAACCCGTTAAATTTAAAGCTCTTTTGGTACTTGATGAAGCATCGTTTTCAATCTCGCTAAGGGAGGCTAAGTTGAATTCCAATTTATTGAAATTTGCAAAATTCCCTGCATTTAGGCCATTGCCTGAGTTTGAAGATAGGATATTTAAGCTATTGCCCGAATTGCTAGCGTTTGCGCTAGATACTCCGTATAACGTGCCCGCTACGCTGCCGCTTCTGAAATTTACTACGTTGTTGCTGCCGCTAGTAGCTTCCGCTGCGTAGACGTTGCCAGCAACTTGCGTGTTGCCGTTTAAATTTACAGTGTTGGAGGAAGCGGTGCCGCTAGCCTTTCCGCCGTATACGCTTCCGCCTACGTTTACCGAGTTAAGAGTTATGGCGTTGGAAATCGCGCTGTTTCCTTTGCCGCCTACCGCCATTGCTCCTACGCTGCCGTTGTTTATCGTTACGATATTGGACTTAGCTTCTCCGTTGCTAGTATTGCCGCCGTAAATGCTATTGTGGATTATCGTAGCATTCGTAGTTACGCTATTGTCGTGGACGTTGCCGCCGCCGCTACTGCTATGAGTGATGCCCGCATTTACGTACCCCACGTCTATTCCGCTTGCTTCGAAAGTTACATGGTTATTATAAATTTCTTGCGGGGTAGCGGAATTTGAATATCCTCCATCGATCTCGCCTATGTTGCTTCCACCTCTAATCTTAGCGTGGTTATCGTGGACGCTGTTGCTCCCGTCGGTAGTATCGTCTCTACCAGAGCTTATGTTTTTGCCGCCTAGATTGCCTGCATTCTCTTTTACTATTACGGTGTTTCCTTTATTGCCGAATAGATCAGTGGCGCCTGCGGCCTTGTTAGAATTTTGATTTTGCATTAGCTCGCTTTGATCAAAGTTGGGGTCTATCCAAGAACGAGTTAGAGTGCCCTTTTGCATGATTAAATTCTTGCTGTTTTCGACCTCGATCGTGGTGCCGGTGATTTGATAGTGATCTTTGTCGGTAATCGTATAAATTTGATTATCTTGCACGGTCTGCGCGGCTCTGGTGATCGTGCCACCGCCTGAATTATGGATCAGATAGTACTTTCCTTCGCCAAGATCTGATTTTATACCCTCTATCTTTGTGCCGTTTAAATTCGTATTGCCGCCAGTGGTTAGAGTAAGTGGCGCATCGGCTTCGGTAGTAGAATATAGATCGTGAAAATTTATAGAGCCGAAATTTTTAATGTCCTTGGCTTTTTTCACGCCGCCGCCGACCCAATTTTCTATATGTAAGGTATTAGTTTTATCCGTAGGCTTATTGCTGCCGTAGATTGTACCGCTTATAGTGCCGCCTCTAAAATTTACGTTGCTATTCTCGACGCTGCCGCTTGTAGCGTAGCCCGCAAAGACGTCTCCTGCTATCGTCGTTCTTTCTTTATTGATATAAACGACCGCATTTTTGACGCTTCCTGCACGTGCGCCATAGACATTGCCGCCTACGTGCACGCCTTTGTTGGAGTCTGATGCCCCTAGAGTAACTCTATCGCCGACCGATTCGCCTACGATGCCGCTTGCTGCCGCGACATCACCTTTTACGGTACCTTTGTAAAGATCAACTACGCTTCGCGAGCTCGAGGCGCCGCCCAAAGAGCCCGTGACACTGCCTAAGATTGCATCGTCGTTATTGATCTCTACGCGATTTGCGCTCATTACGCTAGCGCTATTTGCTTGACCGCCTACTACTTGGTAATTTTGCGCTTTTAGCTTTGCGCTTATGGATACGGAGTTTGCGCTAGAGTTTCCGCTTCCGCCCGCTGCGCCCCAAATTCTACCACTACCGCTTAAAGTAATAGTGCTTGTGCCGCCGTAATAAGGCGCCGTTATATTGACGCTATTAGAGTTACTTTGCCCTGTGGAGGATTGCGCGCCGAATATATCGAAGCTCCCTCTAAATGTGCCACCTTTGATAGTTATTCTATTTGATACGGCATCGCCGCCGCCGCTTACTATACCGCCCACGATTACATTCGTAACGGAGCCGTTGCCGATAGTACCCCCGTCGATCGTTACGGCGTTGGAGGAGGCTTTTTTATCCGCTCCACTTCTGCCGCCGATGATATTATAATGTCTGTTTGAGCTACCGCCGAAGTTATCGGCATTTCCCGTAATTTCGGCGCCGTATTTTACAAAAACCTGATTTCGCGTCGCTTCGCCTTCGTTGCCCGTTTTTGACGCCGCTATGCCTTGCCCGCCCACGACCAAATTTACCTTAGAGCCGTTTTCCAAGCTCACGTAATTATCCGATACACCCTTGGCCTCAGCACCTATTGCGATACCCACGTAAGCGTTTGCGCCTCTAATCGTAAGTCTATTGTTGGAGGCGGAGTTTAACTCGGTAAAGCCCGCGATCCCGTCGCCGCTTCCTCCGCCGTAAATCACGCTGCCAGAGTAATCCGTTCCGCCGCTTGCAACGCCCGTAATCGTCGTAATATTGCCATTTGGGCTGGTGCTACCGCTGCCGCTAGTATTGCCGCTAAATCCCGCCGAATAGAGGTTATTATGGGTATGGATAAGCGGCGGATTAGAATCTGCATTGCAAAGCGCTTGTGCGGGTGCTAGTGCGAGCACCGCTGCGAGGCTAAGCATAGAGGAGCAGATGGATTTTTTCATATATTGATCCTTTGAAATTCGTAAAGTTTGCGATTATACATAAAAATAGATCAGTTTGCAATATGAAAATCACTGATCGGTTTTTGACAGGGGGGGGGCTGCATTTGTAATTTTAAGTAGTAAAAATTTACTCTTTGCGCAGAATAAATTCTTGACTGCAAAATTTAACCTTTTTTAGGGGAGGTATTTTGAGTGGATTGCAAGTGGTAAAAAATCCTAGCAAGAGGATTTTTAGTAAAATTTGAAATAATAAAAATCTGAGCTAAATTTATTTTAGCAATTCCAAGCTGCGGTAGAATTTATGCAAGATAAATTTTAAACGAGCGGAATTTTATATAAATGCCGTTTCGCCCGCGAAAAAGCTTTTTTGAAAAATTTAAACGAGCAAGATTGCGCGATAAATTTTATGTGATCCCGCTGTAAGGGTTAAAGTATAGCAAGCAGGAGATAAAATTTACGTGATAAATCTTACGTGATAAATTTTAAAATAAGCCGCAAATCCTACAAGAAGCTGTAAATTCCATCTAGCAAGAAATATCTTTTATCCGCAGCGCCGTGATAAAATGGGTTAAAAGTCCCCTCGTATGCCTTTTCAAAAAAACCCTCTTTGCTTAGCTTTATAAGCTCTGCATTGACGAAATCCAGTAGCTCTTTATTGCCCTTCTGCACGCCAATACCCATGAAATCGGGCTTGCCTAGAGTTTTAAGCGGTACTTCTACCTCGCTATCGACTACCGGATATGCCATTGCGATGAGATTATCGGTCGCGTAGGCGTCCACGTCGCCGTCTTTTAGCATGCGGTAGCACTCTCTGGCGATCTTGCAAAATGTAAAATTTCCAAAGCCTTCTTGTTTAAAAAATGCCTCGCCCGTACCGCCGCTTTCGAGCAAAATTCTCTTCTCTTTCAGATCGGCTAAGGATTTTATTCTATCGGCTTTGCGGGTTAAAACTCCAAGATTTACCGAAAAATACGGTGTTGAAAAATCGATCTGCTGCGCACGTTCAGGCGTAATGGTAATCGTAGCGATGACGATATCTACGCGGTTGTTTACTAAAGCTGGAATTCTATCCTCGACCTTCATCGGCACAAGCTCGATTCTGCCGCCTTTTTCGCCGAAAAGATCATTTGCTATGGCCTGTGCCATCGTAACTTCAAAACCCTCAAAAGTTCCATCGTTTAGCTCACTAAAAGGAGGCTGTCCGTCGTAAACGCCGATGCGAACGACGCCTTTTGATCTGATCTGTTCCAGACTATCGGCGAAAGCAACGATAAATGGTAGCAACATTGCAAGAAGCAATTTCATGGCAAATCCTTAAATTTAATCTCTCTTCCGCTTTCAAACCAAGCGGGAAATTTTATTTGCTAAAATTCTAAAAGCCGGACTCAAAATTTAAAGCAAGCTCTTAGAGCATATTATAAATTCCATCTAGCAGAAAATATTTCTTATCCGCCGTACCGCGATAAAATGGATCAAAGCTCTGCTCGTAGGCCTTTTTGAAAAAGCCCTCTTTGCTTAGCTTGATGAGCTCTGCATTGACGAAATCAAGTAGTTCCTTGTTGTCCTTCTGCACGCCGATGCCGATGAAATCGCTAGGGCCTAGGTTTTTAAACGGCACCTCTAAAGTATCATCGATGACGGAATATGCAAGCACGATGAGATTGTCGTTTATATAGCCGTCCGCATCGCCATTTCGAATCATTTCGTAACATTCCTTAGCCGAAGCGCAATGGCCTAAATTTTTAAATCCTTTGTTTTTGAAAAATCTCTCCGCCACCGTCGCGTCGCCTTCGAATACGATCTTTTTATCATGAAGCTGCGCGATATCGGTAAGAGCGTCGGCTTTGCGCGTTAATACGCCCAAATTTACGGAGAGGTAGGGGAGGGAGAAATCGATTTTTCTTTTTCGTTCGTTGGTGATGCTAAATAGACCGATAACTAAATCAAGCTTATTTGCCTCTAAAAATGGAATTCTATCATTTACGCTTAACGGGATGAACTCGATTTTGCCCTCTTTTTTGCCGAAAATTTCTTTAGCAATAGCGTTTGCAAGATCGATTTCAAATCCTTCAAATTTGCCGCCATTAGACTCGCAAAGCGGTGGATGGGCGTCGCGCACTCCGATGCGAATGACGCCGTTTTGTCTGATTTGATCTAGGCTATCTGCAAAAAGCGCCGCACAAAATAGAGCCGCTATAAAAAGTAGTTTCATTTTATGTCCTTAAAATGGGATTTCGCATATTATCCACTTATTATAAATGATGTTTTAGTCGAAGGCGTTAGATAAAACACTGCTAAATTCCGTCCTAAAATATAGCATAGAGCCCATCTAGTAAGAAATATTTTTTATCTGCAGCGCCTTGATAAAATGGCTTGAAAGTTTCATCGTAAGAACGTTCGAAAAAGCCCTGCTTGCTAAGTGTAACAAGCTCTTTATTTATCAGATCAAGCAATTCGGTATTGCCTTTGCGCACCCCGATGCCTAAGAATTCCGGATTACCTAGATTTTGGATTGCTACTTCTAAGTTATCATCGATAATGGAATAAGCTAGCACGATGAGATTATCGTTAACGTAAGCATCGGCTTTGCCTTGCTTAAGCATATCATAGCATTCGGTAGTAATGGAGCAATGGATTAGATTGTGGATTTTATTTTTATACAAAAAATTTTCTGCCGTAGTCCCGCTACCCTCTACTAGGACCTTTTTGTTTGAAAGATCGTCTATACTTTTGATGCCGTCGCTTTTACGTGTCAAAACTCCCAAACTCATCGAAAAATATGGATAAGAAAAGTCGATTTGCCTTTTTCTATCTTGCGTTATCGTGATGGTCGCGACTGCAAGATCTACCTTATCGTTTTGTAATGCAGAGATCCTATCGCTGGCGTTTAGAGGGACGAACTCGACCCTACCGCGCTTATCACCGAATATGCTCTTAGCTATAGCGTCTGCAAGGTTGATTTCAAAGCCTTCGAAATTACCGCTTTTTTCATCACTAAAAGGCGGCCTACCATCACGAACACCGATTTTAACGACTCCGGCAGATCTGATCTGCTCCAAACTGCCCGCAAAAACACCGCTGCAAAGCGTAAAAATAATGCAAAAAAGTAGCTTCATAAACTATCCTTTTCTTAAATTTAATATTATCCCTTAGATATTGCGTGATTTTACCCTAAAATAGTTAAACATAACTTCAATTACATAATACGGATTGCTAAATCGGTAGTAAGTGGGCAAGATTAAAATTTAAGAAACGATAGATAAATTTTATGAAGTGAAATTTAGCTGTAGCGAAATGTCGCGCAGGAAAGTATAGACTTTAATTAAAATTTATCTATCGTAATTTATGCCGTAGTTTTTGCAGCACCGGCATATAATTTTATTTAGAATTCATCCATCATACCGCTTACTTTTCGAGCCGTAATTTTACGTCTTGCCCACGTGCCACATATTTCGCAATAAAATTTTAAAATTTGCTTGGGTTGAAATGCTGTTTTGTGTTATAGAATTTTGCGGTATTTTAAAACTATTTTTCGCCAACTTCTACGATTTTGCTTAGCACGTATTGTTCTAGCTCGCGTCTAGGCACGTCATTTTTGAGCGCTTCGTTGTAGATATTTTCGACTATGCGGCTGTATTTTTCGTAGGGAAAGTAGAGAAAGTGGTTCGCCCAAGCGCGTTTGATGAGCTCGTGGGTTAGCTTTTTTCTAGCCCACGCCTTAAAGCAATCAAAGCCGATAAAAACCGCAGATGTCGCTATGATCGTAAATAAAATGGAGAAGTGAAAGTCGATCTTTTCAAACATCGCGTGCGTCAGCGTTATCAAAAGCATTACGCAGACAAATGCGAAGCAGGCGAAGATCACGTAGGATTTGCCGTAGTTAAATTTAAAATTTAGCTTCGAAGGATCAACGAGCATTCCGTCGTTAAACTCGGCATTAGCTTCGAGTAGATCGCGGAAAAGCACGGGTTTATGCGAGACATGAAACATAATTTCTAAAAGCCTATCTTTAAAATTTGATTTATCCATCGGAGTTCCTTCGATTTTTGCAACATTATATCTTAAATTAAATTGTTATAAGATAAAATAGCGCGAAATTTCAAGGAGAGATTATGTTTGAAATCAGCGGAATGAGCGGCGACGAGATAGTTTATATTAACGGCAAATTTTGCAAAGCCAAAGAGGCTGCGATAAGCCCTTTTGATCGCGGTTTCGTGCTTGGAGACGGCATCTATGAAGTAGCGCCCGTGGTAAATTCTAGAATTTGCGACAGGGCGGATTTTTGGGAGCGCTTTGAGCGCAGCGCCGCGCAGATCGAGCTGGAAATTCCATATTCTCGCGAAAAATATGAGGAAATTTTATATGAGCTCATCGCGCAGGGCGGCGTGAGCGAGGGCGCTTTCTACACTCAGATCACAAGGGGTGCGGCGATACGCGATTTTGATTACGTCTGCGGCATAGAGCCCAGTGTATTTGCTTTCGTCTATCATACGCAAATTTTTGACAATCCGTTCGCAAAAGAGGGGATCGAGATCGTAAGCCTGCCCGAGATCCGCTGGCACAGGCGCGATATAAAATCGATCTCGCTTTTAGCCCAGTGTATCTTAAAGCACGAGGCCCACAAGGCGGGTGCTTATGAGTGCTTTTTGATCGAGGACGGGCTAGTTACCGAGTGCTCGAGCTCCAGCGCGTTTATTATCAAAGATGACGTTCTGATCACGCGACCGCTTTCAAACGACATACTGCCCGGTATCCGCCGCAAGGTGATCCTAGGCCTTGCCGAGCAGGCGGGGCTTAGCGTGCAGCAGCGGGCGTTTGGAATGAGCGAGGTTTACGAAGCCGATGAGGCCTTTATCAGTGCGGCGACGCTGATGGTGCTGCCGATCGTAAAAGCTGACGGCAGGCAGATCGGCGGCGGCACAGTCGGCAAATACGTACCGCGCCTGCGCGAGATGTATGCCGCGCAACTAAGAGCCGAAGCAGGACTGTAATAGGGCGGTCAAATTTAATTTAAAAATTGTGAGATTATTAGTAATATTTTCTAGCAAAGGAAATTTAAATGGGATTATCAATATTAAAGGAAATAAAAAAGATTATAGGAGAACAAGATGTTAGGCACCAAAATAGTAATGGATGAGGCTAAAATTATACGCGAAGGCAGATGTGATCTGGCTAGAGTGTATCAAATAATCGATAAATTTGCACAGGAGTGTAACCTCGTAAAAAAGGATAAATTTACCTATCTTTGTAAGGAAGACGACGAGCAGGATCTTCCGCACCTTGGTAAATTTACGCATTTTAAGCTAATGGATCAAAAATTTTTTCGCGATAACGTGAAAGATTGGATATGGTTGGATAGCGAGGAAGGTGATGGAAATCTTATAGATACTATACACGAATTTGAACGCGAAGGATATTTTAAATGAGCGTTCGCGTCCGTAAAGCCATAAATTTTGATTTAGATACCAAATCTTTAAAGGAGTAGTTATGAAAGGATCTAAAATAGTCCTAGACGAGGACAAAATTCTACGCGAAGGCAAGTATAATCTAGCCAAAGTGTATCAAGCGATCGATCGTCTTGCGCGGGAGTGTAACCTAGTAAAAAAGGATAAATTTACTTATCTTTGCAAGGAAGACGATGAACGGGACTTTCCGCATTTAGGTAAATTCACGCATTTTGGATTAATGGATCAAAAGTGGTTTATGGAAAATTTGATCGAATGGACTTGGCTCGATAGCGAGGAAGGCGACAGCAATTTAATTGCAGATTATATAGAGTTAAAAGAAGAAGGAATTTTTAAATGAATGCTCGTAAATTTATAAATTTTGATTTAGATACCAAAGCTCTGAAAGAATTCTATCCGGGCAAAGATTATCGTGTAGCTTATAGCAAAATTAAAGTTTTTATGGAAAACAACGGTTTTGAGCATAAACAATCGAGTGGATACATATCGATAAAACCGATGAAGGAAAGCCAGATCAATAAGATTATTTTAAGAATGGTGCATCAATTTCCTTGGCTAAGTAAATGTGTGAATAGGTTTGACGTAACGACGATATGGTCGATACGATTAAAAGATATATCCGCGCGCGAGGATACATTTGAAGCAGCCGAACCGCCTATACAAGATACTCAGGGCGATAGCGGTGTTTTATCCCGGATACGCAACACTCTTGATGAAAGCGATCGGTAAGCGGATATATTTAAAAGCTTTGGCTTTAACGATGAAGCCAAAGCTTCACAAACGAAAATTCAAAGACGGTTATGAAAATATGTATAACGATAGCTAAGTTATACATATTTTCATAACTTAATAATATAATAATGATAAAGGTATAAAAAATGGATAATTCGTTTAAAATTTATCATAATGAAACTAAAATAGGCAAAATGAAAGTATATGCAATAGGAAAAAACGAAACATATTATTTTTCATACGATGAAAATTGGATTAAAAATGGATTTGAAATAGATCCGAATTTACCTTTAAAAGATACTGAATTTATTTCAAAAGACCTTTGGGGCGTATTTTGCGATATAAGCCCCGATAGGTGGGGGCGGCTTATTCAAAAAAGAAAAGCAGGAAGTGAACTTACAAATAGCGAATATCTAATTGGCGTAAGCGATTATTTTAGAATAGGTTCTATAAGGATAAAAAAAGGAGATGAATTTGTATCGTCCAAAACTAATGTTCCAAAACTTACAAGTATAAATGAACTTTGTACATCGGCATATAGAATAGAGCAAGGCGAAAGCTTGGATAGTGATATAAAAAACTTATTGGCACCGAGCGGTAGTTTGGGCGGAGCTAGACCTAAGGCTAGTATTATTAAAAATAACGAACTGTATATTGCTAAATTTCCGTCAATAAAAGACGAATATAGACAAATTTCAAAGTGCGAACAAACTATGTTGGAAGTGGCAAAAGTAGCAAAAATAAATGTTTGTGAAGCAGAACTTTATGAAACAATGAAAGGAACGGCATTGCTTGTTAAAAGATTTGATAGAGCGAGCGATAAAAGAATACCGTATAAATCAGCAATGACGCTTTTGGGTGTTAAAGACGGAGAAACAAACAATGAAAAGAGCTATATAGATTTAGCTTTCATGTTAGATAGCAAGAACAAAAAAGAGCTATTTCGTAGAATGGTCTTCAATGGTTTATTCGGTAATACGGACGATCATTTGAGAAACCATGGCGTTTTGTACGACGAAAACACAAAGACTTGGAATTTGAGCCCCGCTTTCGATATAACGCCAGAAACCATAAGCTATTCAAAACAAAATCACGCACTAAATTTTATAGATTTTGTAAATTTGCCTTCCGTTGAACTATTTGATGAAATAAAAGACTTTTTCGATATAAATGAGAAAGAGTTTGAAGAAATTTTATCAGATATGTTAATTGCAAGAGACGAATTTGAAAAAATAGCTAAAAAAAATGGAATAAATAGCGATAATTTGAAAATGTTAAAAAATAATTACGAACACGAAGATTTTGAAAAAATTAGAGGAATTGTGAAACGATACGATATTGAAGAGACTTTTGGGATTAAAATGGATAGTATTGACCCAAACGATACTACTGCTATGGATAAAATTAAAGCAAAATATAAGTCTGAGAATTCTAACGTTGATACTGATAAAAATGATGGCAATAAGCCGAGAAATAAAAATAGAAATCGGATGTATTAGTAAGATGTTACATCAAAGGAGAGGATAAAAGATGCTTGGCACCAAAATAGTAATGGATGAGGCTAAAATTATACGCGAAGGCAGGTGTGATCTAGCTAAAGTGTATCAAATAATCGATCGCTTTGCGCAGGAGTGTAACCTAGTAAAAAAGGATAAATTTACCTATCTTTGTAAGGAAGATGATGAGCAGGACTTTCCGCATTTAAGTAAATTTACGCATTTTGGGCTAATGGATCAAAAATGGTTCATGGAAAATTTGATCGAATGGATTTGGCTCGATAGTGAGGAAGGAGACGGAGATCTAATAGCTGGTTACAATAGGCTAAAAAAGAAAGGGGTCTTTAAATGAAACCTGTCCGCAAAGCCATAAATTTTGATCTTGCTATCAAAGAGGCAAAAATTCAAAGGCTCATCATAGGGCGAGTGCGGCAAAAGCTGTCTAGGCGTTAGGCGACGCAAAGGCTAAAAGGAATTTTAGATATTTTCTAAGGAGAGGCGATGAAAAAGCTAACGACAAATTTATCTATGATAAGCATACCGATAGAGCAATCACAAGCCGTCAAAAAAAATACTTGAGGACTTAAACGAAGCTTTAAATTTAGGAGCGAGTATAGTCGAAACCAGCGAGGTATCTGATGATGAAGCTAAAAGCAAAGTAAAAAATGCTAAAAAATTTATCGGCGTGGCGGATCATATTACCGCGACAGATGAGGAAATCAAAGAAGTCAGAGCCTTGACTAGATTAAGAATCTAAAATAAAGGCGTATTATGCAGACACAAGAATTTGTAAAATTCGAGCTCAATATACCAAAAGAGCGTCAGGATCTAATAGATGTAGCTAAGTTGTTGTTTGAAAAAGTTAAGGATTTTAAAAGGTTAGACAATATAAACGTTACAAACAATAATGAGGAAGTGCTAAGTGATGATATAGAAAATAATGAAAGGATCAAAGAATTTAAACAGCTTTTTAGCGGTTTCGTCGTGAAAGAAATACCAAAGAAAGAGGATTTAGATTATATTAGGATAAAAAGATACGTCAAATAAAAGCGCCCTAACGCCTGATGAGTAAAGGAGATAAGCATGCAATTAAGCAAAGATGAGCAAATCGCGATAGCAAAAAATATTCTAAAGACTTGCTATTGGGGCAATACGAATTATACTCCCGAGTATATAGTAGAAAATATTCATAATAAATTTTTTGCTAGAAAAATTTTCTCCGCGATTTTGGAAAATTCTAAATTTATGACGATGGATTTAGCCATTATGGATGAACGCTTTGTGGTGGAATTTTTAAAAGATTGGCAAAATAAGCCTATAAATTTTAATAAAGAAAGAACGAGATTGAGGCTAGATGCTTTAATAAACGCCTATATCGACAGCTCGTATCAGCTAAGGGATATGAGATGGAACTAAAAAAATACTACGATAAGCTATACCTAGCGCAAGATAAAATTTTAAATTTACTCGCCGAAAGCTCTTGCTATCTTTATCTGGCAGGCGAAACGGCACTTCATAGATTTGTTTTAGAGGGCATTAGATATTCGGATGACATAGATCTATTTACCGGCGCTAAAGATGTATCCGCCAAAGACGAAATGGTTAAGCTCGTAAGATTTTTAAAACAAAGTGGCGTCGTATTCGACATTGTGGTAGATTCTTCAAATTTTAAGCGTCTAATCGTCAAGGATACGGGCGTAGATTTAAAGATCGATATGGTTTATGACGTTACGGAACATATAGGGGATTTTGACCGCAAACACGGCTTTTTAGTGGATAATATCGAAAACATTTTAGTAAATAAATACGATTTTGCATTATCAAGGGAACAGAGCAGAGATATTTTTGATATATACACAATTATAAAAAATAGTGATGTGGATCTGCTAAAGGGTGTGAAAAATTTAAGCAAAAAGAGCGCGAGCGAGCCGGAGGTGATATGCGCTAGGGTTAAAAGCTTTCCCAAAGAGATGATAGAGGCAAAGGACATAAGAGCTAAAAGCGATGCAGTTTTGCAAGACTTTATGGATAATTATAAAGCGACTTTTGATGAATTTTTTAACTTGCAAAAAGCGCTAAACTCCGCGTTTAAAGGACAGGGGCTATGAAAAATTTATATATTTTCGCAGGCATAAACGGCGCGGGTAAATCGACATTTTATATAAATCAACTAGAGAGCGACTATTTTTACGGCACTAGAATCAATTCTGACGAAATCGTTAAGGAATTTGGAGACTGGAAAAATAAAAAGGATCAAAATAGAGCCGGCAAAATAGCGCTCAAGCTTAGAGAGTCTTACCTGCGCAGGGGAATAGATTTTAACGTAGAAACTACGCTAAGCGGTCGCGGCATAGTTAGATTTATAAGCGCTGCAAAAGCGTCCGGGTATAGGATAACGCTCTTTTATGTGGGTCTTGAAAGCGTTGATCTGTCAAAGCAAAGAGTAGCCATTAGGGCACAAAAGAACGGCCATAGCATAGAGGAAGCCATATTGGAACGTAGATATTCGCAGAGCTTCGATAACCTCGCTAAAGTGATTCCGTTTTGCGAGGAGATATATTTTTATGACAATAGCAGAGAAATTTTAAACGAGGAAGATCAGAAATTTTCGAATTTACGCCTGATAGCCAAGAAAGAAAACGGCGAAATCATAACGCTTGGTAAAGTATTGTGGCTTGAAGATGTTTTAAAAAATATGAGTGAAGACTACTCCGCCGTCAAAGAGTTTCAAAAAGAGGGTAGAGCTTATACTAATAAAAAATTTCAAGAGAAAGAATAGAAACAGCAGCTAAAATAGAATTTGCAAAGTATTGAAAATCAGTTGGTTTTTACGAGGAAATTTTAAAAAGGAAGAGAGGGCACAACCGCCACGTACCTCTTCCTCTAAAGTTATTATAGCATTTTGCTCTGATAAGAACATAAATTTAAAAAGTTTTGCGCAGAACAGAGGCATCAAACGAATAAAAATTTAATTTTATGAGAATTTTAAGAAAGATGGAGAAAAACTGGGAATTTATAACGTTACCTTTAACGATAAAAGGGCTACGCCCGTAACTATCAACCCAGATATTGCCTTGGTTGAGAATGCGGTCATAGATACGGTCGTTATGTATGTTAAGGGTTGGCATAACATAAAAAGAGATAAGGGGATTGGTGCAGAGCATCTGAAATATCATTTAAAACAAGGAGCAATAGGTGAGGTTAGCCTAGAAGAGTTACTTAATTTAGGTAGAAGTCTAAGAAAATATATGAAAATTTTTGGGGAACCATTTTTAGAAGATAAAACTAAAACCGGAAAAGTATTTGAGTGGCAAGATTCCGACGGGATTAGATTTAGAGTAACTATGGATAGCAAAAGACAAGCTGGGGAGGAGGGTCTAATTACGCCGCTATCCCTCCCCAATGACGTCATTATAACATTCTATTCTGATAGAAACCTAAAAGAAAGAACGGTTTTTAAAAACCCGGCAGTACGGGAATTTTATGAATCTAAAGAGCTCGAAGACGTCGCAATAGAGTAGACTGATTTCCGTGGGAGAATCGGATTTGAGAATTTTAATTTGTAAGACTGATTGGTTTACAAAAATTTAAAATTTTAAAGTCGCACGAATTCTAAAATAGACTAAAATTTAAGTCTAGTTATGCGTTGCCGCAATTTACACCGCAAATATCATTAAATTTAAAACGCCGCAAAATTTCAAAATTCTATGCAAAATCACGACTGCAATTTTTTAAATTTATTCCACCTTTTGATCCGAAATTTTATAAAATTCATTCTCTTGATAAAATTTCACCACTGCCTCGTCTGCGCTTGCGTTGCGCTGCAAATACCGCAACAACGGCTCCGCGCGCGTATATATCACCCCGAGCCCAGCAAGGCTCGTCGCGCGCGAAAGCGCCACGTAGAGCTGCCCCTTGGCAAAGATCCTGTCGATGTCACAGATGAGCTGCGGAATGCTCATGCCTTGGGATTTGTGGATCGTGATGGCGTATGCGAGCTTTAGCGGGAACTGATAATACCGCGCCAGCACGATCTGCTCGGCATCCGCGCCGCTTGCGGCGATCTCGCTTAGTTCGTATGTTTGCAGCCCCACGCGGCTTAGTATGCCGGAGGGCTTTTTTACGACCACGCTTTCGATCTCGCCGCCGGAGCTTTTTTCGATCTTTTCGACGACGCCTTGTTCGCCGTTAAAAAACTCGCCGCTTTTATTTGCGGTAAACAGCACCTTTGCGCCTTCTTTTAGCGTCAGACTTTGCAGCGCGTTTAGCGAGGCGATCCATTTTTGAATTTTCTGCTCGCTCACGCCGCTTTGCAGCGCTTCATAAACGCCCTCAAAGCTGCTCTGCGGCGCATTAAGCTTGGCTAATCTGGCGCTATTTATCGCATCTACTTCGGCGTTTCTGCCTGAGATTATCGTGGCGTTCGGCTCAGCTCGCGCGGCATCGATGAGCAAAGATCGCATCAGCTCCGCCGTCTGCTCGCTCGTGATGCCGAGCCGCAGCTCGCAAAGCAGGCGGTATAGCGCCGCATCGGCGGTGCGCTTGGAGCCTATCATCTCGACATAAAAAAACTCGCACTGCCTCCACGCGTACGAGCCGAAGGCGTAATCCGAGTCGCTAAATAGGCTCCCGCGTGGCGCGCTCTCGCCCTCTTTACGCACCGGCGGAAGCTGATAAAAATCGCCCGTAACGAGCAGCCGTCCGTTAAATTTAGAATTTGAAATTCTAAGATAGATCATCTCGAAAAGCTCGGCGCCGATCATCGAAATTTCATCGATCACGATGAGGTCTGCGAGAGCTAAAATTTTTCGCAGCTCGCTTAGTTTGCCGCTTTGTTTGCGATCGAAGCTTTTTAGCTCCTCGTGGTTTTTGCAAATGCCGAAGCGGAAGAAGCTATGCACGGTCACGCCACCGATCTCTACGGCGCTGATGCCGGTGCTACCCAGAACGATGACGAGCTTGCCGCGAGCGCGGTAGTTTTCGATGAGCTCTTTTATTACGTAGCTTTTGCCCACGCCTGCGCCGCCCGTGATGAAAATATTGCGATCTTTTAGCTTTTGGATGATGAAATTTATCAAGTTTTTTCCTATTTTTTGGCAAAATTATAGCCAAAATTTTTTAAAAGGCATTGTTTGAAACGATTAGTATCTCTTATCTTCGCAGCTTTGGTTCTCGCAGGTTGCGCCACCCATAAGTTTATCCCGGAAAATCCCGCGGTTTTGGATCTTGAATACGCTCAAAACAGCGAGCGGCTGCCGGCTCCTGCGTCGGTGCAAAACATAAGCGGAAGCGCATTTAAGAGCCGCTATTTTAAAATTTGGTTTGATGATGCGCATATTAAAGCGGGAATCGATACTTTTTGGGGGCTTAATTACGCCAAGGGGCGCCATTTTGACGCTGCGGGCAGGATATACGACGATGCGATCTATCAAAGCATTCGCGCAAACGCCAATGAAGAGGCGTTCGGGCTGATCTCCAAGCCCGCTATAACGGTAAAAAATGCGCTTCTGCGAAATATCCCAAGCGACTTGCCGATTTTCGGCGATCCGAGCGAGCCGGGGGAGGGAGAGCCGTTTGATTACGCCGCAAATTCCGCCGTGGGCGTGGGTTATCCGATGCTGCTGTCGCATTACAGCAGAGACGGTGCGTGGGCGTTCGTGCGCAACGACGGCGTGTGGGGCTGGATAAGAAGCGATGCGATAAAGCGCATCAGTCCGCAACAAGCGGATATCTACGCAAATTCTAAATTTATAACGATCCTGCGCGACGGCGCAGTCGTTTATGACGAAAGCGGCGCGGAGCTTTTTAGGGCGCGCACCGGCACGATTTTGCCGTATGATTTTAGCGGCGAGCGCGATCTTGGCGGCACGCTTGGCGTGCGGAGCGTATTTAGCGGCGAAATTTTAACCCAGTTTGGCGGCAAAAGATATTTCGTTGGCGCGGAGGATGCGAAGCTTTGGCCCGCGCCGCTTGATGAGCAAAACTCAAAGATCGTAGCCGCTAGCCTGCTCGGGCAGAAATACGGCTGGGGCGGGTATAAATTTCTTCGCGATTGCTCGCTTATGACGAAAGACTTTTTGGCGAATTTCGGGCTGTGGCTGCCGCGAAATTCCAAGGCGCAATCGGGCCGCGGCGAGCGTTTTTCGCTGGCGGGGATGAGCGCGGATGAAAAGCTTAGCTTTATCGGCAAAAACGGCGTGGCGTATAAAACCCTGCTATATATGCCCGGCCACGTGATGCTCTACGTAGGGCAGGTGGATGGCAAGCCTGCGGTGCTGCACGACATCTGGGGGCTTCGCACGATGGACGGCGGACGCGCAGTCATCGGGCGCACGGCGATTACGTCGCTTACTATCGGCTCGGATCGCGCCGACATCGCCGAGGATCGCTTGCTGATCTCGCGTATCAGCGCGATGAGCGTGCTTTCGGGCGAGGAGGACTTTATTTCGGACGATCGGTTCGGCTCTACGGATTTCGGTGCAAATTAAACGCTGTCTCGTAAAAAATAGAGAGCGAGCTATGGGCGATGGCCTCAGAAAAAAGCAAGCAACGAGAATCGGATGCATGTAAAAAGAGCAGACTGCGCGCTACTGAGATGAGTGCAAGCCGTCGCCGCTACAGAAAAACGATGTCTTGTTTGTGTATGCAGGCGCGAACTGCTCGTCGCTATCGAAAGCGGCGCGTTGCTTGCGTATATCTTCTCTGCGAACTGCTCGCCGCTATGGATAGAAGCCCGCGGGTATAAGCGCGCTCGCCGCCGTCCCTTGCAAATCGCTTCGTCTAAAACATCGTCTCTTGCGTATTTCTTACTAGCGATGTGTTTGCCGTTTCGTCGTGCCTACTAGGCGCATCGCTAAATTTTACATTTCGTGTCTTCATCGCCAATATACGCGCCCTTGCGCCGTCGGCAAAATTTTGCTTTAAAATTTCGTTTGAAATTTTAAAGGAGCCGTCGCGAGCCCGGTAAAATTTCATTCATTCGACCCTTAAAATTTTAAGAAGCGCTTTTTCGCTAAATGTGCAGACGGCTCTAAACGCGCCCAGACTTCAGCCGAAGCTATTTTTCGCCGCAAGCGGGAGCGTGCGTCATTTGCCGTCTAGGCCCAGGCCGTGCAGTATGTATCCAAACTCCGCGCCGCCTACGAGGATGATTTGGTTGTTCGCGTTGCAAAGCGAGGCTACTTTGCTTACTTTCTCCGGCAGCTCGACGACGTTTCCGCGCATATCTTTAACCGTCCTCGGCTCGCCCGCGGCGGCGTTTAGACAAAACGCTAGAAACAAAGCGGCGACGAGCGCCAAATTTTTCCTTACGAACATACTCTCTCCTTAGTGCCAAAATTTTATAAAACGTCTAGAACTGCGGCATGCCCTAGGTTTTACCCTCCCCTTAGAAAAACAAAAAATATCTCGGCGTTTTGCTCTTATACTTTAGATACTCCTGCCCGTAGGCTTGCTCGCAGTAGCGCTCCTCGCCGAGGACCACGAGATGGTTGTATACGGCAAAGGGCACTATCACTAAGAGTAGCCACAGCGACGCCGAAGCAATGCAAACGCCCGCCATGCCGAGGAAATAAAAGAAATACATCGGATTGCGCGATAGGCGGTAGATGCCGCCTTGTGCGGCTCTGTCCGTAGGCGCTGCCGCATAGTCGTAAAACGCCTTGATGAAGCCCGCAAAAGCCGCTACGTAGATCACCGCTCCGATCCAAAACCACGCGCTGCCCGTCTTAAGCGGCACGAACACCGATAAAATGAGCAGCGCCGCTTGCAGCAGCGAGCTTATGATCGCATTTTGCTTGTCAGCGAGCGTGTACCATGAGGTATCGGTGGCGCGTCTGCCGACCTCTTTGTAAATAAACATATACGCGAATTGTATCAGCACCATCGCAAACGAGGGTATCCAAGCGCCCGCTAGAGAAGGCTCAAGCGTCGTAAAAAATGAAATTTCCATGACCGCTTCCTTTACTTTAAATTTTATCTTGCAGCTTTGTTTTGCCCTTGTTTGCTTGTCGTTGCTTTGTCCTTTTTCACCCGCCGCGAGTTTAAATTTTACTCCGCCTCGCACCGCTTATTCGGCGCGCTCTTTGCTCGGTACGCCGCCCGCCGCCGATGCCGCTTTGATGATGATAATGTGACAGTGACGCCACTCATTCGGGTATCGACTCGCCGAGCAACGATGAGATCTGCGCTTTATGCGGGCGGCATCCGCACTTCAACGCGCCAAAATGCGAGATAGTGCCGCTTATTTTGACGATACGACGCCGCTCGCCCGTATGACTAGACGATTTGTATATCTGGTGTCGAGATAGGACAGGCAGTCTGCTCGGCACCGATGTGCCGCCGCACAATGAAACATTCTGTGCCGATGTATCCGCCGCCTACTACACGATGAGCATTCGGCACAGATGCAGCCTGCTAGGTGCGGCGCTGATGCCGTTGCTTCGGTGCCGCGCCTTATTTACCCTCCGGGTTAAGTCCTTTTAAAATATAGCCAAATTCCGCGTCACTTAGCTCGTAATTCATAAATTTTTTATAAAACGCCTTAGTTTCGGCCTTTATGTCGATGTCGGCAAAAAGCTCCGGCTGAATAGTTTTAGCCGCCCATAAAATTTGAAGTACCGTATCCGCGCCGTATCGATCCCAGTTGAAAACTCCGCGCGGATTGCCGTAAACGCGTCCGTTTTTGACCGCATCCGTGCCGCTGTAAACCGGGCTTGATTTGATCTTCTCTACCGCATCTTCGTTGTGATCGCCGCCCACGATTATGATCTGCGGGTTGCTCGCGATGATCTCCTCGGCGGTGATAGTTTTCATCGGGCCTTTCGTGGCGGTGATCGCATTTGTTCCGCCGGCTAGCTCTATCCATGAGTCGATCAGTGTGCCCTTGCCGTCGATCTTTAAAAGATCGCTTCCGCCTACGATGTGAAGGACGCGCGGACGCTTATCGGGGCTTAAATTTGCGGTGCGGCCGCTAACCAAAGCGATATTTTTGTCTAAATTTGCGATCAGATCCTTCGCTCTTTGCGGTGCGTCACCGCCTAGCATATCGCCGCACATCCTGATGCTACGCCTCATCTGCTCGTAATCGCTAAAGCTCGCCTTTAAAACAGTAAAGCCCTGCTTAGCTAAATTTTCGCCCGCCAGTGCGGTTGAGATGATGACTACGTCAGGGTTACGGCTCATCAGCTCCTCTAAATTTACGTCGTTATTTTTTAGCAGCACGGGGATCTGCGCCAGGCGCGGATAAATTTTAAGAAACCATGCGTTTTTGCTGATATTATCGGTGGTGGCGACGATCTTGTCCGCTCCGCCCAGAGCCAGTAAAATTTGATTGTTCGAGTGCCAGAGTGCTGCGATGCGCTCAACTTTTGCGGGGATTTTGACCTCAGCTCCGTCCATATCCTTGATAGTTCTAAGCTCTGCTGCGCTCGCAAAAAGCGCGCCCGCCAAAAGCAGTAGTAAAAATTTTTTCATTTTTTCTCCTAAAAGGTATTGAAATATACGCTGCGATATTACATAAAATCTCATTAAAATTGCGTAAATTTTAACTGCCGCCACCGCGATTATTTATTATTTTTCAAAGTAAATTTTTATATAATCCATTTTAAATTTAGCATTTTTAAAGGAGAGAAAAATGGGTGAAATTTTATATTTGATCGGCGCCGCAGTCGGGATTTTAGCGGTGCTTTTCATCATCGTGCCTCTGTTTTTCAGGCGCATAGTGGAGACGAACGAAGTGCATATCGTCCAGAGCGCGCGTAAGACGACGAGCTACGGCAAAGATACCGGCAACGGTAACAGCTATTATGAATTCCCGAGCTGGGTGCCGGCGCTGGGCGTTACGAAGATCGTTTTGCCGGTCTCGGTCTTTAGCATCAAGATCGAGGATTATGAGGCGTATGATCTGGGTAGGCTTCCTTTCGTAGTCGATATTACGGCGTTTTTTAGGATCGTGGATTCAAATTTAGCCGCACAACGCGTCAATAATTTTCAAGACCTTAATAACCAGCTCACAAATATCATCCAAGGCTCGATTCGTTCGATCCTCTCAAGCCGCGTGCTTGAGGATATCTTGCAGATCCGCTCCGAGCTTGGGGATGATTTTACCAAGGCGGTAAAGACGCAGCTGCAAAACTGGGGTATCGAGCCCGTCAAAAACATCGAGCTCATGGATATCCGCGATAGCAGCGGCAGCAAGGTCATCTTAAACATCATGGAGAAGAAAAAATCCCAGATCGAAAAGGAAAGCCGCGTCGAGGTCGCAAACAACACCAAGCTCGCTCAAATCGCCGAGATCGAAGCCGCGCAGGCAACCGAAGTGCGCCAGCAGGAAGCCAATAAGATGGTGGGCCTTAAGACCGTCGAAAACGAGCGCGAAGTCGCGATCTCAAAGGAGCAGGCCGAGCAGCTCATCAAGGATCAGCAAAAGATCACGCAGGAAAAGGCGATGGAGGTCGTGCGGGTAAACGACGTCAAGCAGGCCGAGATCAAAAAGCAAGTGGAGATCGTAAAAGCCGAGCAGGAGCAGCGCAAGATCGAGATCGACGCCGAAGCGCGCAAAAACGCCAAAATCCGCGACGCCGAAGCGATCAGGGAAAATCAAATTTTAGTAGCGCAGGGCGATAAAGAGAAGCAGTTTCTCGCCGCCGCGGCGCTTTTGGAGATGAAGGACAAAGAGGCGCAAGGTACGCTAAAGATAGGCTCTGCCGAGGCCGAGGCGCTTAGGTTAAAAGAGCTCGCGCCGGTAAACGCACAGATCGAGCTCGCGCGCGAGATCGGCGAAAATCAGGGATATCAGACCTATCTCATTTCGATCAAACAGATCGAAGCAAACCGCGATATCGGTCTGGAGCAGGCCAAGGCGCTAAGCGCAGCGGATCTTAAGATCATCGCAAACGAAGGCAGCGTGGGCGAGGGGATGAGTAAATTCGGCGAAATTTTAAGCGCCAAGGGCGGCACGCAGCTAGCCGCGATGCTCGAAGCGCTAAATCAAAGCGAGGTCGGCAAAAAGGTGCTGGATAAAATTTCGGGCGCCAAAGAAGAGGGCAAATCCGAGTAATAGTCGCAGTGCCTCGGGCGAGCAAAACTTTAAATTTATACGCTAACGGCGCTACGGAGGAGAGTAAATTTGAGTAATAGCTAGAGGCAAGCGCGGGCTAGCAAATTTGAGCGGCCTGCCCGTCCGCATTGGATAAAATTTAAAGTGCTAGCGGAATTTAAAGGTTGCGAAATTTCAAATACTTGCGAAATTTCAGATCTCCGTGGAATTTTAAATATCGCAGAATTTAAATGCCTCGAAATTTTAAATGCTAGTAAAATTTTAAGCCTTCCGTGCGTAGCGTTTGGAAGCGGTGCGGTATCGCAAGTATTCGCAGGGCGCCGAAACTGCGCGTAAATTTTATAAAATTCACAAGGCAAGATTTAAAATTTCGGCGCTGGTACATAGCGCTCATAGGCTACGCTTAGCGGTTATCGGTTGCCGCCAAATGATTGAGCTTGCCGTCTAGCGGTCAAATTTTGCCGCCTGCGAGGCTAAATTTATTCGGTTCGGATGAAATTTAAGAAGCGCAAGCCGTTTGAGCAGCGCAAAATTTAACCCGTCTTCATAAAATTTTTAAGGAGCGCACGATGGCAAACGCCGTAAATTCCGCGCAGTACCAAGCGCGCATCAAACAGGCGGAAACTCTTTTTGAAGGGCGAAATTTTACCCGGCGCCAAACGATAAATTTAAGCGGCGGATATGAGATCATAAAGGACGCATATAGGCTCGGCGCGACAAGCTTTGGCGGCGGCGAATACACGCTGTTTGATACTCACAAAACGCAGATAAAAAGCTGGCGCTGTATAGACGATAGGGCAGAATTTTTTAGCCTGATCCGCCACGCAGACGGCAAATTTTACCTCGTTTTTCGCCAGGATCTATACGGCTACAGCGTGCTTGATCTAGCCTCAGCGCAGATCATGCGCTTCGTGCCGGACGCCTGGCTAGACGGCAAGGAGAGCTTCATTTGGGACGGCGTGCACTATCTGCGGGGTTGGGACGCGCTGGCGGTGGACGGCTGCTACTGGGCGGCTCCAAACGGCGTGCATTTGGTAAGCTTTGCCGAGCCGATGAGCGAAGAGCAGAGATATGTAGGTGTCTTAGACTGCATGCAGAGCGGTTACGACATCTACGAGCAGGCTGATTTCGCGGGCTTTGAGGGTAATGAACTGAGCCTAAAATGCTTTCGCGCGGACACCTTACGATATGAAAATATAAAAATTTCGCGCGAGCGTTACTGCGAATGGATGCGCGAAGCAAAACGGCTATAAGGCTTAAATTTACTAAATTTCGCGCCTAAATTTAAACGCTTGCAAGCGATAAATTTTAACGGCGAGCCGCAAAAAGCGGAATTTAGAGAGACCAAAGGGGCTGAAATAAGGAATAGGGATGTTTTTTGAATACATTTTAATCGGCGCCTGCGTAGGCTTTATCAGCGGATTTTTCGGCATCGGTGGCGGCACGGTCGTGGTGCCCGTGATGATGCTCTTCGGCTACGACGTCAAGTACGCCATCGGCATCAGCATCATGCAGATGATATTTAGCTCAATCTTCGGCTCGTTCGTAAATTTTAAAAGCAAAATGCTCGACGTCGCGCCGGCGCTGGTGCTGGGGCTCGGGGGCTTTTGCGGCGCGCTTAGCAGCGGCTTTATCGTAAGCTATTTCTCCTCAAAATTTCTACTTGGCACGCTCATTTTGGTGCAGATTATAAATTTAATCAAACTCTTCAAAACCCCGACCGAGCCCACTGGCGAGGCTAACGAATCTAAAATTTTGCTCTTTATCGTGGGGCTGTTCGTCGGCGCCGTGGCGATCAGCGTGGGTATCGGCGGCGCGGTATTCGTGATGCCTATTTTGATCAGTTTTTTAAACTACGACATCAAAAAGGCCGTCAGTACGGGGCTATTTTTCGTGATATTTTCCTCAAGCGCGGGCTTTATTAGTCTTGCCGCGCACGGGCTCGTACACTACGAAATCGGCGCGTTGCTCGGCGTCGGCTCGCTAGCGGGTGTTTATGCGGGCGTCAAAACCTCGCACAAGATCGGCAAAAAGGCTCAAAAGCGCTGGATGATCGCACTCATCGTTATGATACTTTGTATTACGGTTAGGAAATTTTTGGCTTTGAGCTAGGCGCGCTTGCCGAATCGAAGCTAAAATTTAGATCTAAATTTAGTCGCGGCGCCTTGCCGCAAATTTAACTTAAATTTAAAAGGATCATCAATGAATGAAGCTCAAATTTCGCTAGCGGGCAAAATTTCGGACTCGCTAAAGCGCCTGATCGCGGGCAAACTTGGCTCGCAGTACAAGGGCGAGGCGCCGTATTCGGGGTGTCGCGTGCAAGAGGGGTATTTTGATTTTTTGGGCGTGGAGTGCCGCGGATCACGCATCAGGCTCTACCTTCACGACTTTGGCGCGGACAGCTTTAGAGCCGATGCGCCCGAGATAGACGAGCTAGAGCGCGAGGAGTTCGAGGCTATCGTCCCGCTTATCGCAAAGAGCGTGGAGGATGAGTTTTTAGCTGAGTCAAATCTGCCGTTTTTTGCGTATAAGCTGGATCTGGCGGTCAAATTTGAAGGCGTGAGCGGTAGCCTTGCGAAGCGCAGCTGCGAGCGTAAATTTTATTTTGAAAACACTGCGCGAAAAGCCGAGCTAAGGCGCAAAATGGACGATTATATAGGCGAGATCATCATCCGCCGCGATAAAAAGATCAAAGACGGCCGCGAAATTTTCGTGTTTATGGACCGCATTTTCGATCTTTCGCTTATGGATTACGACGAAGCGGCGCTAACGGCGCTGCTTGAGCAGGTAATTGATGCGGTGCAGGAGGTCAAAAACAGGCGGCTTTTGGGGGATTTTATCATCGCACTAGAGAATAATCTGCGGCGCTGGAAAGAGGAGAAATTCCTGCCGAAATTTTACGATATTTTAGGTGACGGCTGGAGTAAAGATTACGAGCTTAAAAAGGATTTTACGCGGCAAAACGTGGATGCAGGCGAGCTTGCGTTTTTCGTGCGGGCGGCGCTTTGGAATATCAAATTTAAGCGCTATAGTTGGGATGTGAATCTTGCGCGCAAGGATTTGGAGTGCGCGGCTAAAATTTTCGGCTCGGCGCAGGCGCAAAGCTATCTGGATCGCGGCACGGGCGAGCTTAAGGGAGAGCTGGTAAAATTTAAAGACGCGGACGTGGAGTGCTCGGCAAACGACGTTTTTGCGCAGGTTCACGTGAAAATCAAAAACGAAACGGCGGACGCGTATAAAAAGGCGCTAAATTTCATCGTAAAGCTTCTACAAGCGGGCTTTTCTGCGAGCTACGCCGTAAAGCTTAGCTCCAAGGCGCAGAAAACTTATCTGCCGATCAAGGGCCTTGCGCCCACGCCCACACACCGCTTTTTCGCCGCCGCGCTCGCGCACGGGCTCGACGCCGAGCTTGAGCTTTACGCGAACGAGGCGTTAAAGCATAAGTTTGAGTTCTATGCCGACACGGACGGCAAAAAGTGCCTGATGGGCGGAAGTTATGCGGTTTTTGGCCTCGCGCTAAAGAGCGAAAAATACTTTGGTCTCGCGCGGCGCTACTTTGAGGCGGTAGATGCCGAACATCAGAGCGCGCATATAAAATTTATCGAGACGTTTATCGATCGCTACGGCATTAGCGAGAGCAGTCTAGAAGTGATCGTCGCGGGGCTGCTGTCATATCAGGAGGATAAAATTTACAAAAGCTTAAAGGCGCTAATGAAGGGGCTCGCGAACAAAGCTTTGTTTCTGCGCGCGATCTCGGGGCTACAGGAGCACGAGAAAGAGAGCGCGGCGTATGCCGTGTGGGGTAAGAACTGGCGGAAGGAAATTTCGATCTAGCGGTTATTTGCGGCTTGTCTTTTTTCTTTATACTTCGTTGGGAACTCGGTCGGCTTCGGTCACGTATTTTTACATACGCTCCCTCGCCTCCGTCGTTTCCGCCTCGTCTAAAGAAAAAATACCGCGCCTTATCTTGGGTGCTTCGCTTTAGAATTTTATATTCAAATCTAAAGCAAATTTATTAAATTTAACTCAGCGATGCTTTGCGTTAACAAAGCATCGCCACCTCTAACGTCGTCGGGGATGGAGGATTGTTAAGGGGGAAGGGAGCGACCTCGTAATTTAAGCCCCTTCCCCCTTAACAAAAACGATAGATCGGCGTAATCGCTGCTAATGTTTAACGAGATTGTGAGGATTTGACGGGTCTGCTTGCAGTTGCGAGGCAGTGCCGAAGCAAAGGAAGGCGACGCTTCGTAAATAGAACCCCTTCCGCCCACAAGAGAAAAGCTTAAAATTTTAAGAATGTCTGAAGGCCTGAATTTGGTAGATAGCCGCTCTTGCGAGTGAAATTTTAAAAATTCATCCAAATTTTGAGCTAGTTAAATTTTATAAACTGGGCGGCGCTGTATTTATAAGCAAAGCTCGCCGCCGTTAAAGCGAAATTTCAATGGCGATTTGTCTTTCAGGTGCTCAAATTTTGATAAAATTCGGCTCAGCGAAATCGGCAGATAAAAGTCCAAGATAAAGGAGAAAAAATGTCGATAGACGGGGTGAAAATTATCGACAGCGACGACGGATACGATATCTATTTGACTATCACAGAGCGCTACAAGGACGGCGAAAATGTTGAAACGATACTGCGGGACGTTTTAGAGCAGGCGGAAAATTTCTGCACCGATGAGCTTTATAGCGAGATTTATTGGACGGCTCTGGCGTATTCGCTTTGGAAGATCGGCTTTTTAAATGACGAAATCCGCAAAAAAGCCCTTGCTATCATAAAAGACGGCGCAAGCCAGATGTGGAACAAGGTCTTTGAAAAATCTCAAAAGAGCCGCCAAAAAGCGCTTGATAAATTAGCGCTTCAGCTAAAAAGCGAAAACCCTAGACCGCTTAAGCGAGCCAAAATTTCGAAGCAAAAAACGCCGTATTTTGAGGAGGGCGACGTTTTGTCTATCCAGATGCAGCAGGGATATGGCGTTTGCTTTGTCTCGGCGGTAGATCAAACGCCTAGAAAGCTCGAGTACCACCTAGCCTGCACGAGATTGCTGCAAAAAGAGCCGCCCGGAATGGATGATTTTTTAAAAAGCAAGATCGCGAGCTCGAAAAACGGCGGCTTCCTTAGAGCGGACCGCTGGTTTAATCATAAGGATTTAAAGGAGCTGCTGCCTCATCTAAAAAAGATCGGCAAAGTAAAATTTGCCCCGTTTAAATTGGGCGAATTGTCTCCCGCGAAAGAATTGGAAGATTTTTATAATAAAATCACGGCGGATCCCAAAGTATGGGGCTTTAGGCTAATTGATACGGCCCGTTTCGTAGAAGCGGTGATCGAGGATATAAAAGGATAAAAGCGCCGCGCGGTAAATTTTAAAATTTAACCCTGGCGAAATTTCATAAATTTAGCCCTTTGCAGCGAAATTTTGTAAATTTAACTCTCCGTGCGCGCTTTGCTTTTTGAAATTTCATCGCTGCTTGCACTATTTAAAATTTCATCATTGCTTGCGGCGTCTTTTGCGAGCGATTTTTGAAATTCGTATTTGAAATAAAACGCCCACGCGAGCGGACAAAGGATTATTAAAATGACGGCTACGACGTCGGCGGCTTGTGTATGAAATATTACAAATAAGGCACCTATGTAATTAAGAATATAAACAAAATCCCAAAATACCGCATTTGAGCAGTCGCTTGATATTTCGATCGCGACCGAATAGATGCAAATGCAAATTAGCGAGGCAATTAAAAAGGCTTCAAGGACGCCTATTTTTTGGTAGTTTATGTCCGAAGCAAAATAACCCAGCGCGCAGGATGCTAAGATTGCTGCGAGCAGAATTTTGCGTAAAATTTTAAGCGATTTGACTTCGGGCGAAGCATAGATTATATGCGCGCAAAGAGCTATAAAAAAGGCGCCTGCGACAAAATCAAAAAATATGTAATAAGCAAATTCTCCAAATATCCCCAAATCATAGCCGCTTTCTAAAATTTTTTGATCTATGATATATAGCGTGCTGAATTTCGCCGCTAAAAACGCAGCCGTAAGCAGGATCGGATGCAGCAGCGCTCTGCCTGCGAGCAGGTCCGCGTAAATGCGCCTCAGGAAATTTATCAATCTTTTCATGCTAGGCTCCTTTGAGATTTTGCCGCTTGCGGCGTCTTTCGTGAAATTTTCGCTGTTTGGTTTAAATTTGGTCTTAAATCGGGATAAATTTTAACTTGAGAGCTTTTAAAAACCGCTTAGTGGCGAAGGCGTAAATTTGCGCGCTTGGAGGTAGGCTGCATATTTTAAAATTTACGTTGCTTAAATTAGCTTTCCTATCGCAAGCTGTTTGCAGGCAAGCACATATTGCAAAAGGTGCGGATGAAATGGGGCATCAACTAGCTCGTCCGTCTGCTCGTAGTATTTAAAATTTTATTCGATTTTTAGTTGCGCAGCCGGCTTATTCGCGGCGGGTTTGCGCACAGCGAGGTTTGAGTGCGGTATCGGCTTGCACGTAGTGAGGTTTGCGCAGCAAGTGGCGGGTAAATAAAATTTTGATTTATCGTTAGCGAGGGCGCGCCCTTTTTCACAGCGGATGTGAAGCGGGGCATAAATTTCGTAAATTTTATAAATTATTTCGGCATATCGCCGAGCTTAAAGCGTAAAAATTACGCGCCTAAAACTACAGCCGACAAAAGCCCCCATAAAATGGCCTCTATCGCTAGCACTGAATGAAGTACGGCCTTACTCATCGCTTCTCCTTTATTTTTAATTTTATTTATTGCTCGGCTCGGGCTGCTAGGGGCGTACCCGATCGATCTATGAGCGGGATTATATAAGAAGATTGTGTTCTTAATGTGTCTTTTGCAATTTAGGACAAAATTTCTCCGTCCGTTGCAAAGCGCGAGCGAGCGGCGGTAGATTTCAGGCAAAATTCGGCCGTCTGTGTTAAGGCGCGGCAAATTTAAGCGAGCCTGCCGCCCGCCGTAATGCGCGGCAAAGTCGCAGCGCGCGGTAAATTTAAAGCAGAATTCCGACCTCGTCGCGGCGCGCGAGGCGTCCGCGGCAAATCGATATAAAATTTAAAGCAGAATTTTATGTGAATGCGGCGCGCGACACGCCTGCGCTTTTTTACGTCGTCAAAGCTTGCATCGGCGCGACTTGCGCCGTCAGGGCCCGTATCGTCAAAGCTTGCATCGGCGCGACTTGCGCCTGTGGGGCGAAATTTTACGGCGAGCTACGAATTACAAAACGCAGCTCATCTGCACCGTCTTGATCTGAAATTTAAAGCGGAATTTTAACGCGCGCCTCGGTTCCGACGCCCGGTTCGCTTTCGTATTCGATCTGTCCGCCTAAAAGACCCGCCGCCGTGCGTACGATGCTAAGCCCAAGTCCGCTGCCGAGCTCCTTATGCGATTCCTCGCATTGATAAAATCGGTCAAAAATTTTATCCAGCTTCTCACGCGCGATGCCGATGCCTTCGTCTTTTACGATCACCTGCGCAAAGCCATCGCAAGCGCGGCAACGGACGAAAATTTTACCGCTCGGGCGCGAGTACTTAAGCGCGTTTTCGATCAAATTTCGCCAAATTTGATTTAGCAGCCCCGCGTTTGATCGCACGCTAAGCGGCGATAAATCTAGCTCAAACTCGTGCCCTTCGTAGCTTTGGCTTAGCGATATGATGCATTGCCTAAGCTGCTCGTCGATACGTACCGCCTCATCTAGGCGCACCGCCGCGCCGCTATCAAGTCTCGTTAGCTTTAGCATGTCGGTGCAGAGCTTGCTTAGGCGGTTTGCTTCCGCGCCGATGGAGGCTGCGTATCGCACCGCGCGCTCCTTGCTCACGCCGCCCTCTATCATCTCGCTTAACGCGGCGATCGAGGAGATCGGCGTTTTCATTTCGTGCGAAACGTTTGAGACGAACTCCTTTTGCAGCTGCTCGTGCTTTTGCAGCTTCTGCGCCATTTTATTGACGTTTACTACAAGCTCGTCGAGCTCGTGCATATAGAGGTAATCAGTGCGGTACCTGTGTATCTTGCGCTCGGCGCGCGCCTCAAAATCGCCGTTTGCGATCGCGGTGATCGCGCCAAGTAGCCGCTTGATCGGGCGGAATAAAATTTTAAGCCCGAAGTAAAGCAGGGTAAAATTTAGCGCCATCGTGATTAAGCAGATGATCGCGCATAGCGCCACTCCGTCCCAAAACCCGCCGATCTTGCCGCCGATGCCTATATAAAAAAGCATGCAAACCGCGAAGCAGACGATGAAATTTATCACGCCGAATGCGAGCGAAGAGTAAAACGCGATGAAACTTTTTAGGCTGATGAGGTATTTTTTCATGCTCGCTCCTTTTTTACGGCTTTATATCCGAGCCCGCGCACGGTGATTATCTCAAAATCTTTGGAGGTTTCAAATTTTGCCCGCAGCTTTTTGATGTGCGTATCGACGACGCGCTCGTCGCTGTCCGTCTCATAGCCCCAAATTTCGCTCATTATCTCAAACCTCGTAAAAATTCTGCCCGCGTAGCTTAGCAGCAGAAACAAAAGACGAAATTCCTTCGGCGCTAGGCTTATCCGCTCGCCCTCGGTGCGGACGCTAAGCGTATCGTAGTCAAGCTCGCTTCCGCCGATGAGAAGCCGCTTTTCGTTTGCGATCTTTGCGCGCCTTAGCAGCGCATGCACGCGCAGCACGAGCTCTTTTAAATTTATCGGCTTGCTCATATAATCGTCCGCGCCGCTTTTAAAGCCGGTCTGCATATCCTCGATCTCGCTTTTTGCCGTTATGATCAGTATCGGCTGGCTCTTTCCGTCGCGCCTAACGTATCTGCTAAGCTCAAAGCCGTCCATCTTAGGCATCATCACGTCCGAGATGATCAGATCGAAGTGCGCCTCATCCAGCGCCTCTGCCGCTTGTTCGCCGTCGAAGGCGCAGCTCACGCTAAAGCCCTCGTCAAGCAGCTTTTCTCTTATCGCCGAGCTCAAAGCCTCATCGTCTTCGACCAGTAAAATATTAAGCATAATCGCTCCCGTTTTGCTAAATTTATGCGCTTAAATTTATACATAAAATTTTAAGAAATAATGAGATATTATACGTAAATTTTTTCAAGGAGTAAAGAATGAATTTCAAAAAAACCATATCGGCTGCTGTTATTGCGGCTTCGGTGCTAGCGCTATTTAGCGGATGCGCGAAAGAGAGCTCTCGCGTAGTACAAACCCCTACGGTAGCGAGTCTAAACACTAATTACTCGGGCGAGCGGATCGCCGTGTCGGTAGGACGCTTTAACAACCAGTCCTCTTACAACAACGGGGTGTTCTCCGACGGGGAGGACAGACTGGGCAACCAAGCGCAGACAATTTTGATCTCAAGCTTACAGCAAACAGGACGTTTCTCGGTGCTTGACCGCACGAATATGCGCGCCATCAAAGAGGAAAGCGCAATCTCCAAAAGCGCACAAAGCTTAAAGGGCGCCAGATACGTTATCACCGGCGACGTGACCGAGTTTGGTCGCAAGACGACCGGAGATCATCAGCTGTTTGGAATTTTAGGCAAGGGAAAGACCCAAACCGCGTATTCTAAGGTAAATTTAAACGTCGTGGACGTGCGAACCTCCGAGGTAGTCTTTTCGACTCAGGGCGCGGGCGAGTATGAGCTATCGAACCGCGAAGTGCTAGGTTTCGGAGGCACTGCGGGCTATGATTCGACGCTAAACGGCAAAGTGCTAAGCCTGGCGATCATCGAAGCGGTCAATAATCTCGTAAACGGCCTTGAAAATGGCGCGTTTAAAGTGAGATAAGGATTAAATTTGAAAGCGAGCAGCGCTCTTGCTCTTGTTGCTGCGGCCGTGATCTTCTGCGGCTGCGGCGGCGGGAGCCGGAATCAAATTTATTACTGGGACGGCAGCTACACGGACTCGACCTATCAGTATCTAAAGCAGGAAGGCGACGTAGGCGAGCAGATCGAAGCGCTTGAAAAATCTATCCAAAAGGCATACGAAAAGGGACTCAAAGTCCCGCCTGGGCTCTATTCGCATCTGGGACTTTTATATCTAAGCGCGGGCAACGGCGCGAGGGCGAGGGAGAATTTCGAGAAAGAAGCTCAGGCCTTTCCTGAATCAAAGCCGTTTTTAACCTTCGTTACAAACCCGGCCGCGCTTAAAAAAGCGGAGGCTGCGGCCAAGCCGGGCGCTGATAAAGTCCAAGGATCAAGCGAACGCGAAGTCGCCAAAATAGCCTCTGCGAAGCAAGGCAAAGCTGCCGCGAAACAGGGCGGCAAAACGAATAAAAAGGCTAAAAAATGAAAAATAAAGCTCAAATAGCGATTTTTAGCGTATTCGTGGCGCTGTTTTTTAATGCGTGTGCAAGCTCGCAGCCTGAAATTTACGACTACTCGGCGCTTCAACAGGCTAAGCCGCGATCGATTTTGGTGCTGATGCCGAGCAACGAAACAACCGAAGTGGACGCAGGTGCTGCCGTGCTTGCCAACGCGATCTATCCGCTAAGCGAGGCGGGCTATTACGTATTTTCGCCTGCGCTCGTGCATGAGACCTTCAAAAATAACGGAATTTACGAAGCGAGCGAGATCCAAAACGTCTCCGCGCACAAGCTAAGACAGATTTTCGGCGCAGACGCCGTGCTATACATGGATGTCGTCAAATACGGCACTTCGTATATGCTGCTAAATAGCGTAAGCGTCGTGGCAGTCAATGCCAAGCTCGTGGATCTGCGAAGCGGCGCGACGCTCTGGGAGGGTTCGGCGCAGGTAAGCGACGACTCAAGCAGAGGCAGTAGCGATCTTGTAGGCATGCTGATCTCCGCGGTCATCAAACAGATCGGCGATACCGTCTCTGACGCGGGATACAAGCTCTCTGCGAGCGCAGATGCGATACTGCTGGGCCAAAACTGCAACAAATGCTTGCTCTACGGCCCGTATTCACCGCACTACGGACAAGATCGACAGCTTGGCGGCGGAAAATAAATTTTAAAAAGGACGAAAATGAAACTAGCCGAGGCGCTGATACTGCGCG
>NZ_CALIMS010000017.1 GCF_938045345.1 uncultured Campylobacter sp.
ACGGCGCACACTAATGACAGATACCCCGAGCTCACTGCATTTAAATTTTGATATTTACAACGCGGCGTAAATTTTTAAAGCTCATTGCGCCTTTAAATTTATCATTCGCTCCTTAAACTGCCAAGAGCAAATAAAATTTTATTCATCAATGCCTATAACTAGCGATTGCACGGGAGAATCAAATATGCTTGATAGCGATAACGCCTTTTAATATTTCATAAATATTTAATCTTTTCGGAGCTATAATTTCGTCCGTGAATTTCATTCGCAAAATTTTATCAAAAGGACATAATAATGCGCAGTTTGCATTTATCGCTCGTGGCAGTTTCGGTTTTAACCGCACAACTATGGGGGGGCAAGAGGCCGATTTAGGAGAGATCGTCGTAAGCGCCACCGCCTTTGAGCAAGATATCAAAGAAGCGCCGGCGTCGATCTCGGTAATACCTCAAAAAGAGATCGAAAAGAGAAATCACAAAGACGTAGCCGACATCGTAAAGGATATACCAGGCGTATATTCCGCACCTAGATTTAGCTCAATGAAGGGCAAAAGCGATATCAGAATGCGTGGTATGGATTCAAAATATACTAAAATTTTAATCGACGGTCGTCCTGTTTCCAGCGAGAGCGCATTTCCGGGTTTCGGCTCGCAAGGAAGCATTCAAAGCTTCATCCCGCCCGCAAATGCTATCGCCCGCGTGGAAGTCATCCGCGGACCGATGAGCTCTCTATACGGCACGGACGCTATGGGCGGCGTGATAAACATCATCACCAAGGGCTTTTCTAATGAACCTAGCGCCAATATAAACGGCTACTACGACATCGCGCAGCACAAAGACATAGGCAATGGCTACTCTACTGGATTTTATGCAAGCGGCGCGATAGTGCCAGACGCACTCGGAATTTCGCTTTACGGGCGATATTTTCATAAATTTGAAGACGCCAAAGACTACGGCAATCCAAAAGACGCGGATAAGAATTTCGGTGCGAAGCTTATGTATAAGCCTACCGAGAACGACGATCTCGCGCTTGATTACAAACACACTAAAAACTTGACCTCAAGAACTCTAGGCAAAACGGCGTATCTAGGATATAACACTCACGAAGACGACAAAGACGATCAAATTTCGCTCTCGCATAGCGGAAGATACGATAAATTTCTAACCAATACCTATCTATCGCACGAGGTTACAAAAACCTTTTCCGATCAAGCCGCAAGCGACATCAGGCTAAGATCTACGATATTTAATACTCAAGGCTCGTATCTTTTTGACTCAAATACTTTAACGCTCGGCGCGCAGTATCGCCATGAGAAGCTGGATTCATCACAAAATGAGCCGGGCTTTAGCGATGATGCGCATCTAAAAAGATGGGATGTGTCGGTATTTGGAGAGGATAATTTTTATGTCACGGACGCGCTTGCACTGACTGCGGGCTTAAGATACAACTACGACAAAGACTACGGCGGACACTTTGCGCCGCGCGGCTACATCGTTTATCATCTAAATGAAAATTTATCGTTTAAGGGAGGCGTATCGGCGGGCTATACGACGCCTAATATCGACGATAGATCCGAAGGGCTAAAAATTCCGATAAATCACGGACGCGGTATCAGACTGGGGCGAAGCAGCCTCAAGCCCGAAACTAGCGTAAATTACGAGGTCGGAACGATGTATGACAATAACGATAATCTAAGCCTTTCGGCGACCGTTTTTCACACCGACTTCAAAGACAAGATCGATAGCGTCGTAAGATGCGGCGGCTGGGGATCGGGAGCGGATTTTAATAATCCCGCTACTTGGACTTGTGTTTATCAAGGCAAAACCTATTTTGGAATTTATGAAAACGTAAATGTCGGCAGAGCTTCCATAGACGGACTTGAGCTTAGCGGCGAGTGGAAAATTTTATCAAATTTAGCATTTCACGCAAACTATACCTATGCTAAATCAAAACAAAAATCAGGCGAAAACGAGGGCAAAGCGCTGACCGACACCCCGCGCTATATGATAAAAACGGGACTTGATTACGACTTTAATAGCGATCTGAGCTTCTGGACGCAGGTAAATTATATAAGCAGGGTAAAAAATGGCGTATATGTAAACACTAAGGGCTACGCCGTCACCGACGTCGGGACTAACTATAAAATCACGAAAAACGCTAGCGTAAATTTTAGCGTATATAACGTATTTAACGAAAGAGTAATAGACGATAAACCGACCAGGGCCCTCATAGCTGAGGGTCGTAAATTTCAGCTCGGCTTCAACGTAAATTTTTAATTCGAGCAAAATTTAAAGATGAAATTTGAACGATGAGGAGAATTTTAAAGAAAAACTTTTAGTTCAACGTCCATTTAATTTTGTCTCTGCTTTGTGCACTACCGCTGCTCGTAGTCGCCTTGTCGGGCTGTTTCATCTCGTATCACGATGAAATTTTTGACGCGATTAACGAGCGGCAGTCTTTCGCCGTCCAAAAAGATGTACCTCGCCTAAAAATTTCTGAAATTTTAAAAATTTTCGGCGAGAAGCAAAGCAGCTTCACGCCGGAGTTAATCGGCATAAAAGACGGCGGCGCAAGCATCGAAGTCGCGGGCAAAGACGGCAAAGGACGGGCAAGAGCGTATTTTTTGAGCCCTTATGACGGACAAATCGTCGGCGAGAACTATGAAGAGAGGATAATGAACGTTGTGCTAAGCCTACATACAAATCTAGGCTTTGAGCTTGCCTTTGGCGAGGGGGCTCGCGAGATCGGCAGGCAAATCGTGGCACTTAGCACGCTAGGGCTCATTTTGCTTTTGCTAAGCGGGATTTTGATCTATTATCCGTTTTTTAGATGCAAGCTCACAAAAGCGCTAAAGATCAACTTCAAAACTCGCGGCTACGCGCTGCTTTATCAGATCCACGGATGCACGGGCATCTATGTGGCTGTAATACTTTTTGCTATAAGCGCGAGCGGGCTATATTTTTCTTATGACTGGTTAGCAAGACTAACGAATAAAATTTTGGGCGAGGAGCAAATTTATAAAGCTGAAAAATTTGAACCTAGCCAAAAGTCTGGGTTTAAGGATACAAGCAAACTGCAAGAGATCGATGCTGTGTTTGAAATTTTTACCCGAAAGCATGGCGAAAATTTTAAATTTTTTAACATAATGCTTAATCCAAAAGACGGAGTATATAGCGCGATATACGGGATTACGAGCGACGAGAACGATGAATTTAATAGGATCGCGATCAATGCTACGAGTGGCGAAATTTTAAGGGACGTTAAATTTGCCGATATGAAAGCGCAAATGCCGCGTTTTATGACGATACGCACGGCGGTTTTAGATATTCATTCGGGCGAAATTTTCGGGCAGATCGGCAAGCTTATATTTTGCCTATCTTCGCTTTCATTTTTGTTTTTAGCCGCGAGCGGTTTTTGGATGAGCTTAAAAAGGTTTATAAGATAGATCACGCAAAACACGCAGTACTCTCTACATAAAGGCTTTGCAAAAGAGGCCGCGCTCATAGCCTATAAACAGGTGCTTTGTACCGCAGAATTTCAATTTTATAGCATTAAAATTGGGTTATAACGCAGAATTTGACTGCGAGAAGCAGAATTTGTCTCAGCAAAACTACCATTTGCAATTTAAATTGATTTCTTAATTTCTACGAAACTGCACTTTAATTTACCGCACAAATTTGCAGCTGTTTTTGTAAATTCCGCGATTTAGAAACCTGCAAGACGTCGAAAACTATTTATGATGGTTTAGATCATGCGAACCGCCATATACGCCAGCCAGTTGTGCTTTAAAATTTTACTACAGTTTAGTTTGCAATGCAAAGCCCTTGAGCCACTAAAAGCTCTTTATGATCTCCATTAAATGCTTGACAAGAGCCGTAATTGCGGCATTTTCATAGCTATCATCCGTATTTTGCAACGCTATGGTTTTCATATTGCCGAAAAATCCTGGATCGTAATGCTCAATGTCATTTTGCACGTAGCTTCTTAAAATTTGGCCGTTTCTTACTAGTTTAACCTCATAAATAAACTCTATACCACCGATTCTATCGCTAGGAAACGGAGTAGCTTCGCCCGTAAAGCCCCTGTGGTGCTTTATTGTAATTTTAAGCTCATCGGTAGAGTTTTGATCCAGCAGGTTTGCCTCTTTTAGCGCCGCTAAAAGCTGCTCGTTGTACTTTTTCTCGACTGCTTCCGGCGATTGATAGACAAATTTTTTCGGATTATGGTTTTGGAAGTGTTGGTAGGTAATCCCCTTGAATTTATACGCGCTTGCGATCGGCACTTTCGGTTGAGACTGCCCGCAACCAACAAAGAATAGCGCCGCAAGAAGCAAAGCAAAAAATTTTTTCATTTTTTCTCCTTTAAAATTTTGTGCAATTATATAAAAACGGGGTTTAGCCCGGGCTAAATTTACGATCTTTCGGCGCCGCTATGCGTTTAAATTTTGATAAATTTAAGCGAAAGCGTAAATTTTAAGCGTAGCTAGGCGGCTAAATTTCAAATCCTTTAAATTTGAAACCCATTTAAATTTTAAAGCCTCTTCAAATTTGAAATTTAATCCGAATTTGATCTGAAATTTTATAAAATTTCACCGTTTTAAATGGGCTTTGAAAGCACAAAAGAGTTTCGCAAGCCCGAAAGAAAGGAAGCTGATGCCTACTTTTAGCACCAAAGACTACAAAGCCGCCCTTCGCAGCCGCGGCGCACGAACCGCGAGTGCAGGCGGATTTAGCGTCAAAAACGACAACTCCTTCATCGTGATCTTCGTCATTGCGATGATGGTCTTTATATTTTTTTACGGCGTGTCGGCCCGGCTTGATTTAGATAAATTTTTTTTAGGCAACGGACGCGGTCGCGGCGGAGGCGGGATTTTGGGGCTTTTGATCGCGGGCGTAGCTTGGTATCAGGGGCGCGACGGCGGCGGGCTGTTTAAATTTAGCGACCACGCGATCACCTTCGTCTCGGGTGCGGGCAAGAGCGAAATCCTGCTCTTTAATATCGACTACGTTAGGCTCACGCCGGGCTTTTTGCGCACCTGCACGAACTACACGGCGCTTAGCCACTCCCGCTACGTAAAATACGAGAAGTTTCTGAACTTTGCGTATGCGTCTATAATCGTGCTGTGGCTAGTCGGTATCGCCATGAGCGAGCGCGTAGGCATGGCATTCGTGATGCTGATAGCGAGCGTCGCGATCTTTTTCTTCGCCAAGGCGCTCTCGTCGTGGCGGCTAAACGGCGACTTTCACGACATCTTGCTGCGCGACACCGTGCTGATCCGCGGCAAGGATCTAAACGACCGCGTGCTGTGGTTTGCGATCACGCCCGGCCGCAACGACCGCCGCAGACTGCGCGCTTATTTCAAAGAGCATCTTGACTTCGACATCGACGGCGGCTGATTTTGATTTAAAATTTAAAGGCTCAGACGCAGACCCTGTAGCGGAATTTTACGGCGTAAAAATTTAAGACAAAATTTCACGCGACGGAGTTTCGCAGTCTAAATTTTACCGAGCAAAATTCTAAGGCTGAAAATTTTAAGATATAAAATTTACGAAGCAGAATTTCACGGCGTAAATTTTAAAGCCCCAGAATGCACGGCGCGAGATTTGCAGCTCTATACGGCGAACTTCACCTCGCTTAGCCGCCCCAAATTATCAAACGAAAAAACTGCGTCATTTTTAAAATTTGCTACGATCTTGTCCGCCGCTTCGCTAAATTTCGTGCCGTTTCTAAGTAAAAGCGCCTTAATAAAAACGGCGTAATTTAACTGAAATGCGCCTATGTAATCGCGCGCTAAAGAGATAAGCTCGTTTGCATCCATGCTGAGCTTGATCGTGCCATCGGAGCTCACGCACTCGCCCGCCGCAAACGCCACAAACACCGCTCCGCCTGCGTGCGGACAGCGGTAGTAACATACCGGTTCCTGCGATAATCCGCACGCAATTGCGCTTAGAGCGTGGCCGTTTATCTCCGCGCTTAGTGCGAGCTTAGGCGTGCTAAGCGCGGCTAGCCCGTGCCGCAAGCCGAAGTCGCGCACATCTCGCGCAAGGGTGAGCAGCCACTCATCAAGGCGGTTTATGTTTTCGTATCCCCACAGCCACGTGCGGCTGCTGCTCGCTTCGCTACCGATATACCAGATGGCGCGCGGCGCATCATCGCCGAAACTGATCTCGCCACGCTCAAAATCCACAGAGCGGCGCCTGCCCTTTACGATCAGCTTCGAACCCGCCTCTTGCGCCGCAACCCAAACACGCCGAAAACAGATCAATAAAGCTGCTCCTATCCACGCCCAAGCGGTCTAAAAATTTCATTTTTACTCCTTTGATCTCGCGCCGATAAATTTAGCACTTTTGCTGAATTTATCGACGCGCCCTCTTATACGCCGTTTTGCTATAAAAGCTCGCGCTATGGAAATTGCATGCGGCGCGCAGTAAAATTTAATCAAATTTACAAAACCGCAGCTGGTAAAATTTATAGCAGAGCGTCGCTGGAATAAAATTTTGTAGCCGAGCTGCGGGCGCGACCGCAATGATCGGCTGGCGGACATAAAATTTAAACCGCTCGGGGATCGTTAAATTTGAAAGGCGAAATTTTAGCCTAATTTAAAAGCGAAATTTTACGACCGAGCAGCGAGCGTTAGAGCTTAAAGCGGCACAAAATGGGCGCGCAACAGCGAATGTATCAGCTTGAGCACGAGCGATAGAGTTTAAACGCCATGCAGTCATAAAATTTAAATCGCCTCTTAAGATCGTGAAATTGAAAGACGAAATTTTAGCCTAACGGCGAGCTGCTAAATTTAAACGCCCGAGCGATCGTTAAAATTTAAAAGCAAATTTTACGACAGCGCGGCAAAAGATGAAATTTAGATCACCCGCTCAAACATAAAATTTAATCAATCTTTAGCACGCTCAAAAATGCCTCGCTCGGCAAATTTACCCTGCCGATCGCCTTCATGCGCTTCTTGCCCTCTTTTTGCTTTTCGAGCAGCTTGCGCTTGCGCGTGATGTCGCCGCCGTAGCACTTGGCGGTCACGTTTTTGCCCATGGCGCGGACGTTTTCGCGCGCGATGATCTTGTTGCCGATGCTTGCTTGGATCGCGACCTCAAAAAGCTGCCGCGGCACGATCTCCTTCATCGCTTTGACGAGGTCTCGCCCCTTGGATTCGGCCTTTGAGGCGGGTACGATGATCGAGAGCGCATCGACCGCTTCGCCCGCGACGCGGATGTCGAGCTTTACGAGATCGCCGCGCCTGTAATCTATCGGCTCGTAATCAAAGCTCGCATAGCCCTTGGTGCAGGACTTGAGCTTGTCGTAAAAGTCCATTATGATCTCGTTTGTGGGCACGTCGTATTCGAGCAGGACGCGCTCCGGCGTGATGTAGTCCATCTTGGTTTGGATGCCGCGGCGCAAATTTAAAAGGCTGATGAGATTGCCCAAAAACTCACTCGGGGTGATGATGGTCGCCCTGACGTAGGGCTCCTCGATGCGCTCGATGAAATTTGGCGCCGGAAGCTCGCTGGGGCTGTGTATCCGCACACACGAGCCGTCCGTGAGATACACGGCGTATGTGACGGTCGGCGCCGTGGCGATGAGATCGAGATCAAACTCGCGCTCGAGCCGCTCCTTGACGACCTCCATATGCAGTAGCCCCAAAAACCCGACGCGAAAGCCGAATCCTAGCGCGAGCGACGTTTCAGGCTCGTAGCTAAGCGAGCTGTCGTTTAGGCTAAGCTTATCCAAAGCGTCGCGCAGATCTTCAAATTTATCGGTCTGCACGGGATAGATGCCCGCGAACACGAAGGGCTTGGCCTTCTCAAAGCCGCCCACGGGCTCGGCGGCGCGTTTTTTAAAAAGCGTGATCGTATCGCCCACCTGCACGTCGGAGACGTTTTTTAGCCCCATTACTACGATGCCCACTTCGCCGCTGCTAAGCTCGCGAGTTTTGGCGGGCGCAAGCGGATTGGGATACATCAGATCAAGCACCTCGTGGCGGTTCTCGCTACCCATGATATAGACCTCGTCGCCCTTTTTCAGCACGCCGTCGTAGAGCCTAACAAGCGCGAGCGCGCCTAGGTAGTTATCGAACCAGCTGTCGTAGATGAGCGCTTTAAGCGGCGCGGCATCGTCCGTTTTGGGCGCGGGGATGCGAGTGATTATCGCCTCTAAGAGCTCTTTGATGCCCACGCCCGTTTTGGCGCTGACCTCGATCGCGCTGCTGCAATCAAGCCCGATGACGTGCTCGATCTCCTCTTTTACGCGCTGCGGATCGGCGGCGGGCAGATCGATTTTATTGAGCACGGGGATGATCTCGAGGTTGTGCTGTAGGGCAATATAGACGTTTGCGATGGTCTGCGCCTGCACGCCCTGGCTCGCGTCCACGACAAGGATCGCCCCCTCGCAGCTAGCCAGCGAGCGCGAGACTTCGTAGCTAAAATCTACATGGCCCGGAGTGTCGATCAAATTTAAAACGTATTTCTCGCCACCAAGCTCGTATTCGAGCCGCACGGACTGCGCCTTGATCGTGATGCCGCGCTCCTTCTCGATATCCATCGTATCCATGATCTGGCTACTCATCTGGCGCGCCTCGACGGCGTTGCACTCGCTAATCAGGCGATCTGCGAGCGTGGATTTGCCGTGGTCGATATGCGCGATGATGCTGAAATTTCTGATATTTTTTGTTTTCAAGTGGCTTTCCCTGATGAAATTTTAAGCCGCATTGTGCCGAAATTTCATTTAAAAACGGGTAAATGGGCGAATAGAATTTATGAGGCGAAATTTATACGGCGGCTCTAGGCGGATTGAAATTTTACGAAATAAAATTTTGAAGTATAAGGGGGAATGCAGGCGGCTTTGAGCAATAGAATTTTAAGTTTTATCAGCGATGCGTTTTACCGCGATATAATTTTAGGATGAGGATTGGAATGCGAAATTTTACGAAACGGAATTCTGCAGCTATATTTGGAGGCAGAAAAATTCTGAGTGATGAAATTTTCCGGCAAATTTTACGCGATCGCGCCATGCAAAGCTTGCCATGCTAACAATCGAGAATTTCGTACGGTAAAATTTAACTGCAAAATTTTGCTTTGGAATTCTACTGCTTGAAATTAGCGCGTAAATTATATGTCATTACGACGCGCAAATCTTAGTAAGTAAAATTTACCGCCAAGTTTCGCAGCAAAATTTCGCAATTTAAAATTTCACAAAATTCTATCTCACAGAATTTTCAAGCAAAATTTACAAAGCATAATTTTAAAAAATCTGTCGCCAAGAAAACTAAAATTCCGCCCATAAAAAAAGGCTAGCCCGAAAGCTAGCCTCTGTATTGCGAGCTTAACGCGAATACTACCAATCAGTCTTTTGATTGTAGATATCGCGAATGTCACCCGTATCTAACTTTTTCGTAGAAGTATCACTCGTACTGTTATCCGATGTGCTACCGCCAGCGAACGATCCTACGTCATCTTCCGTACCAGACTTGACTTGACCTTCACCGCCCCAAACCGTAGGGTTAGCAGCCCTTACGTTTACAATAAGAGGATTAAAATACTGCGGTACGCCCGAGTACTGGCTAGAATAGGCTCCACCCGCTACCGTAAACATAGTTCTCTGATTTCCGGCAGGCGTATGGATAAGCCATGGATTAGTGACGATACGTATAGTAGCTTGACCCGGTACGGTAGCCCTAATATCTACGTCTTCCTTGCCTCTGTCTACTACATTACCCCTGTGAATATTTACGCCAGAAGTCGTAAAGCTGTTATAGGCACTCACAAACTCTGCGCCTATATTATTTAGAGTAGCCCTAGTATTTACTACGAACTTCGTAAAATCGGTCAAGCTAGGATCCTGAGCCGCTAGCACGGTAAATATATTCGAGTTAGGGGCTTCATAAGCAAGTTCTGCGCTAGGAGCAGGCATATTCGCGCACCTATCGGTTCTACCGCAATAAATCTGCGCATAAATAGGCACGGTTACCCCGGTTCTGGTAGTAGCCTGATAGACTCTGGATCCTAGGCTCTTATCATACGACGTACCGTAGACGAATAGTGCATAAGTACCTATATTGTCACTAAAATCCGTAACGGTCGTACCTGTTGCATAGGTCTTACTATTGGAATTAGCAGCGGCTATATAATCAGCTTTATTTGCAACGCTCATTTTTGCTTTTTTAACTCCCGTCGTATCTTCAACTTTTCTAGTGATAAATGTATCAAAATCCTCCTTTGATATCTTTATATTGTCTTCATTATAATCCTCGGAGTTAGTATCCGAGATAGCATTATATGAGCTATCGAACTTAGACGGCCAAAACTTTCCATAGGTTTTAAGATCGCCCTTCTTCGCATCTCTGACATCAAAGTCACTAGCGTAGATGAGCACCGGCGTGCTAGGGGTTTTATGCATTCTATCGAAGTTGAAATATACAGTCGAGTCAGGAGTTTGCCCCTCTCTAAATCCTTGCGCCAAAATTCTAAATTGATCCGACTTCGAGTCATACCTGATTCCCGTACCGCCTTGCGGCCTATTGATAAGTCCACCTCTTAGGGTAGCATCTGAATAGTAATTAAGGGCGATACTAAGAGGTATAGGCATACCGTAGCCCGCATCACCGGCGGAAGCGGCCTCATTCCAGTCTCTTCTTCCACCGGTTATAGTGGTACTTAGAGTTCTTACGTTATATTTATAGCATCTACTATCATATCCCGTAGCGCCTAGACACTCGTTAGAATTGCTAGCAAAAAACTGCGTACCGCCAGGAATATTGTAGATAACATTAGCCCTATCGGGATACGGTACATAATTTGTATCTCCGCCAGTTCTCCTAGCGGCAGCTGTGGAGCAACGTCCGTCGGCATTATTGTTAGCACAATCAAATCCGAAATTTAGCGCAAAATCAAGATCGCTTGAAAATCCGCACACGGCTTGAGGAGTGCCGCCAACATCTTGTTTATACCCGTCATAAAGCGTAGCGATGACATCTTTATAGACCTTGTCGGATAGATATGCTACGGCATTGACCTTAAGCTTGGCTAGCTGACTTATCTGATGCGTCACCGCTAAATTTTGCGTAGAGTTATCACTACCATATATTACTACATTATTCTCAATATCCGGAGCATTGAAATATGTATACGCAGATACCCCGCCCGTGATATTATTATCACCTACGCCGCTTGTTACGCCGTTATCGAGGCTTGTGAGAGATACCCTGATACGATCCGGTCGGTAGCGTAATACGATATTATCATTTATCGCTTTATCTTTGTTAGCAGCAAGCCTCATACCTACGTCGCAGCCTATCATACCTTTAGCATTAGGAGTATTGCTAGATGAATTGATGATACATTTAGCGCTCTTCCACTTCTTAGAGTATGTCTGATCGGAATAAGCATCCGTCCACGAGTTATCATAGATATTTACCAGCACATCGCCGACATTATAGTAATTAAAAATTTTATCGGCATCTTTACCTATGGTTTCGGTATAGATAACGGCATAGCTTTTATCTTTAGCTTCCGGATCTTTTCTAGACTGAGTCATCAGATATGCACCTTGAACATGACCTTTGCTATCAAATTTCGCAACGCCTCCTGCTTCTACGATATTCCTAGCGTTAAAATTTGCCCATAAGCTTATAGCGTTTTTATCCCATACTCTTCTAAATGCTGCGTCAAATTTCGAGCTTGTGCCATTTAATACGCATGAGACATCATCGCTTTTACCAAAAGAGCCTTTTTTGATGGCTTCCGGATCAATCTCATATTTGCCTGTTTCGGCATTGTATTTAGCACCGGAATATTCCACTGCAGTACCACCATAACAACTATCTTCTTTAACGCCACGTTTTAATGTAGTGGAAGCATTCTTTCTATCTACATAATAGGATTGAGTAGCGACATTAGCCGCGCATTCATTAGATATAAACGGACGCAAGTAGGTTTGAATGCCGCGGATCTTGGTTGATATATCTTGAGTATCATCAGAATCCGCGCCATAGCTCTTACGTAGATGATAGCGTTGATTGCCCAAATCCCCGCCAATTTCTGCTGTGTAGTTAGGTACGCCGTTGCCGCTATAGCTTCTGGCCGATATTACATGAGCCAAGATATCTGCATTTTGTGTATAATCGCCGCCTACGCGCAGATTACTAGGATTAAGTACGCTGGAGCCATCACCTTTTTTAGTTATATCGCCGCTAGCGGTGGTATCTACGATCTTACTATACTTGCCCGAATCCTTCAGCGCTTTTGTATCTACATTAAAATATGCAGGGCGAAGCACGAAGTTATCGCTACCGCATATGTGGAACGAGCCGTCTTTTGACATTTGAATTCCGAACTCATCTTTAGCAGCCTTTATATTATCTTCAAGCTTCTGCAACTCTGGTTGTATTTTATTCTCCCAAATGTCCTTCTTTTGGTTCTCGGTTAGATTTTTGTTGCACCAACCGAAATTCTCACCAGACTCACAATATCCATATCGCTTTTTAAGCTCCCATTTCTTGAGCTCCAAGTAATAAGCCTTAGGATCGCTGTTATTTAAATCTTTATTTTTTATATACTGATCTAAATCGGACCCTGAGGCAACTTGATCATCCGGACGATAGCTAAGCATAAATGTAAGACCCTGATACGCATCTCCTATCTCTATATCGTTTAGCTCTAAAATACTTTTTCCTTTAAAATCCACTTCCTTATCGATAGTGTAATCGGTTTTGTCCTTCATCTTAAACGGAATTTTTAAGGAATCGGTTACGGATCGGCATGAGTAAACTGCGCTATTCCCCTTATCGCTATCGGCAACTTTATCCGAGGTAGTAGCGGCATTTCTCGCCCTGACAACGGATAAATACAATTTACCGCTCAAGTCGAATTTCTCAAGCTTTCTAGCCTCGCTACCGATATATATGAGCTTGCCGGTATTCGGATCTTTTTTGAAGTAAGGAGAATTTGCGGCTGCGTCGATGTATTCCTCGCATTTACCGGTATCATCCTTATACTTCTTACAAAATTGGCTCTCATAATCCGGTCTAAAGATGAGTTTCGCATCGAAAGGCTTATCGGAGATTTGAGTATATAGCCTATCGTCGTCGTCATTTTTACTAAAATTCTTATTGACTACCTGTAAACCGCTTAAAGGTAGGATATTAACGCTTTTAGAAACCTTTGTCGCATCGCATAATTCAAGTTCAGAAGCGCTATCCATCTCTATGAAGACTCGCTGACCGCCGCCTATATCTAAGCTCATCTTATAACTTAGTGTCACGGCAGGAGCCTGCAATATGGTTGCACCCGTATTTACGGTAGCATTAAACTCGCCGTATGCCGCTTTACCTGGCTGCATTAATCCGCCTACAAGTACAGGACTACCGCCCGGTGTTGAAGAAGGAGTTAAGTCTCCCGCGCCTTGACCTATATAAAATTTCAATATATTACCGTCAAGCGCAGTAAACTGCCTATCTTTATAAATAGGCTTCGTAACGTTTGGAGTGCCACCTTTTATGACGTCTTTCATAGTCTCGTATGCACCCTTTTGACCATCGCGTAAATAGACTAGTTCATCGGCTGCCGCCGCAGGTATGGTATTTGTAGTGGTAGTGATAGGATCATTTACGACTAGCTCGTTATTTATAGTAGCGCTATCTTTGGTATAGGTAGCGCCGGCTTGACCAAAGTCGATCGATACTACCGCACCTGCTGCATCTTCGCTATCGCCGCCATTCAATCTATTTTCAAATTTCATTCTATAATAGATATTTTCACCCGCAACTACCGGGTTTTTGATCTGCTCAGGAGGTTCATGTAGTTTTTTTACATCCTCTTCGCTTCTTCGGTTACCATCATTATCAAAGAATTTAACCCAGTTAGAGGCGTTATAGACTTCATACTGATAGCACATTTGAGGGACATACAAATCGGCGGAAATAGCAATCATACTTATGAAGTTTTGATCGGCTTGACCTCCGTTGAGATCTTCATACGCCGCACCCAAAGAGATGTTTAGACTAGATTGCGCATTCTTCATCTTTGAACCGATATCGAATTCGTCCAGATCAAATCCACCTAAATAACCAGTGCCGTATGGATAGCTATACTTATAGGTGCCGTTATCATTTATAAGTAAAGCGACAGAGCCGTCGTATATATTAGCGCGATCGTTAGCTAACCGTTGATTAACCACACCGGATCCGTATAGCGAATCCATTTGTGCGGTTCCTTTGTGTTGAACTTTAAAATACTCGTCGGAGGTCATTTGTCTCTCGCCACCAAACCCTAAAAACCCTAGCTTTGCACTTACGGACCCACTTCTAGGTGTATAAAATCCATTGATGGTAGCGTTAATGTTTATAGGCGTATATCCCTTATCCCAAGGGGTGAGGACAAAATAATCGCCGTAAATAGTTACGTTTTTTGGTTTAAAATATTTATTTTTATATTCTACGGCCTCTTTATAAGTCATTTTTTGACCCGTTACGCTATCGTTAGATTGTAAATTATCTAGCAAAGCCCTTCTGGACGGGGCGGTTTTATCATATACTACGATTATTCCCCATCCGCCGTACGGCCCAAGACGAACGCTGTTGAACTCTCCATTGGTAAAATCTGCACCGCTTTGATCCTCACCATCACTCGTTTTTACGTTTCCTACAGTAAATTCAATGCTGTCGGAATAAGGTTCAAAATATGTCTTGACTAGATCGGTAATATCTTTAGTGCAGCCATATTTTAAACGCAAACGTAAGGGCTTGCGAGATTCTGCCAAAAAGTTCCAAGCAGCCGTTCCTTCGCATCTATCTCTATAAACATCTTCTATTATGCTAGCTTTACCTTTCGAGCTTTTCATTTTAAATTTCACCCGTGTATACCCCTTAGCAAAACCGGTCAATTTTTTTCCGTCTTTGCTGTTGTATTCTGCTTGGCTGTCAAAATCAGTCGTGCTGAATATATTTCCCTGCCAATAAAGTCTCGCATAGACTATATCGTCTTTAGTCACGCCCTTAGGAAGCCTCAAAACAGCTTTTGAACTATTCAAATAAAACTGTCCGTCGCCGTCATCTTTAATGTATGTGCCTTTTGCTCCCCACATGTAACCATGGCCTAAAGCAGAAGGCCAGCTTAATTTAATCACCGGCTTTCCAGTCACGGCGTAGTCTCCAAAGACGTATGTGCCCGCACCGCCGAATCTAACTATCGGCTTTTGGTTTAATTCGTCAGACGGAAAGTTTTTTATAGTGGTGAAATTATACAAACCCTCATTTCCGTTCCAAGTCCAACCACTTCTGCCTATCTTTCCGTCCAGCACGCCATCGTCACGATACTCGTTGCTTATTGGGGTAGCAGGATTTATCTTCACGTTCGACCTAACATCATCTGCGAATACTCCCGTCGCGAAACAAAACAACAGCGCCAAAATGGGCGCAAAGCTAAAACTCTTAACTTTCATGATACTACCCTCCGGTCAATAACATAATTTTTGACTACTATTTTACATTTTTTTTGCTTAAATTACAGTGCAATTTGAAAGATTTATAATTAAAATTTAATTTATTTCAAATGGGACGGCAAATAACGACAACGCGATGAAAACTTAACGATGAAAAAATTTCATAAAATATAAAAAATGCGGAAATTTATCAAAAATTTCAGCAAATTTTAAAATTCAAAAGCTCTGTTACGATTTGATGTTGAAATAAATTTTACATCCGCTACGAAAAGCCGGCTCGCTTACGGCGAGTTGAGCGCGATTTTTTGCTCACGCAACTTCACCCACATTCACTTTACGGCTTCACTGCTCGTAGATAATTCTCGCAACAAGGCTTGTCACAACTAAAAATCGGGCGGTATTACTCTGTAAAAATTCCTAGTGCAGCGAATTAAAGACATCGCAATTTGGACTTTGCAAAAACATGACCAGCTATTTTTCCAAAGTTCATCGGCGCTATGTTATAACAGAGACGATTTAAAAAAGCACCCGATCCGAATTTCATCAGAACTCGAGCGCTTGAAATTTCAAATACCCGAATATGAAATTTAGCTAAAACAGACCGAATTTACCGTCCTTGCGCTTATAAAGCACGCGCATTTTAGCATCCATATCGTTAAAGACCAAGAACTGATCGGTACTTTCTTTAAGCTTATTTAGCGCCTCATCGATCTCTAGCGGCTTATATAGATCCAGCTCGGTAGGGACGATCTCATCAACTTCATCGTTTAAATTTGACTTATTGGTACCGACCGCATTATCTACGGCATTTTGCTTCATTTCGTCGCGATTTTTATGAGAATTTACCTTATCGTGGTATCTGCGAAGTACTTTTGAGGCGCGCTCGACGATGAGATCGACGGCGGCATAGAGATCCTTATCTTTTTGGCGCACGACGATAGTGTCTTGATGCGCTAAATTTAATGAGAAATCCACCACAAAGCCCTTTTTGCCTTGCTTCTCGTCGGCAGAAATTACACAACGCCCCGAGATGATGTCGAGATTATATTTTTCTAGCGTCTCAAATGCGTTTTCGACATAATTTTTAATAGCTTCCGTTAGCTCAAACTGCTTACCTACGATATTTAAATTCATCGTCTCTCCTTTGCTTTATGGTTTTTGAATAGTGCGCCTATGATATGTAATCTGCGGCCTCCCCATAACCGCTACGTTGGATTTTACTACCACGTCTACAAGCGCAGCATGGCTTAGAATTCTGCCCACACTACCATTTGCAAGTGTTTCGGACGAGCCTTGCCCAAAATTACTATAAGCGACGGTATGATTGCCGGGCGCACCCAACTGTCTATCGAAATATCCGAATGTCACGGTGATATCAAACATCTTTTGAGCTGGATCATTTGACGGATATGCTAGCGTAATCGTATTTAACGTAGGATTGGTTGTAGCCGTGGCACCGCCTTCTTTAAGCGGGGTAGTTAGATACTGATGCTTTTGCATAGCAAGGACTGCCAGCTCCGTAGCACTCTGAGCTAGCAGTAGCGCCTGCTCTCTGCCTTGGATATTATTGACATCGCGAGCCGTCATAGACGCGATAGATAGCGCCGTAATCGCGGTAGTCGCTACAATGATGATAAAAAATATGGCCGCTACTAGAGCAAAGCCTTTTCGCATAGTTTTCATTAGTACACCACCTGTGCTTTACAAACGTTCAGATCCAGCTCTGCAGGATCGAAATTTCTGCCGTCGTCTCTCATACATAGTTTAAGCGCAACAGCGCCGTTATCGTCCTTGAACCTAAACAAGCTCACGTCCTCGGCTAGTAACGCGCTGCTAGCAACATTGTATGAGTTCGCATCGTTTGCAACAGTGCTCCATGGACGATAATTATATTTTAAAACCAAATCAAAATTTTTACTTAATACATTACCAGCATTATCTCTCATATATACAATACTATCCCTACCCCCTAAATCTGGAACGATCGCGTAGGCACTATGAGCTATATAATACTGCTCGGAGAATTCCTGTGAGTTATCGTTATTTGGATTGAGCGGATACTGATTTATCCTGATAGTTTCGCCTTCCATATTACCGCTACCCGCAGCACTAGGAGTACCTACGGCGATCAACACGCGATTGCTACCGTTTGCTTGAACCGCTCTATCGTAGCCGAAGCCTATACCTACGCTAGTAGGGGAGGCATCGTTAGTAACGACCCTAAAAATAACGGCAACTTGGGTGTTATTAGACGGAGTATTATACGCGGTAGCCCTTAAGTTCTGAACTATCCTAGCTACTTGCGGAAAATCGCTACCCAAGGAGACCATATTAAATTCAGCTCTCGTATTCCCAATATAGCCAGCATCTTCTATACCTGCTTTCCATTTGTCATCTCGAAGCTGAGACATTGACATGAAACCACTCCAACCTGGAGTTCTCTTATTTATATTTCTCGTCTCTACGCTTTGACCGATCCATTCTAGTATGTCGTATTTCGGATCAGTAAGATCACTAATCGGCACAAACTCATTTGTTCTAAGCTCTCTGCCTATGGTAGAGCTTTTTATTCTATCCTCCAAGCGGTTTGTGATTAGCATCATCGCATTTTGCGTTCTGGCTTCCAGTTGGTTTACTGCGCGCACATGTACGTAGGATTTGTAGATCTTCGTGTATAGATCGGCACCAAACATCGAGATGATACCTAGCACTACGATAACAAACACTAGCTCTATAAGGGTAAAACCTTTTTTCATCTCGCGCTCCTGTCAGTTATATCGTCTAGTAACGGTTGTCTGGACGCCGACGCCGATATTAGATAAAAACGCTTTTAAAACGACTGATTTAGCAGCACCGTCTCTCGCTACAGCATCGTTGAGATCCGTAGCAGCAACCCTAACCATCTTGATATTGGTAACAGCGCCATTGGATGGCTGATCACTAAGAACACCACTTATATCGGTACCGGTAGCATACTGCGCAGCAGTAAAAGGCTCTGCTACATAATCCACATCTATATTAATCCTAGTATTTAGAATGAAGTCGCCCTTGCTGCTAGAGCCTACCAGATCACCGACTCTTATATCGGTCGTGAACTGGTCGTAGTCGTCAATATCGTTATAACGACCTCCGCCAACCGAAATTCCATTTCTACCAAATTGCTTTTTTGTAGCCGGAGTTTGGGAGCTGATTCCACGCTGACTAGCTTCCGGCAAAATCCCCGGTCTAACTTCCTTGGTACTATTGCCCGAATCATCTACGCCTGGAGTTACGGTCAAAATTCTATCCATGCAGCTCGCATCGCCTCCGCATGTAGCATCATTAGCATACGCACTATCCCATTGCGCCTTAGATACGCGAGACATTAAAGCTTTGGCGTTATATACGAGCTCCTCTTTGATCGCAAGGGCATTTAGCTCGGTCGTCTGCGCGACGATACGAGGGATCGCCATCGTCGTAATCGCCAAAATCACGATAGTAAAGATCAGCTCAATTAGAGTAAAACCTTTTTTCATCTTACATCCTTTCTTTAAAATTTTGAAATTACGGAAACGCAAACTTACTCTGCGTTATCGGCGCTAATTATACTATTGTTAAACTTAAATTTAGAATTTATCGCGTAAATTTTTTTGGTTTCTAAAGATTTTTAAGCCCGAACGCACAAAAATTTTAAAGAAATTCCATTTTTAAATTTGGACGCGGAATTTAAGCTTGCATTTACTCAAAGACTATAAAATTACGAGCTAAATAAATTCCAAGGATTTTTTATGACAAATCTAAGTAAAATTCTATTCGCTCTCCTATTTATCGCGTTTATCGGCGGCTGCAGTGGCAAAGGTGACGGCGAGCTTTTTAATCTAAGCCCCGAAGCGTGGTATTCTAAAATTTTAGAAGATATCAATAACGCCAGCATGGAGGATGCCGAGAAGCACTACACTAGCTTTTCTAGCGAGCATATCGCCTCTCCGCTGCTTGAGGAGATGACGCTCATTATGGCGTGGGCATTCGTGGAGGATGAAAACTACGAGAAAGCAAACAAATACCTAGACGAATATATCCGCCTCTACGGTACGACGCAAAAGATCGAATACGCGAGATTTCTAAAGATCAGAGCAAATTTCGACTCCTTTAGCCGCCCAAATCGCAACCAAAAGCTAATGCTAAACAGCATCGACGAAATTCGAAAATTTATAGCTGAATACCCGCAGAGCGAGTATCGTCCGCTACTTGAGACGATGCTAACAAAGCTACGCCTTGCCGAGCATCAGCTAAATATAGACATTAAAGACCTTTACCAGCGCACCGACCGCGAAAGTTCTGCCAAAATTTACGAGCAGCGCATCGAAGAGTCCCCGCTAAACGGCACCGACGTCATTAAACCGCACTCGCCTTGGTATCGCGCGATTTTTGAGTAGGAGGAGCGATGCAACTGATGCAAAATACAACCTTCCCGAGCGATCTGCCTATCATCGTCGAGGACGAGCTATTTTTATATCCGTTTATGATAGCGCCCCTTTTTATCGGCGACGAGCATAACAAAAAAGCTCTTGATCTAGCCGCTAAAAACGAATCTATGATAATGGTCGTAAGCTCAAAGTCGGAATTTAGCGGCGATAGAAGCTTCGGCGGTATCTATAACGCAGGCGTAGTGGGCTCTGTGATGAGAACCGTGCCGCTTCCGGATGGACGGGTTAAAATTTTATTCCAAGGCGCACTAAAAGGCAAAATCGTAAAAGAAATTTCACAAGATCCGCTAATTGCTACCGTCGATATCATCCACGACGAGCGCGGCAACGATCAAAAATTAGACGCGCTAGTAAGCGTGCTGAAGGAAAAAACCAAGACGCTTAGCACTCTTACGCATTTTTTTCCGAACGATCTGCTAAAGACGATCGACGACGGCACCGACGCCGCGCGCGTCTGCGATCTCATTTTAAGCGCACTGCGCCTAAAAAAACAGGTAGCCTACTCATTTTTTACCGAGAGCAACTTGCAAAAGCGCCTTTTCAACCTCATCAACTACATCTCCGACGAGATCGAAGCGCAGAGGCTCGAAAAGGAGATCAAAAGCAAAGTTCACTCCAAGATCGACAAGACAAATAAGGAGTATTTTTTAAAAGAGCAGCTCAAGCAGATTCAAAAGGAGCTCGGTGGCGATGCCGATCGCGACGTCGAGATCGAGGAGTACCGCAAAAAGCTGGAAGCCAAAAAGCCCTATTTGGGCGAGGATGCTTACAAAGAGATCAAAAAGCAGATCGATAAATTTGCCCGCCTTCATCCGGACAGCGCCGATGCGGGGCTCGTGCAGAGCTATCTGGACTGGGTTTTGGAGGTGCCTTTTGAAAAGACCGCCAAGCATAAGATGTCCATCGACGGCGTCACCGCGCAGCTAAATAAAGACCACCACTCCTTGAAAAAGCCCAAGGCGCGCATCGAGGAGTATTTCGCGCTGAAGCAGCTTTTAGAGCTTCGCGGCACAAGCGGCAAGAAGAGCAAAGAGGAAGGCAAAAACGGCGGCGCGATCCTGTGCTTTTATGGCCCTCCCGGCGTAGGCAAGACGAGCCTTGCGAACTCCATCGCGACCGCGCTTAAGCGCAAACTTATCCGCGTCGCTTTAGGCGGGCTCGAGGACGTAAACGAGCTACGCGGACATCGCCGCACCTACATCGGCGCGATGCCGGGCCGCATCGTGCAAGGGCTCATCGAGGCAAATCAGATGAACCCCGTCATCGTGCTTGATGAGATCGATAAAATTTCAAGCTCATACAAGGGCGATCCGACCGCAGTTCTGCTTGAAATTTTAGACCCCGAGCAAAACTCGAGCTTTAGGGATTACTATCTAAATTTCAACATCGATCTTAGCAAGATCATCTTTATCGCCACGGCGAACGACGTATCTCTCATACCTGCGCCGCTGCGCGATAGGATGGAATTTATCGAGCTTAGCTCATATACGCCGCAGGAGAAATTTCAGATCGCCAAAGACTATCTGATCCCTCAGGAGCTGCAGCGCCACGGCCTAAAATCAGCCGACGTAGCGATCAACCCCGCCGCCCTTTCCGAGATCATCGAAGAGTACACGCGCGAAAGCGGCGTGCGAAACCTGCGCCGCCAGATCGCTGCGATCTTCCGCAAAGTCGCGGTTAAAATTTTAAAAGACAAAGAATTTAAAAAAATCGTCGTTACGACGAAAAATTTAAGCGAATTCCTAAATAAGAAGGTTTTCGAGATCGACGAGGTCGAAAAGTGCGATCAAATCGGCATCGTAAACGGACTTGCATGGACTGCGGTAGGCGGCGACGTGCTCAAGATCGAGGCGGTCAAGATCAAAGGCAAGGGCGCGATGACGATCACGGGCCAGCTCGGCGACGTGATGAAAGAATCCGCGCAGATCGCCTTTAGCGTCGTAAAGGTGCTGATCGACGAGGGCAAGCTCAAAGCCGCTCAAGACGCGGAGAGTGGCGCGGCAAAAGCCCCGCGCGCCGGTAAAAACTCCGCATTGCGCGCAAATGGCGGCGCATCTAAAAGCCCTGCGGCGCGAAATTTAGGCGCGGAGGAGAATTCCGAGAGCTCAGAGCAGATTTATAACAAATTCGACCTTCACATCCACGTGCCCGAGGGCGCGACGCCCAAGGACGGACCGAGCGCGGGCATCACGATGAGCACGGCGATCGCGTCGATTTTAAGCGAGCGCAAGGTGCGCGCCGATCTGGCGATGACGGGCGAGATCACGTTAAGCGGCAAGGTGCTGCCGATCGGTGGGCTTAAGGAGAAGCTCATCGCCGCGCACAAAGCCAAAATCGCCGAGGTTTTGATCCCGCGCAAAAACTACGAGCGCGACCTAGCAGAGATCCCGGACGAGGTCAAAAACGATCTGAAAATAACGCCCGTAGAGCGGATCGAAGAGGTGCTGAAGCTGGCGCTCGTTTAAATTTAAAGCGCCGTTTTAAATTTAGCCGCTTTAGTCGCACGCTGGAGGTTAAATTCGCATTCTAAATTTGGCTGAGCGCTACCATAGACTCTGAAATTTTAAAATCCTACCGCATGGCGCACGGAATTAAAAACTCTTTAGATTCCCGTTTGCGCCGTTTGCGATCAAAATATAAAGCAAGAAAGTGATAAGACTAAAAGCAAGATTAAGATTAGCCGCAAGGAAGCTTGAAATCGCCTTTTTTATTAGCCTGATCGCTTATGTTTTGGCAGCTTTGAGCTTATTTGCCGTGCCCGAAGATATCTTGTCCGCTCACGCAGTTTTTAGAGACTTTACGGCGTTTATGGCGGGCTTTTACCCGGCTATAGACGTAGCGCGAACCAAAACAACCTTTGGCGATGTAGCGGTGTTTCATCTTAGCTATTTATGCTTTTTTATGCCCGTTTGTTTGCTGTTTGCGGTACTTTACGGCGTGGCAAAAGGAGCTACCAGTAGGCTTGAGGAAAACAAAAACAACGCCCAGGCTCTTTCGCAAGGCATTATTTTATTTGCGCTTATCGTATGCTTTTTGGTATTCGGCGGACTTGATGATTTTTTCTCGGGTTATAGAATATGGCACACTTATCGCCCGACGCGAGAGTTCATAGCACAGATGAGGCTAGAATTATTTTTATACTATGAAATGATCGGCTTTGGCATTGCAAATTTTTGCGTGATGATGTCGGCGTATCTTATTATACAGATTTGTAGGCAGCTGCGGGCGTTCATTTTGCTTAGGGCTCACCAAACGGCTGCGTTTTTCGGACGGATATTTAGGCAACGCTAGCCGACTCGTTAAAGCTTGTTTAAATTTGACCGTACTTGTCGATAAATGAGCGCAAATTTAGCTCAAATTTGACGCGTGAAACGCTAAATTTAAACGGCTAAAACCATAAATTTAAGCCG
>NZ_CALIMS010000018.1 GCF_938045345.1 uncultured Campylobacter sp.
CGGTGCGAAACAGAATTGTGATTATACAAGAGCGATGCTTAAAGGGGGCTGAATAGGCATTAGAAATTTTAAACTAAATAAATTTTATGCTCGGCACGTGCCATTACTTCGCCGATGATAGCGCTGCTAGCGTAGCCTGCGTTTTTTAAATTCGCAAGCGCTCGCGCTGCGTCCTTTTCCGCTACGGCGAGCAGAAGTCCGCCGCTGGTTTGCGCGTCGCAAAGCGTTATGTCCGGTTCGGAATCGACACCAGGTGCGATAAATTTTAAATTTTTATAGCTTCCGGCAGGGATTAGCCCTTCATCAAGGCATCTGAGGGCGCTTTTTAAAAGCGGAATTTTACTAGGATAAATTTTAAAACTTACCTTCTCATTTATCATCTCAAGCGCGTGTCCAAGCAGCCCAAAGCCCGTCACGTCGGTTGCGGCATGTATTTTTAAACCCGCTAGCGCGCCCACGGCATAAAAATTTAGCAAAATCATGCTCTCTATCGCGTCACGAAATTCTTCAAATTTAAGAAATTTCGCCTTTATAGCCGTAGCGATAATGCCCGTACCGAGGGGTTTTGTTAGGATCAGCAGATCGCCTTCGCGCGCAGTGTTATTGCTCCAAAATTTACGCGGATTCACCCGCCCCGTAACGCTAAGTCCATAATAAATTTCGGAAGTAGAGATGGTGTGACCGCCTACCAAGACCCCTCCGCACTCTTTGATCTTATCTTTGCCGCCACGCAGAATTTCGCGCAGAATTTCGTTTGAGAAATGGCAATCGTCAAAACCCACGATGTTTAAGGCGTTTATCACTTCGCCGCCCATTGCAAATACGTCGCTTAGGGAGTTTGCCGCCGCGATCTGTCCGAAAATAAACGGATCGTCCACTAAAGGAGTAATAAAATCGAGTGTCTGCACGAGCGCAAGATCGTCGCTTATACGAAATACGCTCGCATCTTCGTTGCTGCAGATTGACGAAAGCAGGCTTGCATTGGGCTCGATTAAATTTCCAAGATTTTCGGTTAGACCCGCCGGGTCAAGCTTGGCAGCTCAACCGGCGGCTGCAATAAATTTCGTTAGGTTAAAATCTCTGTAGATCATAGTTTGATTACTTCGTATTTTGATAGGACGTCCATGATTTCGTATGCGTTTGAAATCTCGCCGATTGCGAGCTTATCGACCAGTTTGTAGCCCTCCAGACAGCTTCCGCAGCTTAAAATTTCAGCCCCCGCTTCGTTTAGCTTTTTGATCGCCTCGAAGCATTCGTGGCCGCGGTTCGTGGTTATAAGCACGGCGTTGTTTACGCAGACAACCTTTACGGGCTTTTCGTCTAGGCTTAGCGCCGCGCCTAAAAATTTAGCAAGCAAGCTCTTTCCAATCGGGCCGCTTCCGCACTGCTCCTCGTTTAGGAATATCACCTTGCCTCTTTTCGGCGCCGCGACGTTACAATAAATATCGTCGATACTTTCATCTTTCAGCTCGTCTGTTTTTACGGTTTTTATAAGCGTGTCGGCGCCCGCTTGTGAAATTTGCGCCTCAAAGCCGTTTTTAGCCAAAAAGCGTTTTATGTTTTCACGAGGCGCTACGTCGTTTACTAAAATTTCTAAACTCTCTCCGATTTTTAGCTCGCCGAGAGCTTTTTTGGTGCGCAAAAGCGGTTCCGGGCAATTTAAATTGCGACAATCTAGTTGCATATGTAATCCTTAAAAATAAAATTCTTTGAACCTCAAAGCTAATGCGAGCCGCGCGCAAGCGGGTCCGCATAAAATTTATCCAAGTTATAAGCGCGGGTACTTCGCTTCAAATTGCGATTTAGCGATCTGCCCTTTATCGAGCAGCTCGCGATACCAGTAGTGGTGAAGTACGTAAACTTCCTCCTCCGGCTTGTATCCGTCGATCATCGAGTGGATGGCTCCGCTGATCGCAAAGACCGCCATATAGATATGCACAAGCAAAAATACCGCGCAGACCGCACCCAAAAAATTATGAATAATCGCGCTTGCTCTTAAAATTTCAATCTGACTCATACCTAGCGCACTTCTCATTGCGGGAATATCGTAGTCTAGGAAAAACATTGACGCACCCGTCGCTATCATCACTATACCGCCTAAAGTCGCGACCCAAAACCACGCCTTTTGGCCTGCGTTAAATTTACTCGCAGGGATCGCGCGCTTCTTTTTACTTAAATATCCGCCCACGATCATCATCCATTTGATATCGTAAGCTCGCGGCAGCATGCGCCAAAACCATGTCACTAGCATAGGCACAACGGCAATCGCAAACGCTATCGTAGCCAGTCCGTGAGCGTTTTTACAAAATCTCACGAAAGCGCCGCCGCCGAATTCTTCGCCAAACATCATAATTAAGCCTGTCGGAACCAAGATCGCCCATGCCACGGCCGCTACAAGATGGTATAGTCGCTCAAATTTATTAAATGCATAGATCGGCTTGCCCGCGTGATGATCGAAGTGCTTCGGCCCTATGATCGCGTAGTGCCCAATAAAAGCTATGATTACGCCCAAAACCGCACCCAGCGCCAGCCACGCAAAAAAGCCCGAGCTTTGCAGATGTCCTTGAAATTGCAGAAAAATCGGACCGAAGCCGTTGCCGTAGCTATCGATGTTTTCAAGCCTTGCATTGCCCCAAACATCGCTATTTCCCTGCACGATATCGGCATATTTTTTCTCCTCGGCCTGCGCATAAATACAGGCGAAAAGCGCGAGAAACAATCTTTTCATGGATTTCCTTAGATATAAAATTCAAGCCGATTATATCATTTTTTGCAAAAAAATTTCTTACAAAGCAAAATTACATTTTTGCATTAAGTGCGGCGCTAGTTTCGCCTCGCATACTCGTCGTAGCCGAATTTTTTGATCATTAAAACCTCTCCGCGCTCGTCTACCAGAACAAGATCGGGCAGCTTAATGCCGTTAAAGGTCGTGTTTTTCACGATCGTGTAGTGAATCTGATCCTCGAAAATCACCCGATCGCCGATGTTTAGCGGCGTGTCAAATTTATACTCGGGCTGCCCGCTCTCAAGTCCCACGACGTCGCCTGCAAGGCAGGTGTTTCCGCCGAAGCGATAGCTAAATTTACCGCTCTCGCTCTCGCCGCGCACCGCAGGACGATACGGCATCAGCACGGTATCGGGCATATGAGCTTCAGCGGAAGCATCTAAAATAGCGATTTTAGCGTCGTTTTCTACTATGTCAAGGACGCTAGCGACCAAATATCCGCACTCCCAGCCCACCGCCTCGCCCGGCTCAAGATAAATTTCGACTTCGTATTTTTCGCGAAATTTTTTAATCAGATCTATCAGCAGCTCCACGTCGTAGCCTGCGCGCGTGATATGATGACCGCCGCCGAAATTTAGCCACTTTAGCCCTCCGAAATACTTGCTAAATTTCGCCTCGAAAACCTCGAGCACCCGCTCTAGGCTCTGAGCACTTTCTTCGCACAGCGCGTGAAAATGCAGCCCCGAGATGCCGCGCAAAAACTCGCCGTCTTGCAAGATCGCCCGCTGCAGCGCTTCAAGGCTCATCCCGAGCCTGCTAAAGCTACCGCACGGATTGTAAGCGTCTTTGGGCGCGAAGGAGGTCTGCGGATTTAGCCGCAAGCCGCACGACGCTCCCGCAGCGAGCGCTTTTGCGCGATATTTTTGCCACTGCGCGGCGCTATTGAATACGACGTGATTTGAAATTTTTAAAATTTCATCCAAATCATCCTCTTTGAATGCTGGCGAGTATGTGTGAATCTCGCCGTTTTTGATAAATTCCGCGGCAAATTTCGCCTCGTGCAGGCCGCTGCAAGTAGCACCCCAGAGGTACTTGTCAACGTAAGGCATCGCGAAGCTAAACGCAAAGCCTTTTAGCGCGCATAGAATTTTTGCGCCGCTTCGCTCGCCTACGCTGCGTAAAATTTCTAAATTTTTTACCAGTTTTTGCTCTTCGCACACGTAAGCGGGAGTCGAAATTTCATCGATTTTCATCGTTTTTCCTCATTAAATTTTTACGCAATTATATAAAATTTTATGAATTTTTGGTTAAAATCGCCCAATCTTTAAAATAAGGATAAAAATGGTAGAGGTAGAATTTTTAGGGCCGATCGGGCGCGAGCCGCTACGCCTAAACGCAAACTCCTTGCAAGAGGTAAAAGCGGAGTTGCAAAAGGACGAAAGTCTGCGAGAGTGGCTCTCAAACTGCGCCGTAGCGGTAAATGATAAGATGGTTTATGATGCGAATTTCGCGCTCAAATCTGGCGATCGCGTAAGTCTTCTGCCTCCCGTTTGCGGCGGCTAAGCTTAGGAGACGGCGATGAGCGAAGCTAAATTTAATCCAGAAATTTTAAGCGGGATCGAGCCTGAAATTTATGAGGGCAGCTTGGACGTGAACGCGATTTTATCGCGCTGGTACGCTAAATTTAAGGACGCAAATTACGGCGCGTTTATCACCTTCGTGGGCATCGTGCGCGAAGAGGGCGGCATCTGCGCGCTGAGCTTCGATATATACGAGCCGATTTTGCGGACGTGGTTTGAAGCGTGGCAGAAAAAGGCCGCAGCACAGGGCGCATTCGTGCTTTTTGCACATGCAAACGGGGGTGTGCCGATCCACGAAAGCTCCTACGTCGCAGGCGTCGTAAGCCCGCAGCGCAAGGTCGCTTTGGCGCTCATAAATGAGTTTGTGGAGGATTTCAAGGCGGCCGCGCCGATCTGGAAATACGACGTAAAGGGCGGCAAAATCGAGGGCGGCAAAGTAGTAGGCGGGAAGAGGTTCTACGCGGCGGATCGCTCGCAGAGGATAAAAGGCGCAGGGCTTTTGGGCTAAATTTAAAAGCACGCGCCGCTTAAATTTATAGGTCCACTTCAATTCAATCAAATTTAATCAAAACGGCGATTGCGCCGACAAACAAAATTCCGCGTAGAGATACTGCAGAATTTCAAAATAAAGATTTTGTGTAAATTTAGCGGCTGAGGCTAAATTTAAAGCTCAAAATTTCAATCCAACTCCGTGCCTGCGCTCCTATAAGCATGGCAAGCGAGAACTAAAATTTCAAGTCTAAAATTTATAGCAAATTTAATCAATCCAGTCGATGTGCTGCACAGCAAATAAAATGGCGCTATAATCGTCTTGTAATCCCGCGCAGCATAAATAAAATTTAAACCCAAATTCGCGCGCGGTATCTGCAAGCACACACGAAACGCAGTGCAATAAAATTTTAAAATTTCATCGCAAATAGCCATCTACAGTAAGCGGCGACTAAAATTTAAACACGCTCTTGGCTTCAGCGATACGCTCGCTAAGGCTTGCAGCGGTATCTTCGCCGCTTGCCGCGCACCTAAAGATCGGCTCAAGCACCTCGGCGAAAAAGCCGTTTAGCCCCTCTTGCATGATCTGCGCGCCACTTTGATAGCGCGCAAGCCCCATAAATACGCCGTGTCCGATCGCGCTGAGGGCCTTTGCCTCATCGGCGATAAATTTATTCAGCGCCTTGCAAACCACAACGACCGCGCTTGCATTTACGATCTCGCGATCTCTTAAATAATCCTCAAGCGCGCCGTAATCGCACTCGCATCTGATCCATCTAAACGCCTTTGCAATCGAGGGCGAAACACATTTGTGCTCACTTAGAGTGCATAGGACGTATAAATTTTTAGGCACTGCGAAATATGAGCGGCCGTCCTTTAAAACGACGCTGGCGCGCGCTTTCTCGCCCTCTTCAAAGCCGTCGATTACGTGGGAGTTTTTCGTACGGATCAGCGAAAGCTCGTCTTCCTCGTCGTAGCGACGATCCAAAAGTACCGCCGCCTCGCCAAAAATTTTATCCAAGCTCGAAGCACTTGCATTGTCGATCAAAAAATAATACTCGCCCTTCGGATCGTTTAGCGCCTCTTTGCACAGCGCCTTAAACTCGCCGTCGATGAAGCTTTCGCCGTAAAATCCGTCGATGAAATCGCGATATTCAAAGCCTTCGTGCAGGCAAACGTAGCGGAAATTTTTCGCCTCAAGCTTCTTTTCGGTGATCAAAGATCGCAATCTGCGGGTTTTGCCGGTACCGATCGCGCCGTAAAATATAGTATTTTTCGCGACCTCTTCGCTCTTGTAGTTTTTGACGTATTCGAAAAACAGCGACGAATACACGATTCTGGCCGCACCCACGACATCCTGCGGATACGGGGTAAATTCCGCGATAAATCGCGAGCTTACTTCGTAAAATTCTTCAAAAATTTCAACCTTTTCGTCGTAAAGCAAGGATAAAATTTGTGCGGTTTCATCGCGATAAACGAGCGTCGGAAACTCGTCGTTGCACTGCGCAAATATGCTGGCTAGCAGATAGAGCTTCTCGCGCGAAATTTGCGCGAAATCGCCGCCATCCGTGAGTCCTAAATTTAGCATCCCGTCGTCGCTTAAGTAGCTGTCAATCAGATAGAAATTATCGGCATTTATCGCGGATTTTAAAAATTCCATCAGTACGAAGGGCTGATTATGTAGCGCGACGTCGAAAAAATCAATCGCCAAAGCGCTATCCACCGCCGTAAGAAGTCTGTAAAGCTCGTCGTAGAAATTGACTAGCTTTTGTTTGAAAATATCGCGCGCGGTGCGCTCCTGCGAATAGCTATTGAAATTTTTGACGATGTTTTCGATAAAAACATAAAGCGATACGATGTTTTTATCCTCGCCGCTAAGCACGCTATCTACGCTTTTTACGGCATTTTTAGGAAACAGCTCCTTTTTGCCAACGATGCGGTCTTTAAAAGCGAAATCGTAATAAAACGCGCTGATATTGGAATCAAAATACTGATCCATAAAGAAATACTCGGCGTGCGCGAACTTCTCGCCCAAAGATAAAATTTTGCAGCTTCTAAGATTGCCGTCGCTGAGATTTATATATAAAGTTTGCAAAAACTCGTTCTCGGTCTCATCAAAGCTTGCGAGGCAGCGCTTTATCTCGCCTAAATACTTTGAGATCGCGGTTTGTTTTTTAAGCCAGAATTGGTTTTTGTTGTGATTTTTCCAGCTGACGACCAGCGACTCTATCTTTTCCTTGCTAAAATCTTGCATGACTCATCCTTGTAAGATTAAAATTGTGTATTGTACTTGAATTTAAATAAATAATTAATAAAACTCTGATTTCGCGGCGGAGCGCGAAAGCAAATTTTATTAAATTTGCGCGCTAGGAGGCGGTAGGAAATTTTAAAATTTACTGCGCGCTAGATCTATCCGCGACCCTGCACCAGCGGGACGAACTCGCAGGCGCCAAGCTCCTCTTCTTTGATCTCGCTTGGCGAAATTTTATTAAATCTAACGATCTTTTGCGAGCCGCCTCTATTCATCGGAGCGACCAAAATTCCGCCTATTGCCAGCTGCGCAAACAGCCGCTCGTCGATCCGCTCGGCGCACGCAGAGAGCAAGATCCTATCGAAAGGGGCGAAATTTTTCCACCCGGCGTTGCCGTCGTCGTGGCGCAGGCTGATGTTTGAAATCCCAAGATTTGCAAAGTGCCTTTTCGCCTCGCCCACCAGCCGCTCGACGCGCTCGACGGCAAAGACGCGACGCACGATCCTGCTTAAAATCGCCGCTTGATAGCCGCTGCCGCAGCCGATCTCTAAAATTTTCTCGACCTTCGGATCCACGCTTAGCGCCATCGTCATGCGCGCGACCGTCAGCGGCGAGCTGATCCACTGGCTGGCTAAAATGGGCTGCGCGTTAAGGCTGAAAGCGTGCGCGCCGAGCGGGGCAAACTCGCTTCTAGCGACGCTGCAAAACGCCTCAAAAAGCGCCGGATTTAAACTCACCTGCTCGGCGATATCATTCGCCATCTTTTCGCAGCGAAGCCGCTCTAGCGAGACCATGACGCACTCCCGCCCGACCAGACGTTAAATTTAAAGCCGCGAAAGCTTTCGCCCCGTCTAAATTCCAAGCCGATAAAATTTTTAAAAATTCCCGAAAGTTCACTCCGCGCCAAAAGAGCATAAGCTGCGTTTTTTAGATACGTAGCGCGGCTAAATTTTAAAAATTTTGCAGGCAATACGCCTTTTGCGCTCATCGCGTATCCAAACCGCGCAGGACAAGTATCTGCAAAGTATCCGTGTCGCGATGCGGCAGAGCAAAATTTCAAATCGCAAAATCCGCTAAAAATCATCGAAACTCAAGCTTCCTTTGCTGTAGTTCGTGACCTTGCTCTCGAAAAAATTGCTCTTTTGATCGTTAAATTTAGAAAAATCATCGACCCATTTTATCGGATGTTTCGCACCGTATCGCTTCTCAAGCCCGATGGCGAGCAGGCGCTGATCGACCAGGTAGTGGATGTATTCTTCGATGATGTCGTCCGTAAAGCCCATGATTTGATTATCCGTGATGTATTTGCCCCAATCGATCTCTAAGCTCCCCGCCGTCTCGAACATCTCATAAATTTTATCCACGTTGCGCTTATTAAACAGATCGGCGCGCTCCTTGCGGACGGAATTTATCATATTTTGAAAGAGTAGCAGGTGCGTGATCTCGTCGCGCTGTATGAAGCGGATCATCTGCGCGCTGCCTAGCATCTTGCCCGCACGCGCTAGCGCATAGATCGAGGTAAAGCCGCTATAAAAATAGATCCCCTCTAAAATTTGATTCGCAACCATCGCCAGCAGCAGCTTATCGTCGCTAACCTCGCCCGCAAGCTCCTCATAGACGCTTGAGATGTAGTCGTTTTTCCTGCGGAGCATATCGTCGTGCTTCTCCATCTCGTAAATGAGATCGGTATTTTCACAGATCGCCTCGACCATGACGGCGTAAGATTTGCTGTGGTTGGCCTCCTCGTAGGCTTGGCGCGCGAGCACGGCGTTGATCTCCGGAGCCGTGATGTAGGGGTTGATATTATCGGCGAGATTGTTGGTCTGAAAGCTATCCATCGATATCAGCTGGCTCCACACGAGATCATACATCCGCTTCTCGGCGCTTGTGAGATTGAAGTTATAATCGCGCACGTCGTCGGTGGTATCGACCTCTTTGGGAAACCAGGTGTTGGCCTCCATCAAATCCCAAAGCTTCAGCGCCCATTGATATTTCGCCTTGGTAAAATTTAAAATTCCCTGCGGATTGCCGCCGAAGACCTTGCGATCGGTAAGGGTCTCATCGGAGAAGGGGTTGTAGATTTTTTTCCTATCCATTTTTTGCCTTTTTAAAAATTTCGGCGTATTTTAGCCAAAGCAAGCTAAATTTACCTTTTGTTTTGAAGCGGCCTACTTGCACGGCGTGAAATTTTACGGGGAGCTAAATCTGCGCGGTATAAAATTTTAAGCGCTTGATAAAATAAAATTTTACGCCGCAGACGGAATGAAATTCAAACATAGCAAGTGGCGGCAAGGTTAAATTTTAAAGCTTCCCGCAAGGCGAAATTTATCGTGGCACAATATACACCGGACAATGCGCGCTAGATAAATGCGCTAAAAAATTTCATCGCGTTCATCGCGGCAAGACGCGCGCGACGGCGTAAATTTAATCAAAATTTCGAAGTTCTATCTTTAGCTCGGTACGGATTTTGCTCGGATCGAAGCTCGCAAGCGGCGCGTCTAAATGGCCGAAATTATCGCCGGTGGGCAGGAAGCTTTGCAGATAATAGACGCCGCGATAACCCTCGTCCCATAGAATTTGCGCCATCTGCTCGATCTTTGCTTCGTTTAAAAAATCCGCATGCACGGTCGTGCGCACCTCAAATTTAAAATTTTGCCGCAGCAAAAGCCTAAGAGTTTGCAGAAATTTATCGTATAAGCTTGACTTCGTGATGAGCTCAAAATCCTGCCGCGGCGCCTTAAAATCAAGCGCGATATAATCGATCAGCCCTAGGCTTAGCGCCTCTTCGATCTTTTGCGGATTTGAGCCGTTGGTGTCTACTTTGAGCAAAAAGCCACGCTGCTTAACTTCGTGCGCTAGCGGGATAAAATCGCTCGCACAGGTGCATTCGCCGCCGCTAAATACGATGCCCTGAAGCTTGCCCGTGCGCGCATCCAAAAAGCGTAGAAACTCTTCGTTTGAAATTTTACCCCGTGAAGTAACGATTTGTGGGTTGTAGCAGTAATTGCAGCGCATATTGCAGCCGCAAAACCACGCGATCGCGGCGATGTGATCAGGAAAATCAAGCATCGTAAACGGCGTGATCTCGTAAATCTGCGCGTTACGCAGGTTTAAGGCTTGCGGCGGCTTCGTATGCGTTTGTTGCATTTGGCCGGTAGCGGCGACTAGGCTATTTGTTTTTTGTCTTTTTTCTCTTCAAAAAAGACGCGCTCTTTGTGTTCGCCCTTCTTTCCGATATTAAAGCTCTCTACTGGGCGCAAATAGCCCATTACTCTTGTGTAAACGACGCATTTTGTGCGTTTTGCTTCTAACTCTTTTGGAAATTCCATTCTCCATCCTTTCATTAAGATTAAAATTTAAATCGCTATTTAGGCGCCCTTGCTCTGCTTGGCCTTGTATTCCGCAAGCAGCTCCTCGTCGCATTTCGGGCAGTATTCATGCTCGCCGCTGATGTAGCCGTGCTTATGGCAGACGCTAAAAATCGGCGTGATCGTGATATAAGGAAGCTTGTAGTTTTGCACTACGCTTTTTACGAGCTGCTTACACGCCTGAGCCGAGCTGATGCGCTCCTTCATATACAGATGCAGCACCGTGCCGCCGGTATAGGAGCTTTGTAGCTCATCTTGCATCGCCAGCGCCTCAAACGGATCGCTTCCGAAATTTGCCGGAAGCTGCGTAGAGTTGGTGTAGTATATGTTTTTATCAAATCCCGCTTGGATGATATCTGCGTAGCGCTTCTTATCCTCTTTGGCGAAGCGATACGTCGTACCCTCGGCAGGCGTGGCTTCGAGATTGTATAGATTGCCCGTCTGTTCCTGAAACGAGCGGATCTTCTCGCGCAGATACTCAACCATTTTAAGGGCAAATTTACGCCCGAATTCCGTCGTAATATCTTCTTTGTTACCGCTGAAATTTCGTATCATCTCGTTTGCGCCGTTGATACCGATGGTGCTAAAATGGTTATTAAAGCCCGGTAGATAGCGCTTCGTATATGGATACAAGCCGCGCTCGAACATCTCAGTAACGAATTTTCGCTTCTTTTCAAGCGTCGATTTTGCAAGCTCTAAAAGCTCATCCAGCCTCGTATACAGCGCCTCTTCGTTATTTTTATACAGATAGCCTAGGCGGGCTAAATTTATCGTTACGACGCCGATACTTCCCGTCATCTCCGCGCTTCCGAAAAGTCCTCCGCCGCGCTTAAGAAGCTCGCGTAGATCAAGCTGCAAGCGGCAGCACATCGAGCGTACGGCGCCAGGCTTATACGCCTTTGGATTGGGTACGCGCTCGCCCTTTTCGTTCGTGATATATTGCGAGCCGATGAAATTTTGAAAATAGCTCGAGCCTACCTTGGCGGTGTTTTCAAATACGGCGTCGGCCACAGGAGTATCCCAGTCAAACTCCTCTGTTAAATTTACCGTAGGAATCGGAAAGGTAAAGGGCTGGCCACACTTATCGCCCGTCGTTAAAACCTCGTAAAACGCGATCACGATGCGGTTCATCTCAGGCTCGAAATCGCCGTAAGTCAAAGCCTCAAGCGAGTCCTTACCGCGCCTTTTAGCCTCTGCCAAAAGCTCCTCGTCGCGTAAATTTTTAAATAGATGCTCATTGTTATGCGTAGGGATCTGCGTTTTTAGATCATCAGGGCAGGTCATATCGATGGTGACGTTGGTAAATGGGCTCTGTCCCCAGCGCGCCGGGACGTTTAGGTTAAACACGAAGCTCGTGATCGCCTTTTTGACCTCATCGTCGCTTAATTTGTCGCGGAAAACGTATGGCGCCAGATAGGTGTCAAAGCTGCTAAACGCCTGTGCGCCCGCCCATTCGCTCTGTAAAATTCCAAGGAAATTGGCCATCTGATACAGAGCTTCGCGGAAATGCTTCGGCGCCTTGCTCTCGACCCTGCCGCGCACGCCGTTAAAGCCCTCGTTTAGAAGCACGCGCAAGCTCCAGCCCGCGCAATACGCCGTAAGGCAGTCCAGATCGTGGATATGATAGTCGCCGTTTCGGTGAGCCGCGCCCTCTTCGCGAGAGTAAATTTTATCGAGCCAGTAGTTTGCGATGACCTTGCCGGCGGTGTTATTGATAAGACCTGCGTTTGAGTAGCTGGTATTGGAATTTGCCAAAATTCGCCAATCCTGTTTACTGATGTATTCATTGACCGTCTGAGTGCAGTTGATATAGGTCGTATCCTCTTCAAGCCCCAAAATGTGCTCACGCTGCATCTTGTGCGTATGGCGATAGATCATAAAGCTTTTCAAAACGTCGAAATCGCCAGCTTCGAAGAGTTTTTTCTCGATAAGATCTTGGATATCTTCGACGCTTAATTTCTCTTTAAAAACGATCGCGCTCATTACATTATTAAAGACTTTTTCGTCAAACTCGCTACCAACGCTTTTGTAGGCTTTTTTGATAGCATCTTTTATTTTGTAGGATTGAAATTCTTGAAAACTTCCGTCTCTTTTAATGATTTTTTTCATAAGCACCCCGAGAATTTTCTGAATAAATTGGCAGAAAGTATATCAAGGAATCTTTAACTCAAAATTAAAGGAACGAGCGGAATATCCGTTACAAATTTTGCTTATAAAAAACGAAATTTAACCAAATCTCGCTATAATCGCGGAGTTTATTTTATAAAATTTGGAAATGCTATGAAAAATTTTAAAATAAGTTTTTTCGTTATTTTACTATGTGTCTTTTTAGCAGGTTGCGCTGCGCTTAAAGGCTCTAAAAGCACGGATAATTCGGCGCTTACCGGAGGCATAGATCACGCAGGATATCCAAACGCATATCTGGAGCGCATTGCAGGCGAAAGCATCGCTGATCTACTCTCAAAGCGTATTGTCGGCAAGAAAGGCGGTAGATTTAGTGTCGTCGGCATCGAGCCACTGGATGGAACGAACGCGCGCGGCGTGGATGCGGAATTTTTAAGCAAAAAAATTAGAATTTCACTGCTGCATTCAGGCAAAGCAGTCGTCACAGACGCCCCAAGTAAAGATGAACTCGTATTTAGCAACGATGGCGTAAGCCGTGGCTATCACGCCGTAGAAAGCGGCTCGATCTACGCGCCGGATTACATCTTGGTAGGTAAAATTTTACCGCAAAGCCCCGCTGTGGTAAATGACGGTAAAGCAGAATCTAAAAAATCAAAAAATTTAAATTCTGCAGCTAAAAATTCTACCGCACAAGCAAGCGAGAGCCTATTTTTAGAGCTTTCGATGATAGATACTCGCAACAACAAAAGCGTGTGGAAGTATAAAAAAGCGCTTCAAAAGCAAATTTAAGGAATTTTTCGCTAAACTCACGGTTCATTTTTTTGAAAGGCGGTGAGGAAAGTGCCTGGAGTAAAGGTATATCCGAACGAATCATTTGACGAAGCTTACAGACGCTTTAAGAAACAGACCGATCGTAACCTAGTCGTTACCGAGGTCCGTGCGAGACGATTTTTTGAGCCGATGACGGAAGTCCGCAAAAAGCAAAAAATTTCAGCTCGCAAAAAGATGCTTAAACGTCTTTACACGCTACGTCGCTACGAGTCACGCTTGTAGCGGTTTGCGCGGATTTGCGGATTTTAAATTTGCAGATCTGCGCGAAATTTTATCTCACATCTTTTTAAATTTACAGCCCGCTTAAAAATTTTATCCGCCCCGTCAGCGCCGAAATTCCGCTCTAAATTTTAAAATTTACTCTTAAATTTACCCGCCTTTTTGCGGCAGCTGCTTTATACAATATGTCCGCTGGCGAGCCGCTAAATTTTGAAATTTATTTTTACCTATTCGTTTTTTAGATATACTTTTGCTAAATTTCAAGGAGCAACCATGGACTTAAACGACTATCTACACACTCAAGATCAGCAACCCTCAAACCCTCAAGAAAAAGAGGTAGCACTCATCAAATACACCTTCATCGCAGCCTGCGCCTTAAAAGCTATAGCCGAACTAGTGCTATTGCTATTAGGGATTTACGGCGGATTGGGAGTATTACTAAGCGCAGCGGCATTCGTGCTTTTTATCTTTAGCATTTATAATATCTCTAAACTTACCGTAAGCCGCAGCCTTTTGCGCAACGTAGCCATTGCCTTTGCGGCGATATTTATAGGCGTATTGTTATTTATATTTTTAGCGGGCGGCATCATCGCTCAAATACTACTTGCGTTGGGATTTATCGCATCGTTTCTGTTTTTTTATAGATTTTATCAGGAACTTGCCGATACTAGCGGAGTTGCGATATTTTCATATTGCTTTATTGCGCTTGTACTTGCAGCTATTGCAAATGCATTTTTGGCGCGTTTTTCGCTGCCTGCTACGGTACTGCTCAGCTTAGCGGCTCTTGCACTTAATGCTTTTGCTATGTTCAGCGTAGAGGGCTTTTCTCGTTCGTATTATTCTTATGATCTTAGAGGCAAGAGATAAATTTTGATTGCTTGATCGGTTGTGAAAAGACCAGCAAAGAGCTAAATTTTTAAAATTTAAAATCAAGGAGCAAGCCGTGGTCTATTTCAAACACATATTTCTCGCGCTGTTTTGCGGGGTGCTGTTTTGCGGCGTACTTTACGGCGAAAATCCACATAAAATTTCAAAACAAAATTTTAAATCTGACTTCATCTGGGGCGTTACGATCGACGACGGCTGGTATGAGGACGCGCAAGATGCCTCGGGCGCGAAGCTGCAAAGTATCGTGCGCGCCCTGCAAACCCTACCCACAAAGCCCACAGTGCGCGTCGTGATGTCAAAAGAAATTAGCCCGCGCGAATATGAGCCTCTTTTTAGGCGGCTTAGCGAGGTTTCATACGTGATGGCCTGCCCCGTGGACTCCTACGAGATGAGCTCGTACAAAAATGTGAAAAGCTACGAAAAGAGGTTCGCGGATGCCTTCGCTGCACTCGCACCCTACGTGCAGATCTGGGAAATCGGCAACGAAATAAACGGCGAGGGCTGGCTCGGGGACGATGCGAATTTCATCGCCGCCAAGATGATCGCGGCATTCGAGTTTATCCACAAAAAGGGCGCTAAAACGGCGCTTACGGCGTATTATACGCCGAGCGGAGCGCAGAAAACGCAGATGCACGAGTGGCTGCAAAAATTCGTGCCGCAGGATATGAAAGAGGGGCTGGATTATCTTTTCGTAAGCTACTACGAGGACGATAACGAGGGCTTTGCGCCTGATTGGAGCGAAATTTTTACCGATCTGCAAAGCGCCTTTCCCGCTTCGAAGCTTGGCATCGGCGAGTGCGGAAACACGGCGTCGGACGCTACGCAGGCGAGCAGGCAGGCGATGATGGGGCGGTATTATACGATGCCGCGCTACGTGCAAAACTACGTGGGCGGGTATTTTTGGTGGTATTTCGTACAAGACTGCGTAAAGGGCGCCGAAGCGGGCGCCTCAAACGGCAAAAATCGTGGCGCGCGCAACAAAGCGAAAGCCGCGGACGAACTTATAAAAAGCCTTAGCGAAGCAATAGGCGAAGCGTACAGATAATACGCGGAGGATTTCAAATTTAAAGCAAAATTTTATGCTTTTTAGGTGCAACAAGGTAAAATTTGGACATGAAAACTTTTATAAAAATTTTAAAAATTACCGCCTTGGTCGTGAGCGTTGCATGCGTACTTTTTGTGCTGTATATATTTGTGATTTTAAATTTGCTTTTTTCATCCGATACGCCCGAAGGTTGCGATCCTAGTATGCCCACTAGCGCTTGCGATTATATCGATGAAAAATTTGAAAAAGAGCTGCAAAATTTGCCCCCGGTCGCCGCTCTGCCGAGCCTAGAAAAAAGACCCGTATTTTGGCTAGGCGAGAAAAAATTCGCAGGAGGTGCGAAGTTTGATTATCTATACATTAAGGACGATTTTGGGGTCTGGCTTAGGTATGGGGGCAGCGATAGCGACGACTTTTTGCTACAAAAAGATATGCCAGAGCGCTACTATGGATACGACGAGATCGATCGTTCGCCGGACGAAAGGTGGGTGAGTAGAGAGCTTGGATATTATAGCTACGGCATCTACGATATTTCGCTTTTTGAAAACGAAGCCAAGATATTTTCTCAAACGGCGTATAAGGTCATGAGGAAATTTATCGGTTTCTTTAATCTACACTCTATGAGAGGCACATCTTTTGCAGCTCCGCAAGGCGCCGAGGAAAATTTAAACGCGATAAGAGGGCTTCAAACTCCTCTTGCGGATTTTCCGCAAAAGCAGAACTACTCCGCGCTCGGCCCAGCTTATAAATCTGAAGCTGAAGGTTATGTCGGAGATGAAATAGCCAAAAAGCTCGCTCGCAATATCTTTGAGATCCCTGGCGAGGGATGGCGGCAGACCATACGTATAAACAGCAGCGCCAAGGATATCAAGGTAATCTGCGGAGATGAAATTTGCCTCGCGCTTGCCTTCGATGAAAGCGAATTTAATCGCTGCGATAACGATACGCCTCATATGGCAATTTATACGCTAAATTTAAAGCAAAAATTTAATAATTTTCATATGCTTACTAGTAGTAATTTTGACTACGTCAAGCTCGGCGATAAGTATACTTTAGACGATGTGGAATCCTTTAAAATAGTTTTATCAAGATTCAGATATATCAAGGAGTATAACAAAGATCGCGAAATCACGGACTACGAGGTTATCTTGCGAAATAGCGAAGGCGAGCAGGTTAATGAAATCTGCAGAAACGAAATTAAGAGGGCTCGTAGCCGCTTGCGATAAATCTAAGATAGCGCTGCAGGATTTGACACATAAGATCGTGATTTCGGCGCGCTTTAATTTAGCTTCTAAAATTTACGTGAGAATTTTAAAATTCTAAGCTTCAAGCTTTAAAATTTGCCCGCGGAGCTTTTAAAATTTATCGCTCGGCTTAGGTTTATTTTATCCGCGCCAAGACAGCGAAATTTTTAGGGCGTCGCGATAACTAGGCGCAAGATAGCGAAATTTCACAAAGCTGCGGCGAACAAGATGTGCAGAGAATGCACGCAAATTCAAATTTATCTGGATTTTGCCAGTCTGCCCGACGCCGAGCACCATTATTTAGCTACAATCCCTCTCGCTCGCTTTACTTTTCGCTTGTCTTACGATTTACTCGTCTTATAATTCCTGCTTGATATTGCACTTTGCGAAACTACTTGCTGCGCGCCCTTTCGCAAAATTGCACGGCATGTGAGATTGTGCCCATCGCTCGCAGATTTTGCAGCACATGCGCGCGATAAAATTCCGTAGCGCAGGCACTTTCAATAAATTTTGATTTAAAAGCGCAAGCTTAGAGGCGATTTAAATTTAAAGCTCACGTGCTCCACGGCTAGCCTGTAAGCGCTCTACCCGCGAGCAGCCCAGCATAGCAAAACAACATACAAACGCATACGCTTAAGACCGCGTTTAGCACACCGATAGCAAATTCTCGCGCCAGCAATAATTGCAGCGTATCGTAGCTGAACGTAGAAAATGTCGTAAAGCCGCCCAGCGCGCCTGCGACAAAAAATACCCGCACGCTCTGCGTTAAATTTAGTGCGAGTAAAAACCCTATCAGCAAGCTTCCCAGCGCATTCACGCAAAAAGTAGCGATCGGAAACGCACTCCAAAATCCGGCGCGATCCATTGCGCGCGCGATCGCTCCACTTAGGCCTACTCGCGCCATCGCGCCTACACAGCCGCCTAGCCCTGCTAAAATCAAGTTCGTCAATCCAAGTCCTTTTAAAATTTGTAAATTTTATTTCGCCATCTAACCTCCATAGGACGAAAGATGTGCAACTTCGCTATTTTAACGCGGTTAGTTAAAATTCCGCTTTTAAAATTTGCTCGCACTTTTTGAAATTTCGTTTTAAAATTTTACTAGCGCGATGAAACGCGACGTTTTACGCGCCGCCGCAAAATGGAAACCAAACGCGCGCAGTGTAAGAGGACGGCAAAGCAAAACCAAGAGATATAAAAGGGCGGCGTAGCAAAACAGCGCGAATGCTTAAACCGCGCTTGTAGCAAAACCGAGGCAAGGCAAAACTATAGCGCGGCAATCGCTGCAGCGCTACTACAGCGGGCGCTACTGCAGCACTTTTTTTAGTGCCAGTGCAAATAGCACGACATAAAGGACGAGCAGCCATTTTTTCTGCGTTTCGCGCTTTGCACGGCGAGCCTGAGAGGTACCAAAATATACGCCCAAAAGCCCGCCCACGGCCAGCAGCGCGCCGCGTTCGTAATCCACATGACCGTTGTACGAAAGGCTCAAAAGCGCGCTAAATGAGCCGAAAACGATGAAAAATAGCCCCATACAGACCGCTCTTTTGATATCGACGCCCAAAAATCCGACCAATACCGGCGTTAGAAATACCGCGCCGCCCACGCCCATGCTAAGCGCGATCGCGCCGATAGCAAAGCCGATGAAAAACAGCACCGCGCCGTGGGGATCGGCGTTGCCGTCGCTTGTTACGTTCGTGCTAAAGAGTTTAAGAAATGAGATCGCAAGCGTCAGCAGAAGACCGATCTCAAGCACGATTTCCGGTGAGTATTTTACGATGAAGCCCGATATGCTCGCGCCGCACAGCCCGCCGAGCCCCACCGCGATGCCGCTATCTAGGCGAAGCTTACCCGCGCGGTAGTTCAGATATGAGCCGAAAAGCGAGACGATGAACATCTGCATCACCGAGATGCCCGCGGCGGTCTTGACGTCGTATCCCAGAGCCATCATCACGGGCATTACGACCGTGCCGCCACCGATACCGAAAAAGCCCGATATGAAGCCCACGACGACGCCGACAAAGGGGAGTTCTAGCATTTTTGATCCTTAAAATTTGAAGCGAAGTTTATAGCTTTAAAATTTAAAGCTTGCTAAATTTGCGGAATTTTGGATTTGAAAGCGGAGGATTTGCGGGATTTTGAGGCGGGAGAATTTTGATAGTGGGATTTCGGTTTAAAATTTTATGTGTGGGATTTGTGAAATTTGGAAATTTACGGGATTTTAAAGCGTGAAATTTCAGAGCACAGAATTTTAATTGCAGAAATTCGGCTAAGAACTTTATGCGCTGGGCTACTAGAGTTTGTAGCGACGGCGTATTTTACTACGTTTGCAGATTTTTGGAATTTTAAAGCGTGAAATTTTGGCTCAAAATTTTATTGTAACGGAACGTAGCCATAATTTCGGCTTAAAATTTTATACGGGGTTAGCCCGATCTGCATTTGTTTGTGTTGTGGCTTCGAAGTATAAATTTTTTAGATCATAATTCTGCGCCTATACCGCGGCGGTTTAGCATAAATTTGGATTAAAATTTACGTTTAGATCGCGGGCGCAGTATTTTTGCCGCGATTAAATTTTCGACAGGATTCTATCGCGGCGAAATTCCGCAAAGTAAAATTTTAGACAAAATTTCTACAGCGAAATTTCCGCGCTCTGTATTCTAAAAATCGCCGCGAAATCGGTGCAAAGTCACGGCAAGATCGCCGCAAAATTTTATACGAAGCGGGCAAGCGCAAAGAGCACGAATTTTTTGCAAAATTTACGGCGAAATTTCGCCGCCAAAAGCTCGTTTAAGGCCGTCTAAGACCCGCCAAAAGAGTGCCAAAAGACTAAGAAGCCGCCGCCGTAAAATCTTCGTGATAAAATTCCGCCCGCAAATTTTTCCGAGTAGAATTGCTTTGGATATTGGGACGGGATTTGAACTCGCAGCGAATTTTCCGGGCTAAATTTTACGCAAAAATCCGCATTAAATCTGCAAAATTTATCGTAAATTTCCCCGGACGGAATTTCTTTGCGCCTTATGAAATTTTCAGCACGATCTCCTTTTTTAGCCCGATCTGTTTGATTTCGAGTACGGAAGCGCCGCCCAAGCGCAGCGCAAGCACCTCCGCCTCGCTGCAAGCGCCTGCAAGAGCGATTTCGCGTAGCACCTTGCCGCGCCAGGCCTTGGCGTAGTGGCTCAGCACCTTGCCGCCTTTTATGAAACTAAAACTCAGATATTCGCGCTTCATCTCATAAAATTTTTCGTAAAATCCCGCGCGCAGATCCACTACGCACTCATCTGCCAGATACCGATCCAGCGCGGCGGAGAAGCTATCGCGATAAAATTTCGCCGCGTCTATGCCGCCGAATCTCTCGCCCTGTTTGAGCTTGTAATTCGGCAGCGCGTCGCCGCCCAGCACGGGGCCGAAAAGATTTGAGAAAATTATCGTGTTTCGCTCCGCAAACTCCTGCGCTCCGGGGCTTAGCGACGCGTAGCCTAGGGAGCGATACGCGGTGCCGGTGTAGCGCAAAAGCGCCTTCGCGCAGCCTTTTTCAAAGATATTTTCGCGCAGAGCCGCATCCCATTTTTTCAGCCCGAAAAGCTTGCGAAGCTCCGTCTCGCTTGCTTTATCCACAAAATCCGCGTAAGCGCGCAGCATCTGCAGACGCTTTTCGTAAAGATCTGCAAAGATGAAATTTCGCTCGCAAATGCGCGTGTCGCCGCCCAGCTCGCTTTTCATCTCGCTTGGGGAAAATAAAATCTTCATACGCTCTCCTTAAAATTTGCTAATTTTACTAAAATTTTGCTTGCATTAAGCCCGCCTGGGCTCGCGCCGCCCGCTCAAATTTAAGCTAAGCAGCGTATAATGGCGCTAAAAATTCCAAGGACGAAAATGCTTTTAGAAGAGCCGCTTTTTTACTACCGCGAAATTTTAAAGACGCATCCGCAAAGCTACCTCGCAGAGGACGACGCTCAGGTCATAATCGGCATCGATTGCGATTATTTCGATGGATTTAAGATGAGTTTTGAGGCTTTGAGGCTTAAATTTGATGAGGTAAAAAGCGCAAAAGCGGGCGCGAGCGAGTTTAAAAACACAAACTTTGCGGGACTTTTCGGCGTTTTGGGCTACGACATCGTGCGCGCGTTTGAAAATATCGGCGCGCCGAAGCAGGCGCTGTATGACTTCCCGCCGTTTTTTTACGCCGATGCCGCAAACTATCTGCACTACGATAAAATCAGCAAAATTTACGATTTTTATGGCAAAGACGCCCAAATTTACGAAGACCTGCGCGAGCTTAGTTCGCAAACCTCGCAGCAAAGCGACGCCGAAGCGGCAGGCGCGCCGCAGAGCGCAGCAAGAACGGATGCCGCTATAAAAGGCGGATCGAAATCGCAAGGCGCGTCTGAGCCGGAGCCTCAGAAAAAAGAGCTTAAATTTAAAATTTTAACCGATCTGGGCGCCGAGGAGTCGCATTTTAGCGCGATGGTCGAAGCCGCAAAAGAAAAGATAAAAAGCGGCGACATTTTTCAGGTTGTGCTGGGCGAAATTTTAGAAATCGGTACGAATCTAGGCAGCTTGGAGTTTTACGAGCGACTCAAAAAGAATAATCCGAGCCCCTATATGTTTCACTTTCCGACGCCGTACGGCTGCGTCGCGGGCTCCAGTCCCGAGCTCATTATGGAGATCAAAAAGGATGAAATTTTCGTCGCTCCCATCGCGGGCACACGCAGCAGAGGCGCGAATGCCGAAGCGGACGCGGCGCTCGAGCGCGAGCTTTTAAGCGACGAAAAGGAGCTTGCGGAGCATCGGATGCTGATCGATCTAGCTCGCAACGACATCGGCAAATTCGCCGCGCCAGCCTCGGTGCGGGTGCAAAATGCGATGCGCGTTGTGCGCTACGAAAGCGTGATGCATATCGTAAGCGAGGTCTACGGCAGCAAGCCGCGCGGGGTAAGCGCGTTTGAGGTGCTTAGCACGATCTTTCCTGCGGGCACGCTAAGCGGTAGCCCGAAGATCCGCGCGATGCAGATCATAAACGAGCTGGAGCGCTACGAGCGCGGCATATACGGCGGCGGAATCGGGTTTTGGCGCTTTAGCGGCGACGTGATGCAGGCGATCTTGATTCGCTCGGCAATCTTTGTAAATCGCGACGGGCAAAATTCCTGCTCGAACGAGGACTTTAAACGAAATTCCGGTTTAAATTTAGACGCTGCTTGCGGCGAGGAGAAGTCCGAAGCGACGGAGCTTTGCGATTTCACAGCGCAAAAGAGTAGCGGCGAGGCGCAAAATTTACCGGCTCGCGCAAGCAAACGCGACGCGACGTTAAATTTAAAAGCTCGCGTAGGCGGCGGGGCGCTAAATTTAGAAGGCAAGCCGCATTTTAGCCGCGTGATGCGGTTTGAAGCTGCCAAATTTAACGCGGAGAATTTCGGCTGCGAAGGGCTAAGCAATCTCGTATTTATCGGAGCGGGCGCAGGTATCGTTTACGACAGCTCGCCAAAGAGCGAATACGTGGAGATCTGCAAAAAGCGCAAGAGCCCGCTCAAGGCGATCGAGGAGCTATGCGAGGAAGCTTAGACGCTTAAGCTTATCGGCTCAGACGCGCCGTTTGCTTCGGTGTGAGTTTGATTCGGCTAAATTTAAAGCGTATCGCTGCTAGGACGTTAAATTTAATGTCCTAGCTTCATTCGGCGCCGCAATGCCGAGATGCATATCGGCTGCAAAGCAGCGTAACGTCGCAGCTGATGTAGTAATGCCACAGCCGCGGGCGAAATTTTAAATTTAGCACGCAAGAGGCGCTAAAACGGCGCTAAATTTAGCCGCTGCAAAGCGGTTAAATTTAAACTATTTATAATTTTAAAGAGGCGCAAACGCCCTAAAAAAGGATAAAATTTTGATTTTAATGATAGATAATTACGACAGCTTCGTTTTTAATATTTATCAATACATTTTGGAGCTAAGCGACGAGGAGGTGCGCTACTTCCGCAACGACGAGGTAACGCTGCAGCAGGTGCGCGAGCTTGCCCCGTCGCACATAATCCTAAGCCCCGGGCCAAATCACCCAAAAGACAGCGGCGTCTGCCTGGATATTTTGCGCGCGGATTTGGATGTGCCGATTTTGGGCGTGTGCCTTGGGCATCAAGCGATCGGATATGCGGCGGGTGCGGAAATAAAGCAGCTGGAGGTGCCGCTACACGGCAAGAGCTCGTCGATAGAAATTTACGCAGATGGCGTGCTTTTTAGCGGGCTGCCGCGTAAATTTGAAGTGATGCGCTACCACTCGCTTTATGTGGATGAAGCTACATTGCCGCGCGAGTTTGAAATTTTAGCAAAGAGCGAAAACGACGGCGTAATCATGGCGATGAAGCACCGAAGCAAGCCTGTTTTCGGCATTCAATTTCATCCCGAGAGCTTTTTTACCCAATACGGCAAAAAGATCATCGAAAATTTCATCAATTACGGTAAAAAGATAATTTTAAAGGAGAAACTCGTGGTAAATTTCGCCCCGTTTATGTTGAAGCTACAAAAGGGCTTCCCACTAGATAGCGACGATTATGCGGTCATTTGCAAGGCGCTTTACGAGCAGGATTACGACATCGTGCAGCTTGCGGGGCTGCTCGTGCTAATCAGCGAAAAATCGCTCTACCCAAGCAGCCTTACGGCGCTCGTGCGCAGTATATTAAAATACTCGATCACCTACGACGATCCGAGCCCGATGTTTGACATCGTGGGCACGGGCGGCGATAGACTAAAGACGATAAATATCTCCACGACCGTGGCCTTTATCGCGGCAAGCTTCGGCGTGCGCGTCGCCAAGCACGGCAACCGCGCGATTACCAGCAGATCGGGCAGCTCCGATGCGCTGGACGCTCTGGGCGTGCCGCTACTTAGCGATCTGGCGCAGATTAGAGCGCTGTTAGATCGCACTGGGCTAGCGTTTTTTCACGCACCGTTTTTTCACAAGATCACCGCCGAGGTCAAAGAGGTTCGCAACCGCCTAAAAATCGGCACCGTCTTTAATATAATGGGGCCGCTGCTAAATCCGAATTTAAGCCTAAGCAATCAGATCGTAGGCAATTATCTGGAGGAAGTAAACGGGCTCATCGCCGAAACGCTGATGATCTTGGGGCGCAAGCACGCTCTGGTGGTGCACGGCATGGACGGCATGGACGAGATCAGCCTATGCGACGAAACGCTAATCCACGAGGTCAAGGACGGTAAAATTTTAGAATACCGCGTCAATCCCGAGCAGTTCGGCTTCGCTCGCGCATTTCACGGCGATATAGAGGGCGGCGACGGCGAGGCCAATGCCGGAACTTTAAAGCAAATTTTAAAAGGCGAGCTGAGCGGGCCAAAATTTGACATCGTCGTGCTAAACGCGATGTTTGCGCTATACTGCGCGGATGTCGTGTCAAGCCCTGCGGAGGCTAAGCCACTCATTTTAGAGGCGATCAAATCGGGCAAGACGTGGGAATTTTACGAAAACTACGTAGGGGCGAGAGCTTAGATGGCTAGCGGCGAAAAGAGGGAGTTTTTAAGCGAGCAACTCATCAGCTATCTGGGCAATAAGCGCTCGCTGCTAGCGCCGATCGAGCGTGCGATCTGCGAGATCAAGGCGGAGCTTGGGTGGGACAAGATCAGCTTCGCAGACGTCTTTAGCGGCAGCGGCATCGTCGCGCGCCTGGCCAAAGCGCACTCAAACCTCGTGATCGCAAACGATCTGGAGGGCTACTCGCGCGCGATAAACTCCTGCTATCTTTCAAATTTCAGCGACGAGCTGTGGCAGGATTTAACCGAGCTGCACGCTGAAATTTTAAGAAATTTTACGCCGAAGGAGAGCTTTTTTAGCGAGCTGTACGCGCCGAAGGACGATGAGTATATCAAAGCGGGCGAGCGCGCTTTTTACACGCGCCGAAACGCCCTGATTTTGGGCGGGCTTTGCGAGCAGATAAGCAAAATCCCGCAAGAATTTCGCGATTTTTTCACCGCGCCGCTACTTAGCGAGGCGAGCATCCACTCAAACACGGGCGGCGTTTTTAAGGGCTTTTACAAGGACAAAGCGGGCGTGGGCAAGTTCGGCGGCAGCGGCGAAAACGCGCTAGCTCGCATAATGGGCGAGATTTCTCTGCGCCTGCCCGTACTTTCAAATTTTGCCTGCAAAAGCGCGGTCTTTCAAGAGGACGCCGCGCGCTTTGCAAAGAGCGTACGCGAGCGCTTTTCGCAGCTTGACGTCGCGTATTTCGACCCCCCTTACAATCAGCACCCCTACGGCTCGAACTATTTCATGCTAAATTTGATCACGGATTTTATAAACGAGGGCAAGCGCCCAAATGCTGCGGGGCTTAGCAGAGTTTCTGGAATCCCCGCAGGCTGGAACCGCTCGGCTTACAACAAAAAATCAAGCGCTTCGGAGGAATTTTTCGCGCTGTTGGTGGAATTTCCGGCGAAATTTTTAATAATCTCTTTTAATTCCGAGGGCTTTATCTCTAAGGCGGAATTTTTAAAAAACCTCGCGCAAATCGGCTCCGTGCGCACGATAGAGATCCGCTATCCGACCTATCGCGCGAGCAGAAATTTAAGCGCGCGCGAGCTTTACGTGACTGAATTTTTATATGTCGTACAGAAGTAAGATCAAAATTTGCGGCATCAAAAGCGCCGCCGAAGCTCGCGCCGTGCTGGCGTGCAGCTCGGCTTTATGCGCAAATTTAGAGTGCGCGGACGGCGCCAAAAATTTACCGCAATCGGGTAGCGAGAGCTTAATAAAAAATTCTAATTTTTGCGGCGAAAATTCTGAGCGGAATTTTAATTCGGATGCCGAGAATTTTACGCGAAATTTCAATTCTGACGGCCAAAATTCCGCACAAAATTTTAATCAGGGCAGCGAGAATTTTACCTGCCGCGCACAAAATCATGCAAATTTTACGCCCGAGCAAAATTTTGATTGCGATAAAAATTTCAGTAGCGATTTGCGAAGCCAGGACGACGGCTCGGGCGTGCGGGTGGAATTTTTAGGCGTGATCTTTGTATCGAGCTCCAAACGCTGCGTCAGCGTAGAAACAGCGCGCGAGATTGCGCGTATCGCGCATGAAAACGGCGCAAAGTGCGTCGGAGTTTTTGCTTTGAGCTCTGAAAAACACAGCGCTGCGCCGCACGAGTGCGAAAATTTTAGCGGCAAAGCTCGCGGCGATGAAATTTGCGAAAATAAAATTTGCGCAGGCAAGGACGGCAGCGTAGAATTTAATGAAGCCGCGGAATTTTGCGAAAAGCAGCGCAATGATTTGAGTATAAATTTAAATACAAGCCGCGCCGCGCCTGCTTCAGTAAAGGATATGAATTCTGAAATTTTAGATGCGGAAGTCCTAAGCGAAGAGCAAATTTTAAAAATTTGCGAGGTTTGCGAGCTGGACTGCGCTCAAATTTACGGACGCATAAGTGCGGGCTTTAAAACGCGCCTCAACGCAGCGGGCGTCGAGGCGTGGCAGGTGCTAAGCATCGGCGCCGAAATGCCGCCGCTTGAGGGCTTGTGCTGTGATCGGATCTTATTCGACGCCAAAGGAGCGAGCCTGGGCGGTAACGGCGTGAGCTTCGATTGGGGTTTGCTGCGACATACAGGGCTTGGCTACGAAGGACAATACGACGCGGCGCGCGATGAAAAAAACTGCGCGGGCAGCGCAACTCAAAACATAGACGACACAAAATACGACTCGGCTAGCGGGCGCTGCAATACGCAAAATGATGCAGCAAGTAACGAAAAATACTACGTAGCGGGCACCGCTCAAAGCTCAGACGACGCAAGGAGCTATCTTAAACATAGCGCAATCTGTAGCGGATATAGTGAGGGGAATTTAAAGCGCGATAAAAACGGTAGCTGCAGTAATTCTTGCACGGAGCATAGCGAAAACGGAAATTTGAAGCTCAAGAGGGTAAGCGACGTGTGCTGTGCCTCTAATAGCAATGAAGCGAGCGAGCGCGCACATGATATTGTTCGATCGAGCAATACGAAACAAGAAGCGAGCGCCGATCGTCGCGCCGCAAAGAATGGCGATGAGTGCAAATTTAGTGTGTGTGCTACCGCTCGGCTGAGTGGTGTAAGACCCACAAGCGAAGGCGTCAATGATCAAGGCACGAGAGACTATGAGGTGGGCGCGCCAAATATTTCAAATGACGGCGGAGAAGTGGACAAGCTGGGTGCCACAAAAGATGATAGCGCGAATAAGCATGACGCTGCTGCTAAAGGCGGCACGATCTCTTTCATTCTTGCAGGCGGCATCGGCGCGCAAAATATACTTGAAGCGCTCGTGCTACGTCCTTATGCTATCGATCTAAACAGCCGTGTGGAGGACGCGCGAGGCATCAAAGATCCACAAAAAATTTGTGAAATTTTAAAAATCATAGATGCGCGAAGCTAAATCACGGCCTACTTTGCGTGCGAGCTTTATATTTGAAACAGAAATATGGCGCCTTAAAAAGGAGAAAAAATGCATAACGACGAGCTAGGCGCGAGTAAAGTGCGACAAAGCAAAGATCCAAAATCTTTCGCGTGGAGCAAAGATCATGGCGGGCGAAATTTTGCAAATCTAAATGAGCAAAAATCACAAAGCAACCGTTCTAGTGCCGCCGATAAATCATCATGGAATTTTCAACCAAACAGAGACTACGATAAAGATCCGATAGTAATCAAAAATTATGAAAAGTTTTTTGTTTATGCCCATCTTCTTGTATTTCTTCAGGTATCAGGTCTTCTAATATCTTTTATTTGGGATATTGTAGATTTTGGGCATATATATGTAGACGATTATTTAGAAGCCTGTATAATGATATTACTGATCGCCGTTATTACTTATATCTTTACCGCAATACGCAATAAACGCGA
>NZ_CALIMS010000019.1 GCF_938045345.1 uncultured Campylobacter sp.
TTAGGAAGTAAATTTTTAAGCGCCTGAAGCTTGCCGCTTACTTTGCTGCCGCCCGTTACGGCTACAAAAGGACGTGCAGGATCTTTAATAAGGTCTTTGGCAAATTTTATCTCTTTTAGCAGCAAAAATCCCGCCGCCTTGTGCGCCTCATCGTAGAATTTCGTAATCGCCTCTACCGAAGCATGCGCGCGGTGGCATACGCCAAAAGCATCGTTGATATAAAATTCCGCGTAGCTCGCAAGCCTCTTAGCTAGTGCTTCATCATTTTTGCTCTCGCCCTTTTCAAAGCGCAGATTATCTAGTAGAAGCACTTCGCCCTTTTTAAGCGAATTTACCGCAGCTCCTGCCTCCTCGCCCGCGACATCAGAGACAAATTTTATCTCACGCTCCAAAAGCCTAGATAACCTCTTTACCACAGGCTTTAGGCTAAGTCTTTCTTCGTATCCGTTTTTCGGGCGCCCTAAGTGACTGGCCAAAATTACCGCACAGCCCTCGTCTAAGCAATATTTGATAGTAGGGATAGACGAACGAATGCGACGATCGTCCGTAATATTGCAAAACTCATCCATCGGCACGTTAAAATCGCACCTGATAAAAACGCGCGCGCCGTCTTTAAATTTCAAATCTTTAATCGAAAGAATTTCGCCCATCTTATTTCCTTCTTTGTGCCGCATATAGGGCTAAATCGATGAGGCGCTCACTATATCCCCACTCGTTGTCATACCAGCTCATCACTTTTATCAGATTGCCGTCAATTACCTGCGTGCAGTCGCTAGCTACGATGCTGGAGTATTCTGAAGTACAAAAATCGCTGCTAACGCGGCTATCGTCGTCTACGAGCAAAATTCCTTTCATCTCTTTAGCGGCATAGCGACGGAAAATTTCATTTAGCTCCTCGGCACTCGTCTGCTTGCGCGTTAGCACTGTTAGATCAACCATCGAAACGTTAGCCACCGGCACGCGCACCGATTGTCCGTGCATCTTACCGCTTAGCTGTGGAAGTACCTTACTAATCGCTTTTGCCGCGCCCGTCGTAGTCGGAGCAATATTAAGAGCAGCGGCGCGTGAACGGCGAAAGTCCTTGGCTTTTACATCGACTAGACTCTGTCCATGTGTATAGGCGTGAATCGTCGTCATCAGACCCTTTTCGATGCCAAGCTCATCGTCTAAAATTTTTGCAATCGGAGCCAGGCCGTTAGTGGTGCAGCTAGCATTTGAAATGACGCGCTGTCCTGCATAAGCGCCCTCATTAACGCCGATTACAAAAGTAGGCGTATCATCCTTGGCAGGCGCGCTCATTACGACTACGCCGATACCGTTATCTATGAATGGCTTGCATTTTTCGCTCGTTAAAAACGCACCAGTACATTCAAGCACAGCTTCTGCACCATCGCCGGCAAAATCAAGCTCCGCAGGCTCTCTGGTGGAATAGACGCGGATCTTTTTGCCGTCTACGGCTATGCATTCGTCGCTTAGAATTTCTACTTTTTTACGAAACTCGCCGTGAACGGTATCGTATTGAAGCAGGTATCTCGTAAGCTCGCGTTTAGCGGTATCGTTGATCGCCACAAGCTCTACATCGTCCCTGCTTAGCGCAATTCTAGCCGCGCACCTACCGATCCTTCCAAAGCCGTTGATTGCGATTTTTACTGCCATAAGGTTCTCCTTATTTGGGATGTTTTCAGCTGGAATTTTACTAAATTTGGGTTAATCTTTGATTAAATAAAAAGTCGCGAAATTTAGGATTTACTTTTTGGCTATATAATTCGCGAACTTTTTTTAAAGGAGAAAAAATGAGACGAATTGTATTCTCGTCATTAGCGGCAATCGCGATTTTAAGCGGATGCAGCCAACCTAAGGCCGATACGGCTCCGCAGCAAAAGCAAGAGTCTGTAGCGCATACGATCGTATTTCTGCTAGGAGAGACCGGGGATAAGCGCATCAGCCTTAGCTCGAACGATATGTTCGCAACGGGCGTGTTAACCGACGAAAAAGGCAAAAAGCATAATCTTAAACGCGCGGCTTCCGCAAGCGGTATAATGCTTACGAACGCCGAAGGCATCGAGCTTCTTTTCAAACGTGGAGAGGGAGTGTATACACCGGGAAAAGGCAAGAAGGATATTCCGGTAACTTACACCGAGCACGAGCACAAAAGCGGCGAAATGATGTAGCCGCGGCGGGGTTAAATTTAAGTGCCCTGAAAAGCGAATTAAATTTAACCCCTCATTTCTAATTTCGACTTCTTTATCCATAGCGAAATTTAACTCTCGTTTCGACCTCTTTGATCTGTGATGAAATTTAACCTTTTATTTTCGCTTCTTTCATCTACACAAATTGAGCTTTTTTGCGAATTTAAGTTTGTGCTCACCGAAAGCAAGCTCCGCGAGTTCAAAATCATTAAATTTTACGAAATATCCATTTGATCTGCGCTTTATCGGCGAATTTTTGATTTTCAACCAAATTTCACTTCAAATTCGCTAAACTGCGACGAAATTTTAGCAGGCCGGTGCAAATACGGCGCGAAATAGATAATTTAGCGAGATTGCCGCATGGATAGCATTAAATTTTACCTAAACGATTACGAAATTGAGGGTGAAAGCTTTACCGAAGTCGTCGTTGCGATAAACGGCGAGCCTCTGCTCGAGCTAATTAGGCGGCGCGAGCAAAGCTTTGCCGCAAAGGACGGGCAGGCTAGCATCGCGGGATGCTACGCCTACTTAAGCTTGATCGATTTTGAGGAGCTATTTTTGCGCACGGCGCTTGAAGCCGATTTGGCGCAAGATGAGCGGGATGTCGTCCTACTGGGCTGTCCGTGCGGGATCTGGGACTGCTGGTATCTCGCGCTTAAGATTAAATTTGAAACGGAGACGGTTAAGCTTTACGAGTTTAAAAACCCGCGCCGCAAAGATTGGCAGTATGGGCTTGAGTTTAAATTTGACCGCGTGAGCTTTGTGAGAGAAATTTCTAAAATCGCCTCTTTTGATAAGCTCTAAAATTTAGATCTAAATTTAGGAAATTTTAACGGCGCGATCGAAACTGCGGCGAAATAAACTCGTCTTAGGCTCGGTAAAATTTGGCTTTGAAGCCATAATAAGCTGTCGCGAGAGCTTATAGTATTAAAATTTTCGCCTTGCCGCTGCGCAATACATCCAGCAAAATATCATAAAATTTACCCAGCCTTAGCTTTAAAATTCCGCCCCTTTTGATAATCACGCAGACCCGCCCGCCCCGCTCGCCCAGCGCGTCATAGAGCGCGTCTAAATTTGCGACGTATTCGGGCTCGAAATTTAGCGCTGCGGCAAACAGCGCGAAAATTTGATCTTTGCGTCTGATCTTTGCGCCGTCGATGATGATCTTTGCGCCGCGGCACGTTTTAAAATTTAAACTCATTGCACGCGCTCGAAGCTTTCGTAATGATCGGCGGTGTAGAAGATCAGCCCGTCATTTGAAAATATCAGCCGCTTCGCGCCGCGCGCGCCGCCGCGATACTCGATGTCGCACTCGCGCCAGATCCGCCCCTTTTTATCAGGTAGTCTGCGCTCGAAATTGCCGAAACGATCGCCACCGATGCTCTTGCCGCGCGCGTATTTCCACAGATCGCCGCCCTGCCAGCCAAGCTCGCCGGCCTGCTTTTTCGTGATAAAATTTTGCGGCAAAGTGCCCGTGCGGCGGATATGGGCGCTCACGCACTCCCTGCTTATGCAGGGCTCATCCGCGAGCTGATTTTTAGAATTTACGTCTGGATTTTGCGAGTGCGAAGCTTCGTAATCTGCGCTGTGCCGCCTGTGGACGTCCGCCTCGTCTTTAGAATCTGCCACGGCGCGCTCGTTTTCTCGCGGATGAAATTTTAAATCTCCTAGGTCTGCTCCGCCGTCTGCGCTTCTTGCACCGCTCTCATTTTTTGCGTCGGCGCCGCTTTCTGGATTTTTGGAGCTTGAAATTTCGCGATCGGTGCCGCTTTTGATATCTTGCGCGCCGCTTTTACGCGAGGCGGCATCCAGGGTTTTGGAGGTAAAAATCCGCTCATCTTTAGTCGTAGGACTGCGCGAATTGGAGATCAAATTTAGCACCAAAAGAAGTGCTGCGAAAATTGCGAGCGGGATCAGCTTTTTTGCCACCGCTAGCCTCTTTTGCGGGTCGCGAAGCGAAAATAGAGCACGATCGCCGCTACTACCGCGCCTAGAGCCAGCGGAGCAATCCACGGCGCGTCCTTGACATGCGCATAGAGCTCACGCACGAAATCGCCCGCATAGTAGCTCAGTAATCCCACCACAAGCGCCCAAATGAGCGAGCTTACGGCATTGATGACGCTAAATTTTAAAAACGAATATTTTGTGATGCCGATCGCGATCGGTACGAGGGTTTTGAGGCCGTAGATAAATTTTTTGATTAAAATTATGCGGTCGCCGTATTTACGAAACAAAATCTGCGCCAGAGCGAGGTTTCGGCGCTGTTTGCGCAGATAGGGCATGATCTCTTTTTTGTTGTAGCGGCTTACTAAAAACAGCCCCGAATCGCCTATGAAGTTCGATATGCAGGCGATTACGATGCATAAGACGATATTGAGCTCGCCGGCCGAGCTTAGCACGCCCGCTGCCGCAAGCGCCAAAAATCCTCCGCCCAGCGAATACAAAAACAGTATCAGATACCCCCATGTATGGAGGTTTGCAAACATCGATTCCATCGAATCCTTTCATTAGATCGTATAAAATTCTATAAATTTTGACTAAAGCAGCTTTAAAATTCGGCGCGAAAGCTTCACTCTAACGCCCCACGACGCCACTTGATTTTGCTGCGACATTAAATTTAAAATTCTGCGCGGCTGTCGCGAAATATAAAATTTCGCCGCAAAATATCAAGCGAAATTCTAAAATAAATTTTTTGCATCAAGCAAAATCTCCGCAAAATTTAGCGTTAAAATTTTGCAATTCTAAATTTAATGACAAAATTTCGACTTCTTTAGAATTCAAAGTAAGTTGCGAATTACGCAGGATTTACGCGATATCCTCAAATGCCTCCCACCCCGCGAATTGCAATAAAATTACGCACCCAAGTCTATTATTCTGCAGAAATTACGCGAGCAAAATTCCAAGCCGCTAATAAAACGCCCATAAAGCAAAATTTTTCGCTAAGCTATGCGCCTTAGCACCTTTAGCTAAATTTTACTCATCTGCGCCGATTACTCGCATCAAAAGTGCATAGCCCTCAGTATTTGGATCAAAAGCGCGGTCATTTTTGGTCTCCAGCACCGAACCGCCCAGGCTCACTCCCGCAAACAGCCCGCCCTTGTTCGTAAAGACGTACATATCCTGATTTAACACGTCTATGGCGCCCGAGTCCGCGCTGTAATTGCCGGCGACCGCCGTCGCATCGCCCGAGAGCGTGATTTGGGATTTTCGCATCTTTTCGATCACGTCGTCGTTCATCACGAAAATGACTAAATAATTATCCTCGTAACCGATCTGAAGTCCGATGCTGGCGCTGCTGATCTCTGCGCCGCTTACGCTGCGCGCGCCGTCATTATTGTAGATGATGATCCCCTCGCCGTACATCCCGCCTATTATGAAGCCTAGCTTTTTGACGCTCGGAAAGATCACTATCGCACGGGCTTGCTGCGCTAGGTATTTATACTGTGCGTTCGTGCGCATTACCGACGAATAGGCGCTTGCGCTGTTGATGATGAGCTCATCATCGGCAAATGCCGCACTAAAAAGCAAAAATAAAACGATTATAAATTTTTTCATTTCACACTCCTTATTTGGCTATCTCGACCGCGCGAAGCTCGCGTATGACGTTAACTTTGATCTCGCCTGGGAATTGAACCTTATCTTGGATCTCCGAAGCGATCTCTTTGGCGACCAAAACCGCCTCATCGTCGTTCATAAGCTTGGCGTTTGCGATGACGCGGATCTCGCGACCTGCGTTGATCGCATAGGCTTGTTTGACGCCCGTTTTACTCATCGCGATCGCCTCTATATCGCTAACGCGCTTTAGATAGCTCTCTAGCACCTCTCGTCTAGCGCCCGGGCGCGCAGCACTTAGCGCGTCTGCGGCACAGACTGCGGCGCTTTCCACGCTGGTAGCCTCCTCGTGACCGTGGTGGGCGTAGATAGCGTTTATCACCACCGGATGCTCTTTGTAGCGGCGGCAAACCTCAGCGCCCAGATCTACGTGCGAGCCCTCGTATTCGTGAGTTAGCGCCTTGCCGATATCGTGAAGTAGGCCCGCTCGCTTGGCTAGCTTTTGATCTCCGCCCGTTTCTGCGGCGATGATACCCGCAAGATGCGCGACCTCAAGGCTGTGCGTAAGGGCGTTTTGTCCGTAGCTGGCGCGAAATTTAAGCTTACCGATAAGTTTTAAAATTTCAGGATGAATTTTGCTAAGACCCAGATCCATTACAATATTTTCGCCCTCTTCGGCGATGCTAGCTTCAAATTCGTCGCTTACTTTTTTGTAGATATCCTCGATGCGCGCAGGTTGAATTCTGCCGTCCTCGATAAGAGTTTCGATGACGCGAACGGCGATGGCGCGACGGTAGAGGTTGTGAGAGCTTACGATGATCGCATTTGGGGTATCGTCGATGATAACGTCCACGCCAAGAGTCATCTCAAGCGCCTTTATATTGCGCCCCTCTTTGCCGATGATGCGACCTTTAAGCTCGTCATTTTTGATATTTACGACGTTGATAAGTCGCTCGGCGGCAAACTCGCCTGCAAAGCGTGACGTAGCCTGCGCTAAAATATAATTTGCCTTTTTTCGCGCCTCTTTTTTGGCTTCCTCTTCATATTTTCGCACGATGTGAGCGATGTCGGTGCGGCTTTGCTCCTCGACTTTTTTAAGCACCTGCGCGCGCGCCTCATCCTGTGTAAAGCCTGCCACGCGCTCCAAAACTTTAAGCGCTTCAGCCAGCTTCTCTTCATAGCTTTTCTTTAAATTTGAGCCCTCTTCATAGAGGAATTTCGCCTCTTTTTTGGCACTTTCGAGCTCTTTTTTGCTGTCTTTTAAAATCTCTTGCTCGGTTAGAAGCGCGTGCTCCTTTTTACCGAGCTCGTCAAATTTAACGTTAAATTCTTTCTGCAGTTTGCTTGCCTTATCTTCGTATTTTTTCTTAGCTTCAAACTCCGCTTCCTGCACCGAAATTTTAGAATTTCGCAAGATGCCCTCGGCTTCAAATTCTATCGCTTTAGCTTTAGCTTTGGCTTGTTCTACGAAAAAATCGTAATTGGCGTTATTGATTTTTCTAGCTACTAAGTATCCTATGCCAGCGCCCACCGCAAGAGCGCACAAGGCGATTAAAATCTCTATCATACTTTCCTCTTTTTAGGTAATTTTGGCTCGGAGTTATGTAAAAATCACCCTTTACGTCGTGATCAAGCGATAAAATTTCGCTGCAAAAGCAGTCTTTTATACTCACGAACGCGATTGCGGGCTTAAGCTTCAGACCTGAAAAAAACATATCGTAAAATCCTTTCCCATGTCCTATTCTAGCCATTGCGCCATCCACTCCGATAGCTGGAACCACGGCTAGATCGACCTTTTTAAAATACCCGTTTTGTGGAAGCGTCTGCCGCAGCCCAAAGCGCGAAATTTTAAAAGGCTGGCGCAATCTTACCATTTTTAAGCTAATATCCACCATAAACGGAACGTAAAATTCGCAGCTTTTTGATAGCTTTTTTCTTAAAATCAAAACGTTCGGCTCGTAGCTCATCGGCAAAAATATCAAAATTTTACGCGCTTTTAAAAATTTTATCAGCCGCTCCAGCCGCCATAAAAGTGCGTAATGCTCGCATCTAGCCGCGCGCGCGGCATGGGATTTTAGGCGAGATTTGCAAATTTTTCTAAATTCATTCTTTTGCATAGCTTAAGCCTTTTATAAAATTTTAACGCTTATTTTAGCTAGTTTTTGTATAATCTTGCGATTAAATTTTAAGGTTTATTATGAAATTTCGTTTTTTTCTAGCGCTTTTTACGGCTGTTTTATTTCTTGTGGGTTGCGGCGATGATGAGGATAAAAAATCAAGCGATACCCCGACCGAGGCCAACACCACGCAGCCACAGCCCGAAACCGAAGCCGTGATCCAAGTCGATTATACCGCTCCTTTTACCCTTCAGCTTAGTAACGGCAAAATTTTAAATATGCAAAAGACAAAACAGGGTTTTAACATCGACAACAACTCCACCGTGACGCTATTTGCGTTTTTTACGCCGTGGTGCGATGCCTGCGCCGTGCAGGTAAGCGCGCTAAATGCCGCCAAACAAGCCTACTCCGGCAAGCTTGACATAATCGGCGTGATGATCGGTGATACAAATTTAGACGATGCAAAAAATTACGCAAGCGCGCACGAGGTAAATTACGCGATCGCTTACGGCGAAGGAACGGATTTTTTTACAAAGGCGTTAGGTGGCATAAACGAAGTGCCGTATATGGCGATATACGACGAAAAGGGCGAGTTTAGCGCGCAGTATTTCGGGCTGATGCCGGAAGAAATTTTAATGACCGAATTGGAGAAAATTTTCTGATGTTCGAATTTTTTAAAAAAGGGCTTAGCAAGACCATAGAGGCGATGCGGGGTGCAAAAAGCGAAGATAAAATTTCAAAAGAAATTCTAGAAGAGATGCTGCTTGAAGCCGACGTAGGCTACGAGCTCGTGGAAGAAATTTTAGAAAAACTTCCCGCAAAAAAGCTAGTCGCAAAAGATGATCTCAAGGGCGTTTTGAAGAGCTATTTCGATTACGAGATCGCTAAAGCTGCAGATGAGAAGCCCTTCGTAGAGCTCATCATCGGCGTAAACGGCGCGGGCAAAACTACAACAACCGCAAAGCTTGCAAATTTATATAAAAATAGCGGCCAGAGCGTAATTTTAGGCGCATGCGATACCTTTCGCGCAGGAGCGGTCGAGCAATTAAAAAAATGGGCGCAGATCCTAAATCTACCGATCGTAGCGACCGCGCAGGGGCACGATCCCGCTGCTGTGGCATTTGACACCGTAAGCTCGGCAAGCGCAAAAAACATAGATCGCGTCCTGATCGATACCGCCGGACGCCTGCAAAACCAGAAAAATTTAGCCGCAGAGCTAGAGAAGATCGTGCGCATCTGCGACCGCGCAAAAAGCGGCGCACCGCACCGCAAAATCATCGTGCTCGACGCCACTCAGGGCAATCATAGCGTCGCGCAAGCTAGGGCGTTCAACGAGATCGTAAAGCTCGACGGCATCATCATCACGAAGCTCGACGGCACGCCCAAAGGTGGCGCACTTTTCGCCATAGCGCGCGAACTGCGACTGCCGATACTTTTCGTCGGCGTGGGCGAGCGGATGGAAGATTTGGCGGAATTTAACTCGGATGAGTTCGTAGAAACGCTTGTGGATGGGATTTACGCTTAGGCTCTGCGTAAATTTACATATTCTCGCCGAACAAGCTTAAATTTTACGCGCCGAAATGCTCGGCAAATTTTGCCGCTCGATTATCTTAGAATTTTACGATTTTCGTTTTATAATTTTACAAAATTTTTACTCACGTACACTGCATAAAAAACGCGCTCACCCGCGTCCGCTCGCACCAAAACACATAGAATGCCGCCGCCCGTAGCGCGGTGCGTTTACAAGAATTCTTCAATGATCTCAAGCCGCTTAAATTTTACGGTTATCCTCTGCTTGCTCGCAAAGATAAAATCATACTCGCAAACGCCTCCTCGCTTTAGCGAAAATTGATGAACTATCAGATCGTTATTTTTAAAGCTCTTGTCGTCCGTTTTGAAGCGGACGGCTAGGACGTTTTTAAAAACAAATTTAAAATTTCTATCTCGGTAGGGCGATAAAAATTTCATCGTCAGTCTATCTTCGTTTTTTAAAATGCCAAATTTAAATTCAGTCAAAACGGCGTCGTGAAGGGTTTCTTTCGCATTAAACAGATACCTTTTCGGATCCAAGACAAACTGCCTGATAGGCTTTGCTATTTCGTTTTCATTCTCGCGAAGCGACTTAAAATAATCGTCAAAATACCAAATACCGCCCTTTCTTTTTATTTTCGCCGTGATCATCCGTCCGTCCATTTGCGCATCTTTCCAAAATTTCACTCACGTGCACTGCATAAAAAACCCGCTCACCCGCGTCCGCTCGCACCAAAACACGTACAAAATCCCGCCGCTGCCGAACATCACCTCGCCGCCTTGCTCGCAGCTTGGAAGCTCGCTGTCAAGCTGCATCAAAACTCCATCTTTTCGCCGCATATCGGGCACGTCGGCACCAAGGCGCCCTGTATCCACGAAGGCTCGCCGCCGATGCGCGCGAGGTTTTGCCTGCTGTTTGACATCCCCCAGTCCTGAGCCGCCTAGCGCGCGGGCGTAGGCGCCAGCGCGACCTCGCACTCCTTTATCGGCTCGTCCTGCACGTATTCCACATGCGTCCTTTCGCCGATACGCCGCGGCATACCCTGCGCGTCGTGCTCGTAAAAGACTATCTCGCCTTCGTTTATCTCTCTGACGTGCGCGGCGAGGATTAGGCGCGGCAGCGATCGCACGGGTAAGTCGCGGGGCAGCGGATCAAGCGCGATGAGATGAAATAGCGGATTTTGCGCATCGCCGTCCGCCTCGTCCAAAACCCCGCCGAGCTTATATCCTGCCTCGCCGCCCTCAAACCGCCAGGTCGGATGGTGCTTCGCCAGATGCGGCGCGTAGGGCGCGCCGAAATAGCCGCGCGGAAAGATTATGTGATACGCGCGCTGACTGCAGTATCTTTTGAGCCTGAATTTCTCACCGCCAAAGCAAATTTCATCGTTCGGCGCTTTTTGTGATTTATCGGCGGCTGGCTCGTTTGAGTTAAATTTAGAGTCGTGTTCAGCCGCGCACGCTTTAAAATTTTGGCTCGCTGCCGATTTTAACTCGCCAGCGTTAAATTTAACGGCACTTGCCGCATCACACGCTTCATCTGAATTTTTGCGCGATACGTCGCACTCATCCGCTTGCAACGATGCCGAAGTAGCGCCGCCCGGCTCGTTTGACATCTGCGATAGATCGCGCTCGCTAGGTTGGGTTTGTTTGGCGCCGCCGCATTCGGCTGCATTCATTTTTAAAATTTCATCCGCTGCCGTTTGTACTACGCCGTCTGCGTAAAATTTTGCGCGCTCAAAAGTAAATCCCACGGCCTCTAGCCAGTAGCCTATATATTCGAGCAAATCGCACGGGCGATCGAAAAAATCCTCCGCAAGCGCGAACTCGCAGGCAAATTTTACGTTTCGCGGATCGCGGGTTTGCAGCAGGCAGCTAAAAATTTTTTGCTTATTATCTTTGCTCGTCTGCGGATCCGCAAGCCTCTCGCGCCAGAACTTTGAACTCTCGTAACTAAGCCCGCGCCACGGATACTCCGCGTAATACGCGCTCTCGTTCGGCTGCAATTTAAAAAGCTCGCCAAGATATGGGTGCAAAAGCGGCGCAAACTCGAGACTTACCGCTGCGATGACCTCTTCGGCGTTTTTCCAGCGTGCGCTCTTTTCATCTCTGCCGCGTTGCCATGCGCTTTCACCCCTGCATTCGTCCGCCCGCGCATCCTCTTCGGTCTGGATCGCGCTTTTGCTCTGCTGCGTTTCGCGCCCCTTTGCCGCCTCCTCGCGTAAAATTTCAACCGCCGTAGCGATCAAAGCTTTAAAATCCTCCTCGCCAACGTAGCCCATAGCGTCCTTTAGTAGCGTGCCGCCCTCTTGCCGCCCGCGCAGCAGGCTGTCCGCTAGCGTAAAATACGCCGCCGCATCCCCTTGCAGCCGCCAAAACCGCTCGTATAAACCGGGCACTCTAAAGCCGTCGCGCTCAAAATCTCGCGCTAAGCTTAGCGCCTCATCCCGCTTACCCATCTTGACACCCTTGCTTTTAAAATTTTATTTTGATAATTTTATCGTAAATTTAAGTTAAATTTTGAAGGCGGCTTATTTTATATGTCAAAATTCCAGCAAAAAATATGTGAGATTAAATTCGGCGGCGAATTAAAATTTAGAAGTGTACCGAGCCCCGTAGAGCCCGGCTAAATTTTAAAATAGCTCTTAAATTTAAAAACTATCGTCTCTTTTTTCAAAGATCAGATGCAGCACGTAGGTCACGGCGAAGGTCAAGGTGCTAGGCACGATCCAGCCGAGCATCGAATCGTAAAACGGCATCATCTTCACAAACGACGTCACAAGCGGCACCGAAATCCCCAAAATATCAAGTCCGTTTATAACGCCCTCGACGACGCAAACATAGACGCAGGCGCGGTAAATCAGCTTGCTCGAATCGATCCACGGATTAATCAGCGAGAGGATTATCAGCATGATCGAGATCGGATAGATGGCGACGAGCACGGGGATGGAGCCCTTGATGATGGTCGTAAGGCCGAAGTTTGCGACTCCAAAGCCGATCACACACCAAGCGATCGCCCAGGTTTTGTATTTGATCTTGCCTTTCGTAAGCTCTTCGAAGTATTCACTAGCCGAGCTTATAAGACCCAGCGTCGTGGTGATGCAGGCTAGGAAAAACGCGCTGCCTAGGATCACGACGCCAATTCTTCCAAAATAATGATCGCTTACTCGCGACAGAAGCTCCGCTCCGTTGATATTCGGCGTATCTTTGAAAAGCTCCGCGGAGGTCGCGCCCAGATAGCCCAGCATAAAATATATCGTCATCAGTATGACGCCCGACATCATTCCCGCTTTTATCGTGGAGGTTACAAGGTGCTTTTCGTCGCTTACGCCGGTTGCTTTGATGGCGTTAATTACGATGATGCCGAATGCCAGCGACGCAAGCGCATCCATCGTCTGATAGCCCTCTACGAAGCCCTTTGCTGCGGCGTGATCGACATACTCGCCGCTAGGAGCGACGAAGCTTCCGATAGGAAATAAAAATCCCGCGCCGAAAAGCAGCAAAATAAGCGCCAAAAGTATCGGCGTAAGGTATTTTCCTAGCAGATCGACGAGCTTTGAAGGGTTCATACAGATGTAATAGTTCAGCGCAAAATATGCGGCAGAATAAACAAATAGCCAAATTTGAAGGCGCTCTTCCGCAATAAAAGGCTTAATCGCGATATCAAAAGGCATATTTGCCGCGCGCGGTATCGCAAAAAGCGGCCCGATCGTAAGATATAAAAGCGCGGTAAAAACGATCGCAAACACGGGATCTATGCGGCGTACCAGGCTCTGAAGCCCCTTGGCGCGCGCAATGCCTGCGACGCCGAGCACCGGCAGAAGCACCGCCGTAGCGCAAAAAAACATTATCGCGATATAAAAATTCTGTCCGGAATCCTTGCCTAAGCCCGGCGGAAAAATAAAATTTCCCGCACCGAAAAACATCGCAAACAGCGTAAGCGATATCGTTAAAAACTGGCTTCTACTAAGCTTGCCCTTCATCTTAAAACCTTCCTTGCTGGATTTGAAACTTATATTGTAGTTACAAATGTTTAAAACATATTTAAATTTAGCCGAAATTTAACTAAAAATTAGCTTTTTTACGATTTTTGATCCCGCAAGCGGCGCGCAAGGCGGCTAAAATTTTAAAAATTTTAAGTATAATTTCACGAAATTCAAGGCTAAATTTAAGCAAAAATGAACGAGGAATAAAGATGGCGAAGATTAAAACTACGATTTTTGAGTGCCAACACTGCGGCAATCAGCAAAGCAGATGGCTCGGCAGATGCCCCGACTGCGGCGCATTCGATAGCTTCGTCGAGCTCAAGCCCGCTCAGATCAAAGCGCTAAAAGAAATCGAGGGCGAGCTTGCCCGCACCTCGTCCGCAAGCGCCAAAGTGATCAGCGAGATACAGATCGAGCAAATTTCGCGCATCGACACCAAGGATAGCGAGCTAAATTTAGTCCTCGGAGGTGGCGTCGTAGAGGGTTCGCTCGTGCTAATCGGCGGCAGTCCGGGCATCGGAAAATCCACGCTGCTGCTTAAGATCGCGGCAAATTTAGCAAGCGGCGGCCGCGCCGTGCTTTACGTAAGCGGCGAAGAGAGCGCCAGCCAGATCAAAATGCGCGCGCAGCGGCTTGGCGCGATAAGCGAGCAGCTGTTTTTGCTCACCGAGATCAATCTGGGCGCCGTGCTTGAAGAGGTGGAGCGCAGAGATTATAAGTTTATCGTCATCGACAGCATCCAGACGCTTTTTAGTGACAAAGCTCCCTCCGCGCCGGGCTCTATCACGCAGGTGCGCGAGATCACGTTTGAGCTGATGCGACTTGCCAAAGCGCGCGGGGTTTCGATCTTCATCATCGGCCACATCACCAAAGAAGGCTCGATCGCAGGCCCGCGCATACTAGAGCATATGGTGGACGTGGTGCTGTATTTCGAGGGCGATGCGAGCAAGCAGCTTAGAATTTTACGCGGTTTTAAGAACCGCTTCGGAGCTACGAGCGAGGTGGGGATTTTCGAGATGGGGCCGCACGGGCTCGTAAGCGCCAAGGACGTCGCGAGTAAATTTTTCACGCGCGGCAAGGCGGTAAGCGGCTCGGCGATTACGATCACGATGGAGGGTACGCGCGCGCTTGTCGTGGAGATCCAAGCGCTCGTGTGCGAGAGCGGCTATCCGAAGCGCAGCGCTACGGGCTTTGATAAAAACCGCCTCGATATGCTTCTGGCGCTGCTTGATCGCAAGCTTGAGATCGGGCTTGGCGGATACGACGTCTTCGTAAACGTCAGCGGCGGCGTAAAAATCACCGAAACGGCGTGCGATCTAGCCGTCGTCGCGGCGATCGTAAGCAGCTTCAAAAACCGCCCAATCAGCAAAGAAAGCGTTTTCATCGGTGAGGTGAGCCTAAACGGCGAGATCAGAGAGATCTTCAACCTCGATGCGCGCCTGAAAGAAGCTGCGATGCAGAAATTTAAAAACGCAATCGTCCCGATGAAGCCGCAAAACGCGCAGGGGCTTAAAATTTTCCACGCTACCGAGATCACGCAAATTTTAGATTGGATGTGAGGCGGCGCGCTTCTTAGCCTCGGTTTGGCGGGCGGCGCGAGCGAGCGGAAATAGACTTTGAGCAGCAAGGGACGCGTTGCTTTTGCATGGGCGCGGCGAAGGGCGCAAGTGCGCCGCTTTTTGCATGGCTCACAAGCAAGCGCGAACGGGCTTGATCGCTAAGGCGCGATTTTTGGAATTTCACGTATCGTAGCGGCTCAAAAATTCGTTTGAGCTTTAAAACGGCTCGGCGACGGTGCGGTTAAAATTTAATCATTTGTGCCGCATCCCAGGCCAATACAAGGCGAGTGCTTTGCGGCGCAAATTTTAAAATTTTGCTGCAATGCAGCGCAAAGCCAAGCCCGATAGGTCCTTGCGTCGCGCAAAATTCTATCGCGGCGCGCAGGACGTATCGCATAGAGCTAAGAGCCGATAAAATTTTAGCGGCGCAAAGCTCTCATGCGCGGACACGACGCGGATACCGCAAGCAAGTATCGCGCGCCGAGCCGAATGAGCGCTGCTGCGACACGCTGTAACATAGAGGGCTTGCTAACGAGACGCTATGCAAGCCAAAGCGCGCAGGTCCGCCTCACGTAGCCAAAAGACAGAGCCTACAAGGCGGCAAGATGGCAACGCAGCGAGAGCGCGATGAAATTTTAACGCAGGCCGCATAAGCCGTCGGCAAAGCCTAATTCTACGGACAGGCTCCGCGGATAAAATTTCGCAAATCTAGCGTGGATAAAATTTTATAAATTTAAACGGAAAGGTGCGTATGAGCCCAAACGTAATCGTCAAATTCGTCATTTTGTTTTTCATCAGGGCGCAAAGCTTAAACGTCAAATTTAGCAAGCTCGACGCCGTCGTGTCGCACGCTTACGCCAAATATGGGGCGCTCTTTAAACTAAGCGTGCCACTACTTGCAGCAGCATCGGTATTTGCACTGTTTAACCTATACGATTTTGCCAAAGCAAACTACGCGCTGACGATCTTTTTGCTCGCTTTGGGCGCGCCCCTGCTTACGTATAGCTTTTTTAAGGCGATAAAATCGGCGATGACCTTCGCGCTATTTGTAATCCCCTTTGCGGCGGTGTTTGCGATCATCGCGGTGACGGGCGCACAAAAGCTTGATAACTCGCTAAATTTTAACATCGTCTTTCCGCTGTTTTTCACCCTCGTGTGGTTTGCGATGTCGGTGATCGCCGATGAGGACGTGGCGCAGATCATGAATAAGATCGTATCGAAGCTCTCGACGCTTTTCGTGACGATTTTCATCCTTTACAACTACGAGGCGCTACATGGGATTTTAACCGCAAGCTCGGGAGGGTATCGAGCGAGCGAGGATGAGCTAAGCGCGCTTGATCTGGTATTTATGACGATTAGATTTTTCACGCTGCCTTCGATTTTTACGTTGATGATTTTTGAGATCAAAGATTATCTTTTTATCAGATACAGCGCGTTCGTGCAGGCGCAGCAGGAGCGTATGGAGGATTTAAAAAATTCCAAGGGCTAGGAGTAAATTTTAAAGCTTAGCTCGATCTAATTTTGCGCGCCGTAAATACTTGCAAATACCAAAGATTGCGATCGCCGTGTGTACGCCGGGCTTCGACGCGGCGGCGGGACTAATAAAATTTCAAATGAGATTTTAGGACAAAATTTTGAGATGGAATTTTAATGACACGCCGGTTATGCGCGGGTTAAAATTTAAAGCCGCGAAGCTTCAAATCCCGACCCGCAATCAAAATTTAAAATTCTAAAAGAAGCTGTATATGTCGTCTAAAAGGAAGTATTTTTTATCGACGGTGCCTTTGTAGAAAGGCTCAAAAGTATCGTTATACGCTTTTTTGAAAAAGCCCTCTTTGCTAAGCGAAATGAGCGCTTGATTGACGGCTTCTGCAAGTTCAGAGTTGCCTTTTTGCATCGCGATGCCTAAAAATACGTTCTCGCCAAGACTTTTGATATTAACCTCGACGCTAGGATCTGCGACCGGATAGACCATCACAAATAGATTATCGTCGCACGCGCCGTCGATCTCGCCGCTCTTTAACCGCTTGTAGCAATCGGAGGAATTTTTGCAATACACTAGATTGTAGCCGCCGTCCTTTTGCATAAACGCTTCGCCAGTCGAGCCGCGAATGACGCCTACTTTCTTACCTCGCAGATCGCTCATTTTTTGGATATTGTCGCTTTTTCTGGTTAAAACTCCGGAATTTACCGAAAGATAGGGCATCGAAAACTCATAATTTTTCTTTCTCTCCTCAGTAACGCTTGCAGCCGCGATAAGCATATCTGCCTGATTATTTTGAATGGACGGAAAGCGCGCTTGCGCCGATACCGGTATGAGCTCGATCCTGCCGCCGGTATCGCCTAAAATTTTGCCTCCGATTGCATTAGCAAGCTCCACGTCAAAGCCCTCAAAGCCGTTATCCGTAACTCTACTAAATGGAGGCTCGTTTTCATAGACAGCGATACGAATGACTTTACTCTGCTTTATTTGGCTTAAAGAATTCGCAAGCGCAAAGATGCAAGATAAAAGAATTAAAAACAGTGATTTTTTCATTTTAAATTCCTTTTTTATTAAAAAAAGCTGTAAAGATCGTCGAGTAGGAAATATTTTTTATCGACGGTGCCTTTATAGAAAGATTCGAAAGTATCCTCGTAAGCCTTTTTGAAAAAGCCCTCTTTGCTAAGCGCAATCAAGCCTTTGTTGATCGCTTCTAGCAGCTCCGCATTACCCTTTTGCACCGCGACGCCCAAGAATACATTATCGCCTAAATTTTTTATATTGACCTCGACTGCAGGATCTACGATCGGATAGACCATTACAAAAAGGTTGTTGTTGCAATACCCATCGATCTCGCCACTTTTTAATCTCCTATAGCAATCGACCGAATCGTTGCAATAAGAAACATTATAACCGCCGTCCTTTTTGATATACGCTTCGCCGGTAGTCTTGCGGATGATACCGATCTTTTTGCCCATCAGATCGCCTATTTTGTGAATATTTGAGTCTTTTTTCGTTAAAATCCCCAAATTCACCGTAAAATACGGCATTGAAAAATCTACGCTACCTTTGCGCTCTTCGGTGATGCTTGCGGCTGCGATTATCATATCTGCCTGATTGTTTTGCAGCATCGGAAAACGCACCTCGTTAGTTACCGGGATAAGCTCGATACGACCGCCGCTGTTACCGAAAATTTTACCGGCTAGCGCGTTGGAAAGCTCGACTTCGAAGCCTTCAAAGCCTTTCTCGCTTGACTTGCTAAAAGGCGGCTCATTTTCATAAACGCCCACTCTGATAACCTTGCTTTGCTTTATTTCGCTTAAGGAATTCGCAAAAACAAAGATCGCCGACAATAGAATAAGAAAAAATGACTTTTTCATAATTTCCTCCTTGAATTTTAAATTTTTCGTAATTGTAATGTAAATTTTCTTAAAATTTCATTTTACCTGAACCGAAATTATTCCCTAAATTACGGGCTTAGCAATAAAATTTCGCAACTAAAATTTCTAAACATAATGATAGAGGCTTTTTAAATTTTACCGTCTTTACGCCAAGCTCCGCCCGCTCTCATTAAATTTTAGCGCTTCGCTTAAAATTCTGTGCGTCTATTAGCGCCATAAAAATAGCGCGCCGCTGCGAAATTCTATGGAATTTTATAAATTCTGCAACGGCGCGTTAGTAAAATCTTACAATCTAAACCAAGCTCGCAAAGTCGGACAAAATAGCAAGGCTATGCGAGCCTTTTAAATTTTACCTAGCGAGAGCACACAGCTATGCTTACTGCAAGCAAATGCAGGCGAGCCGTACCGCTATGCCCGCCTAAAATAGGCTATAAAGATCATCCAGTAAGAAATATTTTTTCTCCGCAGTGCCCTTGTAATACGGCTCTATCGTCTCATCGTAAGTCTTTTTCATAAAGCCCTCTTTGCTTAGCTTGATAAGCTCGCCATTTAAGAAGTCCAGTAGCTCTTTGTTGCCCTTCTGCACGGCAACGCCCAAAAACTCCGAAGGGCCTAAATTCTTGATATTTACCTCAGTATCGCTATCGATGACGGCATAAGCCAAAACTAACAGGTTGTCGGTCGCGTAGCCGATGCCCTTATTTTCCTTTAACATCTTGTAGCATTCATTTGCAGTAGCGCAGTTTATGACGTCAAAGCCCTCTTTTCTAAAATACGCCTCGCCAGTGGTGCCGCTTTCGGCTATGATCGGTTTGCCGTGCAGATCGGATACGGTTTTGATCCTATCGCCCGCGCGGGTTAGCACGCCGATATTTACTGCGAAATACGGCGTCGTAAAATCGACCACCTGCTTACGCTCATTTGTGATCGTAAAGGTCGCAAGCACCATATCTACTTTATTTTCTTCCAACACTTTTAAACGCTCACTAGCCTTTACGGGCACGAATTCCACCTTGCCCGCTTTGCCACCGAATATATCTTTTGATAGCGCCTCGGCTAGGGTCACCTCAAATCCTTGAAATTTGCCGTCTTCAAATTTACTAAAAGGCGGTTGCGCCTCAAATACGCCTACGCGCACACTGCCCGATTGCCTGATCTCTGATAGGGTATTTGCCACTACACTACTTGTAAATAGCAATAAAATTCCCAAAATTATCTTTTTCATATCGTTCCTTTAATTACAATGATTAGCCTAGCCACGCATCTGCGTCGCTTCGGCAAGCCCTCTTAAGCCGGTCGTATATTATTCGCTCACTTCTCCTTTCGACATTTTTTAAAATTTCTTTACCTTTGAAATTTTGTGGCGCATTTTACGCAAATTTCATTTAAAATACATTTAATCTGCGCCGTGATTTAGATCCCAATCGATCTCTCCCAGACCGTGCGCGCGCAGATATTCGTTGCATCTGCTAAAATGCCTGCAGCCAAAAAACGCCCCTCCTGCAAGCGGACTGGGGTGCGCGGCGGTTAAAATGAGATGCTTCTGCGCATCGATCAGCGCCGATTTGGCTTTGGCAAAATTTCCCCACAGCATAAAGACCAAATTTTGCCGCCTCGCGCTTAAAATTTTAATCACGGCGTCGGTGAAAGCTTGCCAGCCGAAGCCGCTGTGTGAGTTCGCGCGGTTCGCGCCCACGCTAAGGCTCGCATTAAGCAGCAGCACGCCCTGCTTTGCCCAGTAGCTCAGATCGCCGCTTTCAGGCTCGCTGATACCCAGATCGCTCTTAATCTCTTTGTAGATGTTTACGAGGCTGGGCGGAATTCGCACGCCTTGCGGCACCGAAAAGCTAAGCCCCATCGCCTGATGCGCGCCGTGGTAGGGATCCTGCCCCAAAATCACCGCGCGCACCCGCTCAAACGGGGTGAGATTGAAGGCGTTAAAGATCAAATTTCCCGGCGGATAGACGATCTCGCGCGCCTTTGCGGCGAGCAGGTTTTCTTTGATCTTCGCAAAATACTCGCTTAAAAATTCCTCTCTAAGCGCCTCTTTCCAGCCGCTCTCGATCTTCACGTCGTCTAAGTTTATCTGCATACCGACCCTTTAAATTTTAATAAATTAACGCTCTAATTTTACAATAAATTTTAAAAATAATATCGCTCGTGCGCCGCCGCAATCAAAGGCGAATCGCACCGCCGCCGCAACCGATCCCGCCGATTTACTAAGTATAGCCTGCCGCTACACGATCACGATCAAAAGCGCCATAAACAGCAGCAGGGCGATCGTCTTTTTATTATCGTTAAACAGGGTCTGCGGATAAAAAGCAAATAAAATCGCGTAGGCAAAAAGCGCGATTGCAAACTCCCACGGGTTATTATCTCTGAATTTTAACCTATAAGTGACCCGAAAGCTATATGCGAAAGCAGCGATAAAATTTGAGCCGGTTTCATTCTGTCTTTGTGATCTCCTATTTCATCTCAAGTCCATCGTATCGATATTTATTCACTTAAAAACGCTGCGGTCTTAAAATTTTACTCCGCCGCTTCTTGTAACTTTTAAAATTTCATCGCACAGGCTTGCTTCTAAAGCCATAATAAGGATAATCCATCGCCGCAGCGGCAGCCTCTCGCGCCTGTACGCCTGCAAATTTTTCGATCACGCAAAGACCGAGTTCTATGGAGCTGCTCACGCCGCCTGCGGTGATGATCTCGCCTCCTTCGGGCAGGCTCTCGCGCACGAGCCGCTCGTGCACCACGTCCGCGCAGTAAGGCGCCAGCAGATCGTAGCAAAACGGGTGCGTGGTCGCGCGCCTACCTCGCAAAAACCCCGCCGCGCCCAGAAGCAGCGAACCGGTGCAAACGCTAAACTTATACTTCGCATCGCGCGCGGTCGCGAGCCACGAGATGAAGCCCGCATCGTCTTTAAGGCGTCGCGTTTCCATACCGCCGGGCACAAAAACCGCATCAAAGCCGCCTAGATCCGTCGTGATCTCGCCCGCATCGATCGTAAGGCCGCCGCTATCCGAAACCTGCCGCTCGCGCGAGCAAAACCTCATCTCAAGCTGCGGGCGGACGGCTTTGAGCCTTAGCATACAATCGTAAAATCCCACAAAATCGAGGTGCGTCTGTCCGCTAAACATCACAAGCGCTAGATTTTTCATGATCCGTCCTTTAAATTTATAGCTCGCCCAAGCTTTCGTTTTGCCGCCGCTGCAATTCTCGGCGCCGCAAGTCGTAAAATGCGCGGCGGCTAAATTTTGATACCGCAGGCCGCTGAAAACCCGCTCAAATAAATTTTAAATTTTACCCGCATTAAAAACTCGCAGAATTTTACCGCCCGCGAATGAAATTTCAAAAGCGGTTAAAATTTCGCGAGCTTTATTCCGCTTTACTCAGACCTGCAAAAGCCCGTAAGCCCGCATAATGCAGCCTTTTTGAAACATTTTCAAATTCCAAATCCCAAACCCCCTCGTCGTATTTCCATTCAAACGGCGTTTTGTAGTTTTCGTAAATTTTACGAGCCTGATTATTGACCTCTTTGGTGAGCTCCGTAATCTTCAAAACCTTGCCAGCCTCGCTCATCATCAAATGCCAGTTATCCAAATCGGCGGGGTTTTCGGTGTGGATAGATTTTTCGCGCGGAAGATAATACACAAAATCGCTTGTATCAAAAGGAAAGAGGGTATGGCACAGCGCAATGCCGTAAATATTTTGAGCAAATACGGTCGGAAGCTGCTCGTCCGAATAGCCGAAAGTCGAAACGTATAAAAAGCTGCGTAAAATGCTCGCTAAATTTCTACAAACGGGCGCGAAGGCGTATCTGCATGCCTGTTGCGTTAAGGCGCCGTTTCGAATAAAACTTATGGCGCTATCGATCTCTTTTCTTCTTGCTTGCACGTATTTTATCTTTTTAAATCGCCAAGCCTGCAAAAGCTGCAAAGAATTGTCGATAGCTCGCAGATGTTTGTCTCTTTTTTCACCCGCCGTGCCGCTTAGCTCCGCGATCCTCGCAGCGGCCTGCTTCCAAAACGGAATTAGGGTTTTTACCCATCCCAGGTAGCTCAGATAAAGTGCGTCCGGCTCCTCTTTTTCAAAAGCCGCTCTCATCTGCGTAAGTTTTATCATCGCAAGCCCCTTATATCAAAATTTTACTTCGCTCGCTACCCCTCGTCCTGCATCTTCTCTCCGCTCGCCATGCAGCTTTGGAATATAAATTTATGCTCCTGCGGCAGCGCTTCGTAAATTTTACCCGCAAGCTCGCGGATCTCCCAAAGTGCGGCTTTGCTAGAGCGCAGAGCGAGGAAGTTTTGCAAGCTGCGCGCGTTTATGCTCCAGCTAAGCTCGCTCTTGTAGCACTCGGGCAGGCAGTATTTGGCGATATCAAGGCTGATTGGAGTTTGTAAGATTACGCGCAGATTTTCAAGCGCCGCGATACTTGCGTTATCGACCGCTTCATTGCCCGTAAGCACGATGTATCGCGCGGCGTTTTCGAAGTCCCCTTGCGCGAAGCTATTCTCGCCGCGCAGCTCCTTTAGCGTGTAGCGAGTGGATTTTACGCTAAGGCTTGCTAGGCGGTGGCGCGCCAGCTCCTGAAGCAGCGCGCGAGAGATGCCGCTGATGTAGAAGTTGTAGTAGAGGTGCTCAAGCGTGCTTGAGTGCTTGAGCTGGTTGCCGACGCGATCTATTAGCGCTAGGTCTTTGGCGCCGCCGCGATCGCCGCGCTCAAAGCTCTGCCAGCAGGTGCGGATCGCGTTTGAGCAGACCCAAAGCGGAGTGAAATTTAGAAGTTTGACTTGCATGTTTATCCTTTGAAATTTTAAGCGCATTTTAACGCTATCGCACTTTTAAACCGATAAAATTTCGCAAAATGATGCTTTTAATAAACGAAACTCGCGCCTAGCTTTACAAGCAGAAGCGACCCATTTTATCTTTTTTCGCTGCCGCTGCGAGAGATTAAAATTTCATCCAGCCCGTAGCGCGTGTGCGGGTATTTGCTAGGCTCACCACGCCCCAAAACCACGACGATTGCAGGACGAAATTTCGCCTCTAAAGCGCAAAATTTTTCCAAAGCCGCGGCGTCAAAGCCGGTCATTATACACGAGCGTACGTCAAAGCCCTCGGCAATATTAGCGATATTTGCCGCTAAGATATAAAGCTGCTTGGTCGCGTAGTTCATCAGCGCTTCGTCGTCTAAGTCCGCAAATTTCGCGCGGAAATAATTCATCGCAGCTTCATATTTTTGCGGAGTATTTGCGCGGCGGCGGACGGTGCGCTCTAAATACGCTTCGCCCACGCGCAGATCGTTACGCGCGATTAAAATCACGGCGTGCGAGCACTCAGCTACTTGCGGCTGACTGTTACAGGCTACGGAAAGCTCTTTTAGCTCGCAAGGATCCGAGATTATCATCATCCTCCAAGGCTCTAATCCGCATGAGCTGGGACTTAAGCGCGCAAGATCAAGTATCTCGCGCACGAGCTCGCTATTTAGTTTATAGCTGCAAAATTTACGGCAGCTGTGGCGAGAGAGCATCACTTCTTTTATCGATTTCATTTTATCTCCTTTAAAATTCGCGGCATTATAGCGGGTTTGCCTAAATTCCACTCGGCTAGCTTGGCGAGTTAAGCTAGATTTTGCTAATATTGCCTTTTAAAATTCCGCTACAAGGCATAATATGAATGATAAATTTAGCAAAATCGGCTTCATTCTCGCAGTCGCAGGCAGTGCCGTGGGGCTCGGTAATGCGTGGAAATTCCCCACTTTAGTAGGCACCAACGGCGGCAGCGCATTTATCTTGCTATATCTTTTGCTGACGCTTTTGGTTAGCTTCGTGATTTTTTTAGCCGAGATCGTCATCGGCAGGCTAAGCGAAAGTGATCCGGTGCGCGCATTTGAAAAGCTCGCGCCCTCATACAAAGGCGCATGGAAATACGCGGGATTTTTTATGATTAGTGCGCTTTTGATCTATGCTTTTTACAGCGTCGTAATGGGCTGGATCCTAAAATACGTAGTCTCAAGCGCCTTGTATCTGCCAAAAAGCATAGATGAAAGCGGCGCAGCGTTTAAAGCGCTTTTAGGTAGTGATTTTTTAAGCGTAGCGGTGTGCTTTACCATAGCGTCGGCGTTTTGCTTTTTCATCGTATCTAAAGGTGTCAAAAGCGGCATCGAGCGACTTAATGTCTGGATGATGCCCGCGCTATTTATTTTGCTGGTTTTGATGCTAATTTACGCCGCGAGTTTCGATGGATTCGGACGTAGCGCAAAATTCTTGCTAGTGCCAGATTTTTCCAAGCTTAATAAGGATAGCGTTCTTTCGGCGCTAGGACTTGCGTTTTTTACGCTCTCGCTTGGCGTTACTACGATTATGACCTATGCTGCAAGCCTGCCTGCGCGCACCAATATCCTAACCTCAAGCATAAATATCGTCTGCATTAATGTCCTAATCGGCGTGATGATGGGACTTATCGTCTTTACTTTCATCTTTGAATTCGGCGGCGATCCCAAAGCGCAAGGTCCGGGGCTAGTGTTTGTCTCGCTGGTGGTACTTTTTTCAAAGCTCGGTGCGATCGGAAACATCCTAGCCTTTTTATTTTTCACCTCACTATTATTTGCGGCGATTACTTCTGCAATTTCGATGCTGGAGCCTGCGATTTATTATCTCGTAAACTCCCGCAAGCTAAGCCGCAAGCGCGCTTCGCTTTTAGTTTTTACCGTGACGTATGTTTTAGGGATATGCTGCATTTTGGGTTATTACGGGGGCACGAGCGAGTATTTTAGCCTAGGTGGCAAGAGCTTTTTTGACGTGCTTGATTACCTAACCTCGAATATCTTAATGCCTCTTAGCGGCATAATCGTGGCGATTTTCGTAGGATTCGTGATCAAAAAACGAGCCGTCGAAATTCTACTGCGCCCATATATGGGACGAATGGGCTTTAAGCTGTGGTATTTCGTGCTGCTGCGCTTCGTGGCGCCAGTCGCGATCGTAGTGATAGCGCTCAATCAGCTAAAAATTTTAAATTTTTAAATTTTGCAAAGCGGATGGATAGCATGGAAGTTAAAATTTGGCGCTGAAGCAGTCTAAAAGCGACGGGCAAAATTTCATAGCGAACTTGCCGCGATCCGTTAGCCTTGCAGCGATAGTTTAAAATTTTATGTTTAGATAGAGGAAGGTCAAAGTATGTAGCGACAATCAGCCTTCGGCGCGACCGCGGCAACCCACATGGCGATCGGTGCGCGTGGCAAAGGCGCCGTAGCGTAGCCGCACCGAATCGCGCCGCGGAATTTTAAAATTATAAACCGAGACGGTTGACGCGTAGCCGCCACGATAGTTTATGACGCGACCTACGCAATGTGCCGCAGAAGCGGCGCGTAAAATTTTGTGGTGACCCGCGCAAAATTGTGCTTGGAATTTTAAAATTTAGCGTCAAAGCAGCCCAAAAGTAGCGCGCCAAATTTCATGGCGAGTTTGCGTAGATAGTTTGGAATTTTAAAATTCCGCAGCTTTAAAATTTAAAAATCATCGGAGCGAAAATGAACGATAAATTTAGCAAAATCGGCTTCATACTTGCCGTCGCAGGCGGCGCGGTGGGGCTTGGCAACGCATGGAAATTCCCCACCCTCGTGGGCCAAAACGGCGGCAGCGCCTTCGTGCTTTTATACCTCGCGCTCACGCTGGGCGTGGGCTTTAGCATATTCCTAGCCGAGATGGCGCTAGGCAGGCTGAGCGGGAGGGATCTGCCGAGCGCTTACGAGACGCTTGCGCCGCGCGGCGGACGCAAATGGCGTGCAGGAGGTGTTTTCATCGCGGGCGGCATGCTGGTGCTGTCCTTTTACCTCGTCATCCTCGGCTGGGTGATCCGATACATATTTTTGGGCTTTTCTCCGCTGCCCGCAACCGCTGAGGAAGCGGGCGCCGTATTTGACGATCTCATCTCGCATTCGCTAGCCACGAGCCTCGGCTTTTACGCGCTTGCGCTCGTGCTGACGCTCTCCGTCGTCGCGCGCGGCATCAAAAGCGGTATCGAGCGGCTAAACGTCGTGATGATGCCGCTGCTTTTCGTGCTGCTACTTGCGATGCTTGTGTATGCGTGCACGATGCAGGGCTTCGGCGCGGCGGCGAAATTTCTTTTTTACCCAGACTTCGGCAAAATCACCGTTAGCTCCGTCCTATCCGCGCTCGGGCTCGCGCTCTTTACCCTATGCGTGGGCGTCGGCTGTATCGCAGCATACGCGGCATCGCTTAGCGAGGGGGTGCGGCTCGTGCGAAGCTCGGTAAACATCGTATTTATCAACATCGCGATCGGGCTGATGATGGGGCTCATCGTCTTTACCTTCATCTTCGAATTCCGCGCCGATCCCGCGCAGGGTGCGGGGCTTGTATTCGTTTCGCTCACTACGATGTTTGCAAAAATGGGGCTAGCGGGGCAGGTGCTTGAAGTCGCGTTTTTCGTCTCGCTCTTTTTTGCAGGGATCACGAGCGCGGTTTCTATGATCGAGCCTTTCGTCTTTTATCTCATCGGCAGATTTAAAATTTCGCGCCTGCGCGCAGTCTGCATCTCGGGGTGCGTCATAGCGGTGCTAGGCGCATGCTCGCTACTATCGATGTACGCGGATTATGCGAGCAGGTTTAAGCTTTTCGGCGCGAGCTTTTTTGACTGCTTGGACTTCGTAAGCTCAAACGTCATGCTGCCCCTCGGCGCGCTAACCTCGGCGATCTTCGTGGGCTTTGTTATGGATACGCAGCGCCTGCGCGGGCTTTTCGGCGCCGATATGGGCGAGCTGGGATTTAAAATTTGGTACTTTTCGCTGCGCTTCGTAGCGCCCGTCGCGATCGTGATCATAATGGCAAATCTACTGTTTTTCGGCGGGAAATAAAAGCGAGCGAAATAGATAGGAGCGAGCGAAATTTCGCGCGATAAATCGTGCGGCAGATTTGCGCGGCGAAGCGGCATGCTGGGATCGCGAGCTAATTTGCGACGTTTAGGCTCGGCTAAATCGTGTGCTGCGATCCGCGAAGCGCCCGAGCAAAAGGCTTTAACGCAATGAAATTTCATACGGTAATCATAATCATGCGCGGTAAAATTTAAGCGTAAATTTTGTGCCTCGTTTCATACCGAAAAGAGCCCAAACGCATCCCCAAATTTAAAATTTACGCATTAAAATTTCGCAATTCGCGCAAAAAAATCTAAAAGTATTAAAATTTAATCTGCTCGCTCGAATAAACGAGCGCCGAAATACACCTTGCGAATAAAATTTAGCAACCAAGGCAGAAAGCGATTTAATCGGTCCGAGCCGTTAAATTTTACTCAAAACGCCGTCCGTATGTCTCGGGTATGGCTAGCTTGCGCGGATCGACGCAGCAAAGTAGATAAAAAAGCAGTCTGGGCTTTAGCAAAACGTATCGATGGAAAATTAAAATTTTGTGTGTGGGCGGCGCAGAAATTTAATCGGCTCCTTAAATTTTGTGCGCAGATACGCTTAATCCATAGTGCGGTGCGATCGGCTGCGGCGTCCATTGTAAAGCGAAAAATCTAAGCGCGTTTTTCATACCAAACCAGCATAATTTATTTTTGGTGCAAGAGCATAGTCGCCCATTCCCCTACCGCGGCAGAGAGAAGTAATATAGCGAATTGAGTGAGTAGCGGAATAAATTTAAGCGGGCGTATTTTGCGCCGCAGTATCTAAAACACTCATCAAAGTATACGCTCTGCACACAACTCCTATCTGGCGCAGCAAAATATGATATGTACTTGTAAAAGGGCGTTAAAATTCTTAGGTCCGTAGCATGAAATTTAAACCGGCAAGCATGCGGCGTAAAATATCCGCCGCGGGGCGCGTAGCAAGGAGTCTGTTCAGAAGCGTCACGACAAGCTATGATACTCGTCGCCTGCAAATCTAAAACGAGCGGGCGAGCGGCAAATTTAATAAAATTTAGCCGTTCATTATCGATAGCAGTTCAGTATTGTCTTTGGTTTTTAGCATCTTGGCGTATAAAAATTTCAGCGCCTCGACGTCGTCCATCGTCGAGATCGCCGATCGCAGCGCCCAGATTTTTTGCAGATTTTCACTGCCTTGCAAAAGTTCCTCTTTGCGCGTGCCGGACTTGGTGATGTTGATCGCGGGGTAAATTCTACGATCCGATATGTTACGATCGAGAATGATCTCGCTGTTGCCCGTGCCCTTGAACTCCTCAAAGATCACGTCGTCCATACGCGAGCCGGTCTCGATGAGCGCAGTAGCGACGATAGTGAGCGAGCCGCCGTTTTCGATATTTCGCGCCGCACCGAAGAAGCGCTTCGGCTTGTGCAGGGCGTTTGCGTCCACGCCGCCGCTTAGCACTTTGCCGCTGCTAGGCGTGACGGTGTTGTAGGCGCGCGCAAGGCGAGTGATGCTATCGAGCAGGATGACGACGTCCTTGCCATTTTCGACGGCGCGTTTTGCCTTTTCGATGACGAGCTCGGCGACGCGGACGTGATTGAATGCTGGCTGATCGAAGGTCGAGCTAAACACCTCGCCGCGCACGCTGCGCTCCATATCGGTCACCTCCTCTGGGCGCTCGTCGACTAGCAGCACCAAAAGCTCGACCTCGGGGTGGTTGCGCGTAATGCCGTTGGCAAGCTCCTTCATAAGCTCCGTTTTACCGCTACGCGGAGGCGCCGTGATGAGCCCGCGCTGCCCCTTGCCGATCGGCGTAAAAAGATCGAGCACGCGACCGGTAAGGCGCATAGGATCGTATTCGAGCTTGAGCTTTTCGGTCGGGAAAAGCGGCGTGAGATTGTCAAATAGCGGGCGCTCTCTAGCCTCTTGGATCGATTTGTAATTGATCGCCTCGATCTTTAAGAGCGCGTAGTACTTCTCCTGATCCTTCGGCTCGCGCACCTGGCCCGTGACGATGTCGCCGACGCGCAGGGCGAATTTGCGGATCTGGCTGAGACTCACGTAGGCGTCGTTGGCGCTGTCGCTTAAATTTGAATCTATGCCGCGCAAAAAGCCGTAACCCTCGGCGGTAACCTCCAAAATCCCCGTAAAAAGTATAAAGCCGCCCTGCTTTGTCTGCATGCGTAAAATTTCAAAAACGAGCGCTTGGCGGCGGAATTCGCGCGGGTTTTCGACGCCGAGCTCGTCTGCTATGGCGATGAGATTTTCAAGATCCATCGAGCGGAGCTCCTCAATCTGGTAGCCCTCGACGGGAACGTGCGTTTTAGCGTAAGTTTTTCTGCCGTTTTGATTAGAATTTGAAACGGCGGTCTGAGCGGAATTTTGATTTGTATTTTCCATTTGTCCTCTTAGAGTGTGAAGTTATTAAATTTAGTTTTAAAAGTCGTGAAATTTAAAATTTAGTTCTCTTTATAAGCACCGAACCTTAAAATTTTTTGTTGTCTTCTGCTGATGAGCTCGTCTATGCTAAGATCGTCTAGCTTGTGCAGCTCGGTTAAGACGTAGTTTCCAAGCGCTTTTATCGCGCCGTCTTTATCCCTATGAGCGCCCGTTTTAGGCTCTTTGATCACATCATCGACCAAGCCCAGCTCTTTTAGCTCCTCGGCGGTGATCTTTAGCGCCTTCGTAGCGGCCTCGCTCTTGCTCGGATCGTTCCACAAAATCGCGGCACAGCCCTCGGGAGAGATGACCGAAAAGATTGAGTTTTGAAGCATCGCCAAACGATCGGCCACGCCGATAGCTAAAGCTCCGCCGCTACCGCCCTCGCCGATAACGACGGCGATCGTAGGAGTTTTAAGATCGCTAAGCTCATATAGATTTCGCGCGATAGCCTCGCTCTGACCGCGCTCCTCGGCACCAAGCCCCGGATATGCGCCCGGAGTGTCGATCAAAAACAAAATAGGAAGGTTAAATTTCTCGGCAAGTTTCGCTACGCGCAGAGCCTTGCGATAGCCCTCCGGATGCGGCATGCCGAAATTGCGCTTCAACTTATTTTTGGTGCCGCGGCCCTTCTGCTCGGCGATTACGGCGATTTTGCGGTTACCCATAATGCCCAAATAGCACACGATCGAAGGATCGTCCCTAAAGGCGCGGTCGCCGTGAAGCTCCCTAGCGTCTTGCAAAAGCGCACGAATATAATCGATCGCGTAAGGGCGATCCGGGTGGCGCGCAAGCTGAAGTCTTTGGTATTCGTTTAAATTCTTATAAACTTTAGAAATTTCTTTTTCGAGGTTCTTATTTAAAATTTCGGCCGCGTCCTCATCACCGCGAATTTTAGCGGCGGTGATGTCCTCGTCAATCTGCTTTATAGACTTTTCGAAGTCCAGATAGCTAGCCATTAATCTACTCTTTTGAAAATAAGCGATGCGTTCGTGCCGCCGAATCCGAAGTTATTGCTCATAACGCAATCGAGATTGGCCTTTCTAGCGACGTTTGGCACATAGTCCAAATCGCAATCTGGATCTTTTGAAATTTGATTTATCGTAGGCGGTATGATGCCGTTTTGCATCGCTAAAAGGCTGATCGCAGCCTCTACCGCTCCGGCAGCGCCCAAGCAGTGTCCCAGCTGGCCCTTGGTGGAGCTGACCGCAGGCACTTTGCCCTCGCCGAAAAGCTCTTTTAGCGCCGCAGTTTCATTTTTATCGTTTATTACTGTGGATGTTCCGTGAGCGTTGATATAATCAATCTTCGGGCGTCCCGCCATCTCGTAGGCTTTTTTCATAGCGCGTATCGGGCCGTCTAGGCTAGGCGAAGTGATATGATAAGCATCGCCGCTAGCGCCGAATCCTACGAGCTCGCCGTAAATTTTAGCGCCGCGCGCTTTTGCGTCCTCTAGCTCTTCTAAAACTAAAGCCGCCGCGCCTTCACCCATTACAAAGCCGTTTCGTTCCGCATCGAACGGACGTGAAGCATGCGCTGGATCGTCATTTCTAGCGCAAAGAGCCTTCATCGCGGCAAATCCGCCGATACCTACGGGACAAACCGCAGCCTCGGCACCCACTGCGAGCATCTTTTTCGCTTCGCCGATCATGATAACTCTCGCAGCGTCCATAATCGCGTGCGCGGAAGCCGCGCAAGCCGTAACGCTGGATAAATTGGGGCCTTTTAAGTTGTAATATATTGAAACAAAGCCGCCGAGCATATTTACTAAAGCAGAGGGGATAAAAAACGGAGAAATTCGCCTAGGGCCGCGCTGCAAGCAGGTATTGGCGTTTATCTCGATATTCGGCAAACCGCCTATACCGCTAGCGGAGCTAACGCCGAATTCGTCGCTATCGAAACCGCTAAATTTAGCGTCATCCATAGCTTCACCCGCAGCTTTAAGCCCGAGTTGGATAAATCTATCCATTTTTTTTATCTCTTTTCCATCCTCGATTATGCTCGAAGGATCGAAACCTTTTACTTCAGCTGCAATTTGAACCGGAAATTCGCTAGCGTCAAAGAGCGAAATTTTATCAACCCCGGTTTTTCCGTTACAGATATTTTCAAAACTGCTCTGTTTGTCAAGCCCGAGAGAGGTTATCATCCCGATGCCCGTTACTACGACTCGTTTCAAAACCGCTTCCTTAAAATTTTATTTCTTAGGCAAATTTTCTATATAATCTACTACGTCTTTAATGCTTACTAATTTTTCGGACTCGCTATCAGGGATCTCGATACCGAATTTCTCCTCTAAAGCCATTACTAGCTCAACTACGTCAAGAGAGTCCGCGCCCAAATCTTCGATAATTTTAGAGTCAAGTTTAACCTGATCCGGGCTAACGCTGAGTTGTTCTACAACTACGTCTCTTACATCTTCAAATACTGCCATTTTAGCACTCCTTTAAAAAAATACCGCGTAATTCTATAATATTTAACCTTAAATTCCGCTATTTAACGCTACATATAGAGCCCGCCGTTGATTTTAAGCGTCTCTCCCGTAATGTAGCCCGCGCCGTCGCTTAGCAAAAACGCAACTCCTTCGGCGACGTCGCTCGTGCTTCCCATGCGCTTAAGCGGGATGCTCGCTTCGTAGCTTGCTTTTACGTCGTCGCTTAGCGCGTCCGTCATATCGGTGGCGATGAAGCCTGGAGTTATGCAGTTGAAGCGGATGCCGCGCGCTGCGCCCTCCTTTGCGAAACTCTTATTCATTGCGATCATTCCACCCTTACTCGCGCTGTAATTGACCTGCCCGGCGTTTCCCATTTCACCGACGATCGATGCAATGTTTACGACCGCGCCGAAGCGCTTTTTGCTCATTAGCTTCAAAGCTTCACGGCAGCCAATGAAGGCGCTACTTAAATTTGCTTCGATTACGCCCATGAAGTCTTCCAGCTTCATCCTAAGCGCGAGCTTGTCGTTCGTGACGCCCGCGTTATTTACGAGATAGCTTAGTTCGCCGTCGCTTTGCGCGATCAAGCTTAGCGCCTCGCTAAATTCCGCCTCGTTCGTCGCGTCAAATTTTATCACGGCGCCCTCTCCGCCGTTTGCGCGGATCTCCTCTAGCAGCGCATCCGCAGGCTCTGGGCTTGAGCGATAATTGATCCACACCTTAAGCCCGTAAGATGCCAAAGTCCTTGCGATCTGCGCGCCGATACCGCGGCTCGCGCCGGTGATTAAAACGTTTTTTCCACTAAATTTCATACTTGTCCTTTTATTAAAATTTTAATTTCTAGCGTAAATTTATCCAAATTTACCTAAATTTTAGCAGTTTAAACCTGCTCGCGAGCTGCGCCGTTTAAATTTCAAAATAGCGCCTCATCCATCTCCGCGGGTTTCGGTAGCCCCATTAGCTTTAGCACGGTCGCTGCGACGTTGCTAAGCCCAAGTCCGCTTTTTAGTTCACGCACGCCGCGCCCCAGCACAAAGCAAAATACGTCAAAGGTCGTGTGGTTGGTTAAAATTTCGCCGTCAGCGTCTCGCATCGCCTCGCAGTTACCGTGATCGCTAATCTGCACGTAGGCGTAATCGTGCGCCTTCGCCGCGCTTAAAATTTTACCGATGCACTCATCCACCGCTTCGACCGCCTTTATCGCGGCATTGTAGTTGCCCGTATGGCCGACCATATCGCCGTTTGCGAAATTTACGACGATGAAATCGATCCCCGCTTCGATACCGCGGATCACCGCGTCGCACACCGCTGGCGCGCTCATCTGCGGCTGCTCGTCGTAGGTTTTTACTTTGGGGCTCGGGATCAGCACGCGAGTTTCGTTCGGCAGCGGCTCCTCGACGCCGCCGTTAAAGAAAAACGTCACGTGTGCGTATTTTTCGGTCTCGGCGGTGTGAAGTTGCGTAAGACCGGCTTCTGCGATCACTTCGCAAAGCGTATTTTTAAGCACAGGCTTCTCAAAAAGCAGAGGAAATTTAAAGCTCGCGTCGTATTCGCTCATCGTGATTAAATTTTGCACGACGAACTTTCGCTTGAATTCGCTAAAGCTCTCATCGCCCAAAGCCGCGCAAAGCTCCCTGGCGCGATCATTTCTAAAATTTATAAAAATCACTCCGTCATCCGCGCCGATACCGCTAAATCCGTTAAAGCTCGCAGGCTCGATAAATTCGTCGCTCACGCCGCGCTCGTAGCTTTGCAGCACGTACTGGCTAGGCGAAATTTCAAGCGGCGCCGCTTCGCCCATAAGCACGTCATAAGCGCGCTTTACGCGGTCAAAGCGCTTATCGCGATCCATCGCGTAAAAGCGCCCGCAAACGCTGCCGACTTTAAATTTAGCTTGTAGACGCTTTAAAAATTCCGCTCCGCTGCTCGGCGAAACGTCGCGCCCATCGGTGATAGCGTGCGCCCAGGTCTCGCAACCAGCATTCTGCGCTATCTCGCAAATCGCGTCGAAATGGCGCAGGTGCGAATGCACGCCGCCGTCGCTGTAAAGCCCTATGACGTGCACCCTGCGGCACTTTGAAAGCAGGCTTTGTAGCGCTTCGTTTTTCTCAAGCGAGCCCTCATCGATCGCGCGATCGATTTTGACTAGGTTTTGATACAGAATTCTGCCGCTTCCGATCGTCATGTGCCCTACTTCGCTGTTTCCCATCTGCCCCTGCGGTAAGCCCACGGCAAGCCCGGAAGTGTGCAGAAGCGTATTGGGCACGTTTTTAAAAAGATAATCATAGGCGGGCTTTAACGCGTTTGCAAACGCGTTAAATTTATCGCTCGCGTTAAAGCCGATGCCGTCGGTGATGAGTAAAATCGTCTTTTGCCCCATTTTGGCTCCTAAATTTCGTCTAAATTTCGCTGCGCTGGCCTTTTAAGGCAGGTCTGCGGCGCTGTTTTTACGAGCGGCATTATACTTTCTTTTGGCAAATGCGGCAAAATTTCATCCGCCCTAAAAGCTAAATTTTACCTCTTTTATACTAAAATGCGCGTTTTCATATAAAATTTCATAAAATTTAAAAGGTAAACTTTGTTTTATTATCTCTATCATCTTACGAATATAAATTTTTTCCAATACATCACCGCGCGCGCAGGGCTTGCGTTTTTTATAGCTTTTTGTTTTTCGGTCTGGGCTATGCCGCGGTTTATCCGCTGGGCGCAAGCCAGACACGCCGCGCAGCCCATCTACGAGCTCGCGCCGCAAAACCATCAGAAAAAGAGTAAAACCCCCACGATGGGAGGGCTCGTTTTCGTTACCGCCGCAGTACTCGCAAGCCTGCTGTGCGCCAAGCTAAACAACGTCTTCGTGCTCTGCGGACTGCTTTGTTTGGTGGGCTTTGGATACATAGGCTTTAAGGACGACATCTCTAAAATTTTAGGTCGCCAAAACCACGCAGGCCTTAGCGCGCGGGCTAAATTTGCACTGCAAAATTTCTTGGCTTTTCTGATCGGGGCTACGCTTTATGCTTTTAGCGATCTGGGCGGGGAATTTTTCGTACCGTTTTTCAAATACCCTCTGCTAAATTTATGGATCTTCGCGCCGCTGTTTTGGACGATCGTGATAAGCGCGAGCTCAAATGCGGTAAATTTAACCGACGGATTAGACGGATTAGCAACCATTCCGTCGGTGTTTTCGCTATGCAGCTTGGGCGTATTTGCCTATCTGTGCGGGCACGCGATCTACTCGCAATATCTCTTGCTACCGCGCGTCGCGGGCGCGGGCGAGGTCTGCATCATCGTCTCGGCGCTCATCGGCGCGCTGCTTGGGTTTTTGTGGTTCAACTGCTATCCCGCCGAAGTCTTTATGGGCGACAGCGGCAGCCTCAGCGTGGGCGCGTTTTTAGGATACTGCGCGGTTATCACGAAAAATGAAATTTTACTCATAATGATCGGCTTCGTCTTCGTCATCGAGACGCTCAGCGTGATCTTGCAAGTGGGCAGCTTTAAAATTTTCAAACGCAGAATTTTCCTGATGGCGCCGATACACCACCATTTTGAGCTTAAAGGCTGGGTCGAGAACAAAATCATCATCCGCTTTTGGATCATCGCGCTGATCGCAAATATCATAGCGCTGACGTCGCTGAAATTGAGATGAAATGCGAGCGCAAATTGAACCCGACTTCGAAACGGCGCGCGAAAGATACGGCGAGATGGCTGAGCTTAGCGCGGATGAGATAACTCAAATTTTATGGGGCAAAAGGGGAGAAAAATGAAAAAATCGCTATTTGGCTACGGACTTACGACCAGAGCGATCGCCGAACACTGCCAAAAAGACGGCTGCTGGGAGATCTACGACGATAAATTTGAAATTTCTTCGGGCGCGCCTAAGCTGGATGAGTTCGGCAATGCGCTTTTAAACCCGAGCGAGTTCGACCCCGCCGCAAGCGAGCTTGAAATCCCAAGCCCGGGCTTCCCGCCGCATCACGAGCTGGTGCGAAAGGCGCGGAATTTAATCAGCGAATACGATTATTTCGACGATTACAAAGGCCTTAAAATTTGGATCAGCGGCACGAACGGCAAGACCACGACGACGAAGATGATGCAGCACCTGCTCGAGCGATACGGCTCGCAAATGGGCGGTAACGTGGGCGTCCCGCTTGCAAAGCTTGATAAAAGCGCCAAAATTTGGGTGCTAGAGACGAGCTCATTTACGCTGCACTACACCAAGCAGGCGCGCCCCGACATCTACGTGCTGCTCGCGATCACGCCCGATCATCTCAGCTGGCACGGCGATTTTGCGGAGTATGAGCGCGCCAAACTCTCGCCGCTGCTAGCGATGCGCGAAGGCTCCGTGGCGCTGGTCCCGCGCACCTATGAAAGCTCTGCAGCCACGCAAAACAGCCTAGCTCGCGTGATCTGCTACGAAGACGAAGCGGATCTGGCGCAAAAATTCGGCATCGATCTGGGCGAGATAAAATTCCGCACCCCTTTTTTGATCGACGCGCTTTTGGCGCTGTGCGTGGAGAAAATTTTATTCGACAGATACGACGCCATGCGACTGAATGACTTTGTGATCGAGGGCAACAAGCTCGAAGAATTTACCGACGCGCGCGGAAGGGTCTGGGTCAATGACACGAAGGCCACCAACATCGATGCATGCGCGCAGGCGCTGAAGCGATACGCGGGACGCAAAATACATCTGATCCTCGGCGGCGACGATAAAGGCGTGGATCTGCACCCGCTTTTTGCGGAGTTTAAAAAATACGATCTGCAAATTTACGCGATCGGCTCAAATACCGATAAAATCATGTTTTTATGTGACGAATACGGACTTCCTTGCGTGCGCTGCGAAATTTTACAAACGGCGGTGAGCGAAATTTCGAAGCGGTACCGAGGCGCGGATTTTGAAAAAAGCGGCGCAAGCGAATTGAAAGTACAAAATTTAAGCGCGAATGGCAGATGCAACGGCGGCAAGGCGAAAGAAAACGCAAAGATCGGCGAAAATACGCCATATGAAGGCGGCGGCTCATCTGCTGCAAGCGACAACGCCTCTTTGACGAAACGCCGCGCAAACGACGGTGAAACTCGGAATTCGCAGAATTCTAAAAATTTCGAAAATTTTAAAAATTCCATGTATTCTGCAAGCGAAATAGCGCTGCTAAGCCCTGCATGTGCCAGTTTGGATCAATTTAAAAGCTACGCGCAACGCGGCGAGCTATTTAAAAAACAAGTCGCACAACTCGGATAGATAAGCATATCAAGTTTAGATGGATCAGGTCGAGCCTTTATTAATACAATTTGTAATCGTATTTTAAAATTTCAACGCTTCTGCTGCGCGAATATCTAAATAAATTCAATTCCGAAGCAAACATCCCTATGTCACACTATTAGCCCGAGCACGATGTTATAAAGATGCTTCGCCAAGTCAAAATTAAAATTTTGGTGCCAAATTTAACTAATCGCAGTCTGTTGTCCGTTATTGCATGTAAATTTTAAAGCAATGCTATTTTCTAGTGCGAATTTATCTACTTTGCATAGTCTAAAACCAAGTATACAATTTGCAGAATTGGCTAAATAATATAATTTTTATATCACTTTGCCTTTTAATTGTTAAGATCGATAGGCCGTTTTGATTATTGCAAATTACTGCATAAGCAATATTTTTATCACTAAAATTTAGAAAATTCCAACTGAGTAAATTTGGCTATTTTGGAGCGCAACGTGCAAAAATCTAGCGAAAATCGAGGATTTTAACCGAGATTTAAGTATTGCATGGCTAAAATTACTTTTCTTTTTCGGTGGTTGGATAGCTCAGTCGGTAGAGCAGCAGACTGAAAATCTGCGTGTCGGCAGTTCGATTCTGCCTCTAACCACCATTAAGTCTTTTCTTTTTACTTTCATTTAATTCCGGTATATAGGTGCTTATTTCATATTTCGATTACTTTTCTTTCTTTTTATTGTTTGTAATATAATTATTTCTGAAAAAATAAGGATCTTATTGTGGTCTTTTTAACCGCTACGCTCGCGTTACGCCATACGCTTTGTTGTAAAATACCCCCCCTGCCGCTTCTGCAAAATTGCCG
>NZ_CALIMS010000020.1 GCF_938045345.1 uncultured Campylobacter sp.
CCTGTATAATCTAGCGTTTTTAGCATTTGAAATTTTTTTGAAAAAATTTGAAAAACCCGTAAAACAGGGCTTTTAAAAAAATCAAAAAACTAAAATTAGGGGTAAAATTTGATAGATGGTGTCCCCGACAGGATTCGAACCTGTGGCCTCAAAATTAGGAATTTTGCGCTCTATCCTACTGAGCTACGAGGACAAAATCGGCGATTTAATCGCCGATAATATTCATAACGTCGTCTAGTTTTTTGTGAAGATCTTTGTCGTTGATGGGTTTTGTCATAAAATCATAAGCGCCTTTATTTAGCGCCTCGCGTTTGGCGGTCTCGTCGGTAGTAAGGACGATGACGGGGATATGAGCTATACTTTCTCTAGCGTGAAGATTATCTAAAAATTCCAGCCCATTCATCACAGGCATTACGATATCTAATAAAATCAAATCAACGGGCTGAACTTCGAGTACGGCAAGGGCGTCCAAGCCGTTTTTGGCTTGGAGTATGGTTTGGAATTTGCCGTATTTTTTTAGCATAACTTCAAGTAGCTTCAAATTTATAGCGTCGTCATCAACCGTTAAAACTTTCAAATCTCTCATTTAAGACCTCATCCTTATATATATTTTTGTGCGAGTTTCTCAAGACCCGACTTGGTGATATTGTAACTAGCGACTTCGCTAAATAGTGGATTTTCATCGTTGTCGTTAGAAAACAGAACTAGCTTGGTCGCAGGCGCTTTTCGGCGCAAGCTCTCTAACGCCGCTAAGTCTAGCCCCGCTAGTTTTTTATCAACCAAAACAAGCTTATAGCTGCCCGTAGCCGCCATAGAAATAAGCTGGTCGAAATTGCCCGCAATTTCTACGTCTTTATACTGGTGTTTTAATATGCTGGCAAAAATTTTACTTTCCATAATGTTTGCCTTACATATAAGTATATCTTTTGTCGGCACGCGCGCACCCTTAGCTCTCACTGCGTCATCGGAAACTATGCTTTTTTTAGGAACTAGCTTCATTATCGTCTTTGGCACTTTGACAGTTTTAATGACCGTCTTAGGCACCTGGCGTTTGACAAGCTTTTTAACCAGCTTCTTTGTAGTTCCACCGGCAGGCGCTGCATCAGATCGTTTATCACCGATAAAATTATCTAGCATTTGGGCTAAGATATCCTTTTTGATCGGCTTGGTGCAGTATTCGTCAAGCCCCGCTGCCATAAATTTCTCTCTATCACCTTTTAGCGCATTGGCGGTAACAGCCACGATCGGGATGTGGCGGAGATTATTCTCGTGCTCGTATTGCTTGATCTGCTTTGTAGATTCGATACCGTCCATAACAGGCATCGAAATATCCATAAATATGAGATCATAGTCGTTATTGGCTTTTCTGGCTTCCAGCGCCAAAAGTCCGTTTTCGACTATCGTCAAATTCATATTAAAGCTATTTAACGTATGCTTCATAAGCTTTTGATTGATCTCATTATCCTCCGCAATAAGGATTTTGGCGTTATATTTTCTATTGACCAAAGGTACATTTTCATCGGCAGGATTTCGCTCTACCGGCACTTCAACCTCTTCTTCGACTTCGACATCCTCTTCGACCATAATGGTTTCTTCCTGTTGCTCGTCTTCGTATACGGTGACGGGCACCTCGACCATCTCCTCTTCCTCAGGTTGTGGGATAACTACCGGTTCAACTTTTACGCTAACAGGCTCAATCTCCGGCTCTTCGACATGAACGTTTTGAGTAACAGGCTCTGTCTTTGGAATAGACACCGACTCCGGCTCAATACTTGGCTCTTCGGCAGGAATATTTTGAGCTGCCGGTTCTACTACTGGCGTTATCGATTCAAACTCGATATTTGAAGGCTCCTGTTTAACCTCTTCAAGTTTTGGCTCTATAGGTTTTAGTTCAGGCTCAATTGTTATCGGCTCTGGCTCAACAGCGATAGGTTCTGGCTCAATTATCTTTTCAGCTGTACTTTCAGATTCTGAAAGTTTAACATTTGAAATTTCATTTTCATGAGCAGAAACACTTGAAGTATCAGGCTTCGAAGCTTTAGCGATAGGAATTTCAGACTCGGTTTTAACGGCTACAGGAATTTCTTCTTCTACGCTTGGAATTTCAACCTTTTTGGCAGGCTCTTGCGCTTTGACGCTCGGTTTGATATCCGAAAGATCGATATCTATATCAGGAATTTCAATCTCAGCCTTAGGTGTCTCAACCTTAGCCTTTGGAATTTCTACTTTTGCAGGCTCAGCCTTTACTTCTTCCTCTTTTTTGATCTTAGGAAGCTCTATTTCAATATCGGAAAGATCAATGCTAGGAGTTTCGGCTTTAGGAGCCTGGGTCTGCGCCGCATGTGTTTTGAGCCCCACAAAATCATCAGGAATTTCCAAAGATATAGGCTCATCGATATCGGTCTGGGCATCCTTTGTGCTTGAAGGCTCTACTTTTGGCTTTTCTGCGCGTGGAATTACTATTTCAGGAATATCAACATTAATCTTTGGCGATTCAGGCTCTATCTTTTCAATCTTAATATCACTCATAGGCTCGATATCTATAGGCTTAATGACCGGCTCTTCTGCTTTAGAAGCTTCTTTTTTGAGCTCTTGAGCGATACTAGGCTTACTAACAGTTTCCTCTTTATGCGTAGAATGAACTTCTGTATCATGCGTACGCCTTCTGCTTTGCAAGATAGCGCGTAGCTCGTCTGCCGACGAAGTAGTAGCATGTCGTAATTCATCGAGCTTGTTGATGATAGGTCTTTCTTTTACTATCGGCTCTTCCATAATCATTTCATCAGCGACGATAGGCTTTTCTACCTCGGCATCCAGCTTAATCTCATGCGTCTGTGGAGCAAAATCCGATCTACTTAGAGCAATTCCGGATTTTGAAATTTTATCTAGCGTCTTAACGAATTTGGTTAAGTTAAAAGGCTCTGTGAGAGTGAAAATTTTAGAATTTGAAATGCTAATACTTTGAAGCTCTTTTGGCTTAAGAGTCAAGATCGTAGGCATACTCAATATATCGCTAACCTCGCCGTAATTCTTAAATCTAGTGATAAGAGCGTCATATTTGTTATTATTTTGCGCTGAGCGGAACTGCGCGTTCGTATTAAATATCGAAATTTTACCGCCTAGCTTGCTGATATAGTTTTTAACGATATCATTATACATCGTATCGGCGCTATCGGCTAAAAGCGCAAAATTTAGCCCTTTGATGCTTTCAAATACTACGTCCGCATCAGTTTTTTGTGTCTCTTTAAAAGCAAGGGTAAAGTAAAATCTAGTACCTTTTCCTACGGTAGATTTCACCTGGAGTTTACCGCCCATCATCGCTACGTATTTCGACGAAATCGTAAGTCCAAGACCTGTTCCGCCATATTTGCGTGTGATCGTAGAGTCGGCCTGAGAGAAGGCGTTAAATACATTTGCGAGCTTATCTTCAGAAATTCCAATGCCGGTATCTTCTACGCTAAACGTTACGATCGCCTCTCCCGGAGCTTTGCTAGGCTCTCTTAAAATTTCGACCACGATAGTGCCGTGCTCAGGCGTAAATTTGACAGCATTTGACATGAGGTTGATAAGAACCTCTTTGATCTTCGTAATATCTCCGTATAGGTGGTGCACTAGTGTAGGATCGATGTAGAGCAGGATGTCGATATTCTTTTCGGCAGCCTTGGCTACGTAAATTTCAACCGCGCTTTCGAAATCTTGTATAGGATTAAATAAGATATCCTCAAGCTCGACCTTATTGCTCTCGATCTTGGAGACATCCAAAATGTTATTAATGATCGTTAGAAGGTTCTCGGACGATTTTTCGATGGTATCAACGTAATCGCGCTTCTCTTCATCCAGATCGGTATTTTTAAGAAGCTCCGTAAAGCCGATGATGCCGTTAAGCGGCGTCCTGATCTCGTGAGACATATTAGCTAAAAAGATCGATTTTGCCTTGTTGGCATCCTCCGCAGCGCCCTTTTGATACGCAATCAGATCGAGCGCATCCTCGATAAGCGAATACGCTTTGTTAACACCCTCACTAGTCCTAACGTCGATATGCTCGTGCTGGTTCGTCAAATCGCCGATTCGGCTAAGCACGTTGCCGAGGTCGGTAACGTTCTGTCTTAAACGTCTTGTAATACCCAAGGCAAAAACGACCAAAATAGCCGCTAAAACCCATATACCAAGAGCGATAAATAGGTTTCTTAGTCTTTGTGCTAGGTAAGTATCGGCATGTGCCGCAAGCTCAGCATTGATCTTTTCAGAAATTTCACTTAACTTTTTATATTTAAGTGTAGTAGAGGCAAACCACTCTTGAAAAGGCACGCTATAGTGTCCCTCGTCCGCTTCTTGCTGTAATGTGGCTGAAATTTTAGCAGTTTCTCTTAATGCGTTTTGAAATTCCTCTCCGTCTAGAATTTTTAAAATCGCGGCTCTAGCATCGGATTCCGGCAAGAAGTAGTAATTAGGAAGCGAACTAGATAGGTTGAAGCTAGCCCAAGTCCTTAGCTGCGCCTGATTCATCGCCTTGCTACCGATAATGTATTCGATAATATAGTCGCGCTCTGATGCAGTGGCATCCATCGCTTCATAAGTATTAAGCAATGAAACCGTCCAAACGGTGATATTTGAGCTTACAAGACCCTCTCTTAGCACTCGTTGGATTTTTTTTACATCATCGTCGAATTTTTGAAAATATGAGCTGAAAAGCTCACCGAAGCTTTTGCTTTGAGCATCGACATCCCTTCTTATCTGCGGAAGTTTGTCTAATAAACCGTCTATATCGGTCTCAGCAGCCAAAAGCTCGTCATTACCGGTGCCGTAAGCGAAAATATCAAAAATAGTCTTTTTTACGACATTTTCACTGATATTTTTGCTTTCTTTATACTTTGCAAGCGCATCGTCGGTTTTTTTGCGTTGACCCGATAGAAGGGTTCCCATACCGGGGTTTCCCTCGCTACCCAAAAACGCCGAAGTGATACCGCGCTCTTTATCTACCTGCTCCACTAACGCCGCGAGATTGCTGTTTTTAGCAATCTGCTGCTGCAAAATTCCCACTCTGGCGTAATCCTGCAAAGAGATAAACAAGAAATATGATGCAAACGCGAAAATCAAAAGTAACGGGATACCGCTAACAAGTCTCAAAGCACTTGTAGTATTTAAATTCATACAAAATCCTTCAAAGCGCAGCTTACGCGACGTTAAATTTTATTCAACCGGAGAAACGAAGTCGCTTCCGTCACGCTAGGCGGAGACGATTTAGCCGTCCTGCAAAGTTAATGGGTGATTTTACTAAACAAATCTTTAAATATAGCTTTTTGCGTTAGGTTTTCGTTAATGATTGTTTAAAATTTTTTCGGCGGTTTGAATATTCGTAAGCGATTTGATCTCCTCGAAGCTAGCCGCATAAATGCTCTCAAAATCGCCGTAAAAGTCCAAAAGCTTCTTCAGGCTTCCCTTGCTAACGCCCAAGCTTAGCAGTTTTGAGCTTTGCAGATCGAGTTTGCGTTTGCTTTTTTGGTGAAACGAGATTGCAAAGCGGTGCGCTTCATCGCGCAGGCGCTGAAAAAACTGCAACTTTTTATCGTCCGTTGCTAGCGAAAAAATCCCGCCCTTCGTGCAAATTTTATCTTTTGCGGCTCCCTTTGCGCGGTGGGCTTTAGCGTCGATCTTTTCTTTAGAGATGGCGATTATATCGACGTTTGCTCCGACGCTGCAGATTATTTCCTCCGCTAAGTTTAGCAGAACCGTTCCGCCGTCGATGAGCCACAGATCGGGCGCTGCAAGCTCGTCAAATTTAAGCGCGCGGCTAGTTAGATACTCGCGCATCTGATCGTAGTCGTTGTTTGAGCTAAGGTGCTTGTGGCGGTAGTTTTGCTTGTTAAACTCGCCGTCTTGAAAGCTTATCATAGCCCCCACGGCTGCGGCGCCGAACATGTGCGAATTGTCGAAAACTTCGATATTTACAGGCAAATTCGTAAGATCAAAATAATCCTTCAGCTCCTGCAAAAATGCATAATCGTGCGTTTTTAGATGTTTTTTGATATTGATCTCGCAGTTTTTATATGCAATCTCGCAAATTTTACGTTTCTCGCCGATTTTCGGCGCGTAAATTTTAAACGCTCTTTCGTGCCGCTTGGATAAAATTTCGCATACCAGATCCGCATCGTCAAACTCGTCGCAGACGTAAATTTTAGCGCACGCCACGGGGGCTGCGGCCGGGAAGGCGCTTAAGATCATCTGCTTGTAGGCGTTTGCGATATCATCGGCGCTCGGGGCTTTGCAGTTGATTATATGCGAGCTTGAGGCTGAAATTTTACCCTCGCGTATGCTAAAATGCACGGCACAGACGAGCCCATCGCGTGCGGCAATCGCAAAGACCTCGAAATCATCGAGCTTTGCCAGATCGACCTCAACCTTTACGTTCATCTGTTTTAAAATTTCGATCGTATCGCGGATCTGTGCGGCTTCCTCGAAATTTTCGCTCTGCGCAAGCCGCGCCATCCGATCCTGAAGTTGCGGCACCATCTTTTGCGGATTTTTCAGAGCCGCAAGCGCACTCTGCACGATATGCGCGTAATCCTGCTTTGAAATTTTATCCTCGCACGGAGCGGTGCAACGCCCGATCTGATGGAACAAACAGGCCTTTTTGCCCTTAACGCAATTTTTCTTCTGCACGAGCGGAAACTGCATGTAAAGCGTCTGCAAAATTTCCTTCGCGCCGTGAAAATAGGGACCGAAGTATCTGATGTTTCTGCCCTTTATGATCTTTCGCGTAATCTCAAAGCGCGGAAAGTCGTCGTCTAAATTTACATATATATAAGGATAGGTTTTATCGTCTCGCAGCAAGATGTTGTACTTGGGCTTGAGCTGCTTAATGAAGGAATTTTCTAGTATCAGCGCGTCGCTCTCGCTGGGAGTTACGATGTATTCTAAATGCGCCGCCTCGCTTATCATCTTTGCGATGCGCGCGCTTAGGCGGGGGCTCGGCGCGAGAGCGGGCGTGAAAGAAAAGTAACTTTTGACGCGATTTTTTAAAATTTTTGCCTTGCCGACGTATAGCAGCTTGCCCGCGGCGTCGAAGTATTGATACACGCCGGGTGCGGCAGGCAGACTCTTAATCTCCTCTATTAGCAAGGATCAGCCCTCTTATCTCTTCAAAAATTTTATAAATTTGCGGATCTTGGATTTTGTTTGTAAACTCCCCTTTTGCGCGCTCTGAAGATAAAATTTTGCTGCCAGGACGCAAATGAGCTTTATAAATTTGCGCCCTTCTTCTACTCATCACTCTATCTGCGACGAAAAATTTTATCTCGCGCACGCCGCAAAGCTCCGCCGTCTCTCTAGCAGCTACGAAGCGCTTTAATACGTCTTTTATTAAATTTATATTACTATCGCGTTTTAGTTCGCAAAGCCCAGCCGGGTGCTTCGCGGCTATCATCAAAATGCCATCTTTGACGTAGATGAAAGCGATCAGCCTTTGCCAACTAAGCGGCAAAATCGCTAAAAACTCGCCTCTTTCTCGCATCTTGGCATATAAAGGATCTTTTCTGATATGAGCTATTATTTCTCTTGCATTTTCCATAAGCGGATTTTAGCATTTTTTATCTTAGTTTTGCTTAGCGGCTGCGGATACAAAGCGCCGCCGTTTTACTCGGACGCGGATGAGCAAACCGTGAACGCAAAGGCATCCGCCGCGGATGGCAACAAAACAAACGGCGCGAAAGGCAGCGTTAGAATTTTACGCGATAAATAGCCTACTTTTAGCTTTGCTTTGTTATACTTTTAAAAATTTTTACAAAGGAATTTCATGCAAACGGCAGACATTTTAGTGCTGGACTTCGGCTCCCAATACACCCAGCTGATCGCTAGGCGCTTGCGCGAACAAGGCGTTTACACCGAGCTGATCGCATACGACGCACCGATCGATAAGATAAAAGCCAAAAACCCTAAAGGCCTTATTTTAAGCGGCGGACCCGCTAGCGTTTACGCCAAGGATGCGTATTTTTGCGACGATAGAATTTTTGAGCTTGGAATTCCAATTTTAGGTATCTGCTACGGCATGCAGCTCATCGCGCATAAATTTGGCGCCAGCGTCGTGCCTGCGGGTAAAAAAGAGTATGGCAAAGCCTCTTTGAAACTGCTTCGCGCTAGCAGGCTATTTGGCGGCGTGGAGGATAACTCTACTGTCTGGATGAGCCACTCGGACAAGGTCGAGAGCCTGCCGGAGGGCTTTGAGGTGATGGCGAGCTCGGATGAGAGTGAGTGGTGCGTATTCGGCGACGAGATCCGTAAAATTTATGCGTTGCAATTTCACCCCGAGGTCTGCCACAGCGAGTTTGGCGATAGAATTTTAAAAAATTTCGCTAAAGAGATCTGCGGAATAACCAGCACTTGGAATATGGGTAGCTTCGCCAAAGAGCAGATGATCAAAATAAAAGAGCGCGTAGGCAGCGCCAAAGTGCTTTGCGCGGTAAGTGGCGGCGTGGATAGTTCGGTCGTAGCGGCGCTTTTGGCGCATGCGGTGCCGCAGAGCCTAATAGCGGTTTTCGTCGATAACGGACTACTCCGCACTGGCGAGCGCAAGGCGGTAGAGGAGATGTTTAGGCTCAAACTCGGCGTGAGCTTAGACGTGATCGATGCTAGCGAGCTATTTTTAAGCAGGCTAAAAGGGGTGATCGATCCAGAGCAAAAACGCAAAATCATCGGCGCGACCTTCATTGAAGTTTTCAGCAAAGAAGCGGCAAAACACAAAAACGTAAAATTTCTAGCCCAGGGTACGCTCTATACCGACATCATCGAAAGCTCCGTCGCAGGCTCGAGCAAAACGATCAAAAGCCATCACAACGTAGGCGGCCTGCCTAAGGATATGAAATTTGAACTGATCGAGCCTCTGCGCGAAATTTTTAAAGACGAGGTGCGCCAGCTGGGACTTGAGCTAGGTCTTTCGCGCGAAGTCGTTTTCCGCCATCCATTCCCAGGTCCTGGCCTTGCGATCCGCATAATGGGCGAGGTAAATACGCCGAGCCTCGAGCTACTACGCAAAGCCGACGTGATTCTACGCGATGAACTAAAATCAAGCGGCTGGTACAACAAAACATGGCAGGCATTTTGCGTGCTGCTAAACGTGCACTCCGTCGGCGTTATGGGCGATAACCGCACCTACGAAAACGCCGTGTGCATACGCGTAGTGGACGCTAGCGACGGTATGACAGCCAGCTTCTCGCGCCTACCGTATGATCTGCTAGAAAACGTCTCACGCCGCATCATAAACGAAGTGGATGGCATCAACCGCGTAGTTTACGACATCTCGAGCAAACCACCCGCAACGATAGAGTGGGAGTAAGATGAAACAAATCTGCATCATTTTAGCGCATCCTTACGAGAGAAGTCTAAATGCGGCTATTGCAAACGCAGCGGCAGAAAAGCTACAAAATAGCGGCTACGAAGTTAGATTTCACGATCTGTATAAAGAAAAATTTAACCCGATTCTTAGCGGCGCCGAACTAATAAGCGATAAAAGCGACGACGAGCTGTTAAAAGCGCATCAAAAAGACATAGCAAACGCCCACGGCATCGTGATTGTCCATCCGAACTGGTGGGGCGAGCCACCCGCCATCCTCAAGGGCTGGATTGACCGTGTGCTAAGGCAGAGAGTAGCCTACGATTTTGCGCCGGGCGATAACGGCGGCGGGCTTCCGATAGGGCTTTTAAAGGCTAAAGCCGCCGTAGTTTTCAACACCTCCAACACCCCCGAGGCCAGAGAAAACGAGATATTCGGCGATCCGCTGGAAAGAATTTGGAAAAGCTGCATTTTTGATTTTTGCGGCGTGAAAACCTTTGAGCGGCTGATGTTTAGAGTGGTCGCGGATAGCGACGAGGTCGAGCGAAAGGTCTGGTTAGAGCAGGTAGCGCAGACGCTGGATAGGTACTTTCCGAAGCAGATTAATTTGCTTTAAATTTAAAAATGCGCTGCTCGCAAAATCCGAACGGCATAGAATTTGACTGCCTATTTAAACAGATGCGCGCCGAATTCGCTCGCACATTTGGCGCAAAATCTATGAAATTTAGGAGGTAATCATGCTTAGATTAATCGCTGCGATGGCGATTTTAGCGGCTCTCATATACTTCGTCATGGGAGGCGGCGGCAAAAAGACGATCAAGGATTACAAAAATTTCAGCCGCGAGGAGCTGGAGACTTTATGCCTTGAAAAGAACGATAAAATCGCCTGCCAGCGTATCGCCGTGGACTATATCAAAGAAAATAAACCGAAAAAATGATCTAAATTTGCGAGGCTAATTTTGCGGTTTCGCTCAAACAGCGCGCGGTTAAATTTCTTTCTAGCCCGGTCCAAACGCTGCGCGGATAAATTTGCCCGCAAAGCACGACTAAAATGTCGATTAAATCGGTACCGAGCGCCGCGTAAATAGCGTATTTTAAGCAACAGCAAGTATTAGCATGCGCGCCGATAAAACCGCTAGCGCAAATTAAAAGCAATAAATCGCGCTGTGTTCTTACGCGCAGACGGAAGGAGCGACGGATGAAAATTTTATGGCAAAGCAGGCTTCAAAATAGACTTCGCGATATCAGCAAAACGTCCTAATTAAGGGTGATCGCGCATTTTACGCAGGCGATAACGACGAGCAAAAGCAGATGAAGCTTAGAAAATTCTCGCTTGCAAGCGGCGAGCAGTTAGCCTGCGCGCCTTTCCGCGATTTTACCCGCGCCGCGACCTTTGACGATGACGGCCGTACGCTCGTAGTTTTGGGCTTTATTGACGCGATTTATAAATTTAACGCCGCGGATCTCGCGCTCATCTCAAAGCACAAAAAGGGCGTGCTAAAATACGGCAACTTTATCGCGCTAAGTAGCAAGGATGGCGATAAAAAGGCTATTATGGCGACAGACGACACACTTGTTATCTACGATTTTAAGATGCAGACGGGCATGCGAAAGCGATTAAAGGGCTGCGCGGCGATCTTTAAGCAGGGATGAGCTAAATTTCTTGATTTTTACGCGCTCGGGTCAAATTTACCGCTTAAATTTAAGCGGTTGCGAGCTTAAAATCATCGCTAAAGCTTGCCTTATGATGCAGGTGCAGCGCGTGGGCGGCGGATACTGCATTCGCGTGGGCGAAGCGGGCGAAAACGGCGAAATAGAGGGTGCTAACGAGCTTGTTTTTACGGACGCAAATTTTAACGTTAAATTCCGCGTGAAGCTGGACTTTGATTTCGATAAATTAGATCTTGCGGCGGATGGACTAGATGGCTGGCGCGGGCACTTTATAAACGAGCCGAATGAGCTGAGGGTTCTTGATATTGTGCGTAGCGAGGCGGGCGGCTTCGAGGACGGCAGCTCGGGCGAATTTATGCAGGGCGAGGCGAGTAAATCCAGATGCGAAGCGACGGATAAATTTGAGTACGACGAGCCCTTTAAATTTAAACTCGGCGAGCAGGTCCAATATCTCGCGGCAAAGCCCGTGCTGGCGCATAAATTTAAACAAAAGGGCACGAGAATTTTAGGCGTCATTACGGCTGCTTCTTGCCGGGCTGCGAGCACAAAATCCGAAACGGAGCAAAATGGCGCATTTGCCGAGCAAAATTTAGCGCCCGAGGGCAGCAGCCGCGACGAAAAAGAAAAATATTCACTCCTCGCTCCCGGTAAAAATGAAAAACGCAGGCATCGCGCGCTTGAGTTCACCCGCGATCTCATACTAGTCGATAACGCCTACGACGAGGATACGGAGCAAATTTTAACCTGCTATGAAATCTAAGCCATGATCCAAGCACACCCATATTCCTGATTTAAAATTTGCAGCCGTGATTTCACGCCTTTAATTAAGGCAGATTTGTTAAAAATTTTGCAAAAATTTTATATAGAATTCTACCAAGACACAGAAATACCCGCTTAAAAATTCTACGACATGCAGGCGAGAGCATTGCAAAAAATCGCGGCTCAGCGATAAGTACGGCGCAACGGCAAGGACAAATCTTAACGCCCTAAGTGCGGGCAAATTTAAAGTGCTCTTCAAGAGGTACGCGCGAAATTTAATCTCTAGCAGCGGGTTAAATTTTATGACTCGCACGCCCGCACCCTATCAAATTTAAAATTTCAGATCAACGACGATTTGTACGGCGCGACCGCGCCCTTTCGCCGCTATCAGCACTTGACGTTTTTTGCCTTGCTATCTTGCATCGCGCGGAAAAATTCCGCCCTGCTTAGCGGGATTTCGTCCGGATGAGCGCTTCTGAAATGGCGCAGATAGCCCTCGTAATCGCCGAGCCCGATGAGCGGCGCAAGTGCGGCATCCGCGCGCGCCAAAAACCTCGCCACGGCCTTCGGGGCTGCGAGTGGATTAAATTTAAACTTTTTCATAAACGCCCCTATCTACGTACTCGCTTTCTGCTAGCTTGAAATATCCCTCGCTCGCGCCGCCTTTTGAAATTTTAAGGCACATCCTTATCGTTTGGACGATGACTATGATCGTAACTACGACGAAAAGAGCACATAGCACGGCGTCGATGACGTTATTTCTGATGATAGCCTGCGCCTTCTCGATCGCGGCGGGATCGCTTAGGCCGGCGAGCTTGGCGGCGGTATTTTGCGCGATAGCCACGTGGCTTACCGCGTCATGCACGCGCTCGCCGTTAGCCGGCATCAACTTCAAGATCGCCGCATAAAGCGTGGTTATAAGCACCCAGATCGCGGGAGCGATCGTGACGAAGGCGTATTTTTGCTTGCCCATTTTAAAAAGCACCACCGTAGCGAGCAGCAGCGCGATGCCCGCGAGCATCTGATTGGACGCGCCGAAAAGCGGCCACAGCGTGTAAATTCCGCCCATAGGATCGGTAACGCCGCTGTAGAGCAGATAGCCCCAGCCCGCCACGCAGATCACCGTCGCAATGATGCCGTAGAGGAAATTTTTGGTATCGGAAAAGGGCTTATAGACGTTGCCTAAAATTTCTTGCACCATAAAGCGCCCCGTGCGCGTGCCCGCATCGACCGCGGTCAGAATAAACAGCGCTTCAAACAAGATCGCGAAATGGTACCAAAACGCCATCAGCTCCTTGCCGCCGATGATCTGATGCAGTAGCATCGTTAGCCCCATCGCAAAGGTAGGAGCGCCGCCCGTGCGGCTCATCATCGTGGTTTCGCCGACATTTGAAGCCAAGGCGCCGATCTGCTCGGGCGTAATGCTAAATCCGATAGAGCTTATATACGCCGCGGCGCTTACCGCGTCTTTGCCCAGCACCGCAGCGGGCGAGTTGATAGCGAAGTATTCGCCCGGGCTTAGGATGCACGCCGCCACAAGTGCCATTACGCCCACGAGGCTCTCCATAAGCATCGAGCCGTAGCCGATGAAAAGAGTATGAGTTTCGCACTCGAGCATCTTCGGCGTCGTACCGCTGGAGATCAGCGCGTGAAAGCCCGAGATAGCGCCGCATGCGATCGTGATAAACAAAAACGGAAATATCGGACCGGCAAAAACGGGACCCGTGCCGTCGATAAATTTCGTTGTAGCGGGCATTTTAAGCTCGGGTGCGACGAAAATTATCGCGACCGCCATGCCGATGATGACGCCGAGCTTAAGGAAGGTACTTAGATAATCGCGCGGCGCGAGCAGCAGCCACACTGGCAAGATCGCCGCTACAAAGCCGTAGCCGATCGTAAGAAGCGCGAGCGTCTCGCCCTTTAGCGAAAAAACGTCGTGCCAGTACGGATCGATCGAGACGTAATGCCCGCCCCAAAGCGAAAGCATCAGCAAAATAAAGCCGATGATCGATGCCTCGCTGACCTTGCCCGGGCGCAAGAACCTCATGTAAATTCCCATGAATATGGCGATCGGTATCGTCATAGCAATCGTAAAAAGCCCCCACGGCGAGTTTGCGAGCGCCTTTACGACGACCATAGCCAAGATCGCCACGATGATCAGCATGATGAAAAAAATCCCGATCATCGCGATGCCGCCCGTGAGCTTGCCCATCTCATCTTTAATCATCTCGCCTAGGCTCTTGCCGCCGCGTCGCGTGGAGAGCACGAGCACGATAAAATCATGCACCGCGCCTGCAAGCACGACGCCTACCAAAAGCCAGATCATGCCAGGCAGATAGCCCATTTGCGCGGCTACTACGGGCCCTACGAGCGGTCCTGCGCCAGCGATAGCGGCGAAATGGTGGCCGAAAAGGACGTATTTGTTCGTAGGAACGTAATCTCGTCCGTCGTTTCGGATCACTGCAGGAGTCGCACGACGATCGTCCAGCTCAAAGACGCGATACGCGATAAAGCGCCCGTAGAAGGTGTATCCGATCAGATAGATGCACGCGCTGGCTACTACGAGCCAGACGGCGCTGATGCTCTCGCCTTTATTTAGCGCAAGTACGCCGAAACACCACGCCCCTATGACGGCGACCGCCGCCCAAAGGATCTTTTGCCAAAATTTCATGCTCACTCCTTAAAACTTAGCGAGCGGCTTGGGCAGTATGTCGTTTTAACAAAACGGCTTGCGGCTTTAAAGCGGGGCTCGCTAAATAAAATTTAGTGCGTATTTTATCGGCGTTTTTATAATTTAAAGCTGAATTGCAAAAATTAAAAAGAGCTCTTTCGGTGTTTAAATTTGACGCCTAAATTTTGAATTTCAAATTTAAAGAGGCGACTTGGCGGCGCGCGAAATTTTAATACTTAATCGCCCTAAATTTAACTCCGTAGCTCTTAGCCGTTACGGAATTTATCGCGGTTTAAGAAACCAAGCGATAAAATCTTATGATAACGATTTTAATTTCTTAACAAAAATCGCGAATACTTTTAGGAGGAAATTTATGCCAGATCAGGTGTGCGGCTACGTACTTTTTCGCGCCCATATCAGAAGCTCTGCGAGCTGCAAAAATAATGGCGCCAGCCGCGAGAATTTCATAAATTCCGCGCGTATAAATTCCTGGCACCGCTTAAATTTTAAAATATCCGCCGCGACGAAATCTGCGCGTATAGTTTGCCTGGTGGGCTATGAGCTTTAAATTTTATCTCTTTCTAATCGCAGCTTTTATATTGCTTGCTTTAGTAGCCATAAGTAGCGGTGGGGCAAGCATTTCGCTGGGCGATGTCGCGAAATTTTTCACCTTCGGCGAGATAGACGAGACCAAGCAGCTTATCTTGCTACAAATGCGCCTTCCGCGCCTCGTGCTTGGAATTTTAATAGGCGCGCTGCTGGCAACCTCGGGAGTGGTGGTGCAAAGCGTATTTTTAAACCCGCTTGCGGATCCCTACATCATCGGCATCGCCTCGGCAGCGACCTTCGGCGCGGTCATAGCTTACCTGCTGGGGCTTAGCGACGTTTTTTACGGAATTTTCGCGTTTTTGGCCGCCAGCGGGCTTTCGCTCGTGATCTTTAAGCTCGCCGCTCATACTCGCTCGATCTCGACTCTGCTAATCGTAGGCATCGCCGTATCGTCGTTTTTGGGCGCATTTACCTCTTTCGCGGTCTATCTCATCGGAGAGGATAGCTTTAGGATTACGGCGTGGATGATGGGCTATCTAGGTGGCGCAAACTGGCAAAAGATCGCGCTTTTGCTGCCGCCGCTGCTGTTTTGCATGGCGTATTTTTACGCGAAGCGTCACGAGCTAAATATCATCTTAAACGGCGACGAGGAGGCGAAGTCGCTGGGGCTCAACGTCGAGAAGTCCAAAAAGAGCTTACTCATCGTCTCCTCGCTCATCATCGGCTTTTCGGTCGCATTTACGGGGATGATAGGCTTCGTGGGGCTCATCATCCCGCATACCTTGCGTATGGCGCTTCGCACGTCTAGCAACGCCGTGCTGATCCCCGCTAGCGCGCTTACCGGCGGAGTTTTTTTGGTTTTTTGCGACGTAATCGCTAAAAACGCCCTCTCGCCGGTAGAAATTCCGATCGGCGTGGTGACCTCCTTTTTCGGCGCGCCCTTTTTTCTATACCTCGCGTTTAGGAAGCATGCATGAAAATTTCGGCGCTAAACTTCAGCTACGGCAAGCGGGCGATCTTGCGAGGCATAGAGTTAAATTTAAAACGGGGTAAATTTTACGGGATTTTGGGTCCTAACGGCTGCGGCAAGAGCACCTTGCTAAAAAACATATTGCAAATTTTAAAGCCCGCAAGCGGCATCATCGAAATAAACGGCAAAAAAGCAAGCGAATATAGCCTCAAAGAGCTTGCCGCGCTCATCGGCTTCGTGCCGCAAAAAACAGCTCTCGCAGCCGCACTGAACGTGAATGAAATTTTACTTGCGGGCAGATTTTGCCGCCTAAAAAGCGCATTTAGCGGCTACGATGCCAGCGACCGCGACAAGGTAGAGCGAATCGCCGAGCTTTTGGACGTGAAGAAATTTTTAAATCGCAGCGCGTTTGAGCTAAGCGGCGGGGAGTTCGGGCGCGTGCTGCTTGCTAGAGCGCTCGTCAGCGAGCCTGAAATTTTACTGCTCGATGAGCCCACGGGCGCGCTGGACATGAACTACGCCATCGAGGCGATGAGCATCTGCGAAAACCTGACGCGCTCTTTAAATTTAACGAGCGTCATCGTGCTGCACGATCTAAATTTAGCCTCGCTGTTTTGCGATGAAATTTTTATGCTAAAAGACGGTGCGGTGAGATATCGCGGCAGTGCGAGCGAGCTTTTTACGCCGCAGATCATAAAAGAAATTTACGGCTTTGAAGCCCTAATAGTAGAAGAAAACGGGGTAAAGTTTATACTACCCAAAAAGGAGAAATTATGAAAAAAATTCTTATAGCTTTGCTCTCGGCGAGCTTTGTATTCGCCAAAGGTCTGGTAGTGCTCGATCCCGCCGCGGTCGAGATCATCTACGCTTTGGGGGCGCAGGATCAGATCGCTGCGATCTCAACTACCTCGATGAGCAAGATCCGCCCAGAGGCAGAAACTGCGAAACTACCGAGCGTAGGCACCTACATCAAGCCGAATATGGAAAAGATCGTCGAGCTTAAGCCAGATCTGGTCATCACGAGCTTTCACTCCGCGGGCGTTAGCGAGAATCTACAAAAGCTGGGACTTAAGAGCCTTGCAATGGATGCAAACTCCACCGCAGATATCTGCCAAAACGTAAAGAAGGTCGCAGCTATCGTAAAAAAGGAGAGCGAGGCGGATAAAATTTGCGCGCGGATGGATGGAATTTTTGCAGACAAACCCGCTCTTCGCGGCAAAAAAGTAGCGCTATTTTTCGGCTCAAACGCCACTATGGCTTTCAATGACAAAACCCTCATCGGCGATATCTTCGCTCGCCTAGGCGCCAAAAATATCGCAGACGGCCTAAAAGGCAGCACGCCTTCGGTATCTGCCGAATACATCCTCGAGCAAAACCCCGATATAATCGTCGTCGTTGGCGGCGAGACGGAGGATTTTTTAAAGGCAAATCCGATCCTTAAAAATACCAAAGCCGTAAAATCGGGCAAAATTTTAAAAGCTCCGACGCTCATCTTGCGTGGAAGCCCACAGATCGGCGAGACGGTGGATGAAATTTACGCGGAGGCAACGAAATAGATGTTTAAAGAACGCATTAAATCCCACCATCGCTCCAAGCTTTTCGAGAGCGTCTCCGCAAGCGAAAACGAGCTGTTCGATGCGCTGGAGCAGCCCGCGAAAGACAGCGACTGCGTGATCTATCTTCACGTGCCCTTTTGCGACAACATCTGCTCGTTTTGTTCGATGATGCGCTCCAAACTCGGCGACGAGCTGGACGAATACGCTAAATTTCTGATCCGCCAGATCAAAGACTATGGCGAGATGCCCTACTTCGATACTAAAAATATCAAAAGCATCTACTTCGGCGGCGGCACGCCGAGCGTCTTTAGTGAGACGCACTTCGAAAAGGTTCTGGGCGCGCTGCATAAAAATTTCAAGATCGCAGAGGACTGCGAGATCAGCGTAGAGACCACGCTGCATAATTTAGACCTGCAAAAGGCGCTCGCTCTGCAAAGCTTCGGCGTAAACCGCTTTAGCATCGGCGTGCAGACCTTCAGCAGACAGGGGCGCGCGCTTTTAAACCGCGTGCATAAGCCCGCTCGCGCAATCGAGCGACTAAAGGATCTTAGAGAAAAATTTGACGGCATGCTCTGCTGCGACATTATCTACAACTTCCCCAACGAAAGCGTAGAGGAGGCGATCGCAGATGCTAATTACGTAAATGAGCTCGGACTTGATAGCGCTAGCTTTTACTCGCTGATGTTTTTCGAAGGCTCGGAGTTATCCAAAAAGATCGACACCTCCTACTACGATCTGCCGACTGATAAAAAGCTGCACCATGCCTTTGCAGAGGCGCTACTGCAAAGCGGGAATTTCGAGGTTTTGGAGCTTACCAAACTTGCTCGCAAAGGTCGCGATAACTACGGCTACATCAAGCTAAGCCACAAGGGCACGGATATCCTGCCTATCGGCAACGGCGCGGGCGGACACGTAGCGGGCTTCGGAATTTACGGCGTGTCGGGACACAAGATGATCTCGCGAATCGATGAGCGCGAGGCAAAATATAGCGTGCTAAACAACCTGTTTCAATACCCGATCGTAAGCTTAAACGAGCTAAAAGAGGCTCTGAGCGCGAGCATTTACGACGAAGCGGTGCAAAAGCTCAAAGAATTTGAGAGCTGGGGGCTTTTGGAGCTAAAAGATCAAAGATCGATCTTGAGCTTGGATGGAATTTTTTGGGGCAACAACATCAACGAAGAGATAGCAAACATTATTAGAAAGGATTTTGTATGAAAAAAATCGTGCTTTACACCTCGCAAACGGGCAACACGAAAAAGGTGGGCGACGCGATCGCCGAGCAACTGGGCTGCGAGAGTCTAAATTTCCGCGACTTTGAGAGTGAGGTCGATGACTACGATTTCATAGCCTTGGGCTTTTACGTCGATAAGGGCGAAGCGGAGGCGAAATTTATGCGCTTTTTACGCAAGATTCACGGCAAGAAGCTTGGCGTTTTTATGACTCTGGGCGCAGAGCCGGACGGCGAGCACTCGCGCAAGTGCCTGGATGCCTTTGAAGAGGGGCTTAAAGCAAACGGCAACGAGATTATAAGGGAGTTTGCCTGCCAGGGCGCGATCGATCCGAATCTACTTGAAATGATGCGCAAAATGGCGGCCGGCGGCAACTCGCCCCATCCTATCACCCCCGAGCGACTTGCGCGCTGGGCGGAGGCTGCGAAACACCCGGACGAGAAGGATCTGGCGGACGCAAAAGCAGCATTTGCGGGGATAGAATAAAATTTAAAGCAAGCCGCGCAAACAGCTGCGCGGCGAAGCAAAATCAAATAAAATTTCACACTACTTAATGCGCGATTTGGAATTTTATCTTTTACTAAATTTGGACGATAAATTCCATTACTACAAGCAAATTTGCCGCCGCAGGCGCAGGTCTTGCTCTAGAATTTAAACGATATTTCATTTCGCGCGCAACGGATCGAATAATGCCGCCGACTTTGCGCCGCTAATGCGCGCTCTGAACGCGAAAAGCCCGCTTTTGCTAGCGAGCTGCCTGCGAGTACTGCGGCAGCCATTATCCAATACGCTGCCCGCCATTTTGCGACGGCCTGAGCGCAAAAATCCAGCTTTTGCGAGCAAGTGGACTGCGAGCGCTGCGGTCGCGATCATCGGTTATCGCCCGTCGCCACGCGCCGTAGGTGCCGTCGTCCGTCGCCGCGCGACAACTTATCTATCGCCGCTCATTACCGCACCGCCGCAGGGTGCAGAGCGTGAGCATAAAAATATTTTAGGCGTACTCTCAAGAGGACATCACCGAGCTTAATAAATTTTAGTGCGGTACTTTTACTATGCACTCGTAAGCATAAATAAAATTCTTTAGTAAAAATTTTTAAGACAAAAATAGCAAAAGATTTGCAAGCAACGGATAAAATTCCATTATGGCTAAGATTCCATTGTGATCGCAATCATATCCGTTCTATCTGCCCATAGCTTTTTAAATTTCGCTTTTTGCCTCACTTATTGTTTTGTTTAATTTCGCAACAAATTCCTCCTTGCTTATTTCTTTAAACGCTTCGTTTGGTACGGCGATAAAAAGACTTCCTTCCAGCAAAATTACCAAAAAATCGCGCTCCATTACCACCTCACAAAATTCCGCATCATAAATGAGCGTATCTCGCTCGCTTACGAATATAAATTGCCCCTTTAAATCGTCTGAAATTTCAATGCTAAAATCGCCGAAAGTGACATTTTTATTCTTATCATATATCGCGGAATTTAGTAGCCACGATCTAACGCAAATAGCGTAAATATAAAAAACTGCGCAAGCAGTAGGCAAGATAGCTCCTAAGCTCTTTATCCAGGACTTATCGCCATAATACTCACGTATAAACTCTATCCAATCGTCCTCAAAAATAAAAAGGCAAGCCGAAAACGCAAAAGCGAAAAGCAAATCTGTCGCGCAGACGGCGCGGATGAACTTGCCCCCTTTATAAATTCTGCGCGAAATTCTAGTTCTCATTTTAGCGAATTTCCGGTTATCTTGCAGCGAGTAAGAAATCAGCATATCTTTCCTTTAAAATTTCGCTTATTTTAGCTAAAATTAGCAAAAATAAAAAGATCTGTAAAATTACATTGCATGCTGCGTTTGCGCCTCTTCGGCGATACGGCCAGTAGATGGAAGGACACTACTAATGCAAGCGGTAAAAGGGCGAGCTAAATTTAATAAATTTCTACCGAAGGAGGGATTGTGAAAAATACAGCATTCATCACGGGCGCTACGAGCGCTGCCGTCATCCAATACACCGCCCGCCATTTTGCAACGGCCTGAGCACGAAAACCTGCTTCTGCGAGCGCTGCGGTCGCGATCATCGGCTACCGCCCGTCGCCACATGCAGTAGGTGCCGCTGTCGGGCGACGCCTCCGCCGCGCGATACCCATCCACCGCTACTAACCGCCCGCACGACAACCCGTCGCCGCCAATCTCTCCGTCGCTTTGTCGCGGTACCGAGCCCAAACCGAACCGCTAAATTTTAAATTCTACAAAAGTCTCATCGCACATAAATTTTAATTCGGCAAATGCGCAAAATTTAGGTAAAATTCCACGCAAACGTTTTGACGATCAAAATTTAAAGGGGCGAAAATGACGAATTTCGAGTACGCTAGTCGCATTAACGAGGCTGCGGGGCTGGATCTAAATTTGGATTGCGAAGAGATCGATCTGCAGGATAAGCTTTACGGGCTTTTTCAGTGCTTCATGCCTGACGGCGTCGGCGTGGAAGCGGCGTTTGCACCGCTACAAAACGGCGCTGAGCTACAAGCGCGCATAATGCCAATATACGCAGCCACGGAGCAGCAGACGCGGAAAGCGTTTGATTAGGGCGTGGCGCCTGGGTATTTTTGCCCGCCACAGGATCCGAAATTTGATGACAAAGCGCTTAAGAGCCTAGCTTTAGCGCACGTTCAAAATTTAAAAATTTTCGCAGAATTTCTAGGCAAGAGCGAGCTTTTAAAGATGCTTGAGCAGATAAAATTCGCTCGAGTGCAGAAAGGTTTTGATTTTGCGCATAGTAAAGACAAGCTTGCGGACGCCGTCTATGAAGCGATCACGGAGTGGATGATAGATTCGCCGAAACTCGATGCGAAGCTATGGGTGCTCGGCGAGGCGTACTATTCGATCAACTGCGACTACCTACTCTCGGCGTACTTGCAGTATCCAAACTACGCGCAAAGACCACAGGAGGACTTTTTGAAGCCCTACTTCGAGCTGTATCTAGCGGGACGGCAGATCACGTTTGAGCGCGGCGAGGTCGTGATTTTCACGCGCTAAATTTACGCAGGTAAGGAAGCGAATGAGCGCTCACAAGCGACTAAAATTTGAGCCTTTTAAACAATAAAGCGAGCAAGGCTCACAAATGGCTGGAATTTAAGCTCAGCAACTATGAGCGCAAATGCTTATCGCATATCCAAAAAATCTGCCTCCTAATCAAGCAATCTAGTAGGTTTCCTGCGCGTCGCGTTAAGTCGCTTAAAATATTTCTGCTTTGCGTAGCCGCCGCTTTCAGCACCTTACTAGAGCAAAATCTCAACACATCGTTGACGTTTGGATAATTGAATTTTTTCCATCACTCTGCTGCCCTCACTTTGTATAAAGTACCCAAATAATTTACTTGCGCTAACGCTTGTTAGTTAGAATTCATCTAAATTTTAAAGAGGAATTTTGACGCAGAATTTTATGGAATTTCGCTGCCGCAAATCTCACAAGCGATAAAATTCTATCGATTTACGCTCTTAAATTTACTTAAATCGCCGCCTGTTTTATAAAATTCTTCAGCGTCGATCATAGTACCATCAGGCAGCTTACAAACGGTGTAATCCACGCCGTTGCCGTCTTTGCGGACGATCAGCTCGCCGCCATTTTTGATACAAAAATCCCCAGCAGCGCTAGCCTCTGCGCTCACCGAAGCGAAAGCGCCCGCCACAAGCGCTACTGCAAAAAATCTCTTAAAACTCATTTAAATCCTTTCGTTTAATTTTGCCTGTTTTTAGGGTTAAGCTTAAATTTAGGCGCTAGATACGCTAAACCTGCGCCTACATAAATAAACCGCCTTCCATCCTCGAACACCGATAATAGCGTTTTAAATATTAAATACTACCTAATAAATCCCAGCAGCGCCAAGTCCGCTCGCCGCTGCAAAATCAAAGCCATCAGACTTCATCCAATGCAAAATTTTAACATCATAAAATTTCATCTTCAATAAAATTCTAGCGGCGAAATCTAAGCCGCATCAAAGCTATTTCTGCCGCAAAATACCAGCTATAAAAGCGAGGACTATGGCAAATACCAGCTTAGCGGCAAGGCAAGCGCGGATCCTAAACGATCTCGTCTATAGGCGCGAGCTGCGTTCAAATCCTTTAAATTTAACCGCTGCTAGCCGTTTTTGCGCGCAAACTCGCTCATAAAAGCGACTAGTTTTTCTACGTCCTCGTAGTTTATCGCGTTGTAGATCGAGGCGCGGATGCCGCCTAAGACGCGGTGTCCTTTAAGCCCGATCATCCCCTCCGACTCCGCCTGCGCGACGAAAAGGGGCTCAAGCGCGGCGTCTGCGATATTAAAGCTCACGTTCATCAGGCTGCGACTGTCTTTTTGCGCGTGGCCACGGTAGAAGCCTCCGCTAGCATCGATCGCGCCGTAAAGTAGCGCCGCTTTGCGCTTGTTGCGCTCGTGCATCGCCGCGAGCCCGCCGATCTCATCCTTGATCCAGCCGAGCATTAAATTTAGCATGTAAATTCCGAAGGTATTCGGGGTGTTGCTCATCGAGTCCGCATCCGCCTGCGTCTTGTAGCGCAGGATCATCGGCGTTTTGGGGTTCGCGCGATCTAGCAGATCCTTGCGGATCGCAACCATCGTAACGCCCGCGGGCCCGCCGTTTTTCTGAATGCCGCCGTAAAACATCCCCACGCTGCTAAGATCCACGGGTCGCGAAAACAGATCGCTCGAGCTATCGACCACGAGCGGGCAGCCGCACTGCGGTAGCTGCGGATACTGCGTGCCGTAGATGGTATTGTTCGAGCAGATGTAGCCGTAGTCGGCGTCGTCTGAAAATTTAACCTCGGGGATGCGGTCGAATTTACTATCCTCGCTGCTTGCGACCACGCGGTAGTTTATGCCGAGCACGCCCGCTTCCTTAATCGCCTTGCTCGTCCAGTTGCCCGTGTTGGCGTATTCTGCGACGCCGCCTACGTATAGGTTCATCGGCACCTGCGCGAACTGAAGGCTCGCGCCACCTTGCAAAAATAGAATCGTAAAATCATCCGAAAAGCCGTAGAGATCGCGCACGCGGCTCATCGCGCTATGCAGAACCTCCTCAAAAATTTTGGTGCGGTGCGAGATCTCCATTATCGAAAATCCCAGCCCTGCATAGTTTAACAGCTCCTCTTGCGCCTGCTTTAGCACGCTCAGCGGGATGGTGCTAGGTCCTGCGCTAAAATTTATTACTCTATCCATTTTGCCTCCTTTAGATGATTTTTGCGTTTTTGCTGAGCTGCTGTGAGCAAAGGACGAACTCGTCGCCTGCGGCAAGCTCGCCCAAGCTCACCGTTTTGCCGCCCTTTTGGATTTGAACGAGGTCTTTGGTGATCTCAAAAAATTTTGCCTTTTGCGCCAAAAGCTCATCCTTAGCGCTTAGCGTATGCTCTGCGGTGCTTAGTTTGGAGCCGATGAAATTTTTAAATTTAAGCTCGAAATTTAAAAGCTTTGCAAGCGAGCCTGAAATTTTTGGCTCGACCGATTTTGATTTAAGCTCTAAAGCTGCGAGGCTCAGCACGTTTTGTGCGGATGAAATTTTATCTTTTATCAGCCTATCAAACGCGTCGCTTATGCCGTCTAGGCTCTGAAAGATCGCGCAAATATCGGGCAGCAGGTCGATCATCGCGGCGGTGGGCGTGAGGCTTCGGTGATCGGCTACGAAATCGCTGATGCTAAAATCGATCTCGTGCCCGACCGCCGAGATGACGGGCGTTTTGGCCGCGTAGATCGCGCGCGCCAGAGCCTCGTCGTTGAAGCACCACAGATCCTCGCGCGAGCCGCCGCCGCGAGCGATGACGATCGCATCGTAGCCCTTCGCGTCGGCTACGCGCAGCGCGCTTATGATCGAAGCAGGCGCGCCTTCGCCTTGCACTAGTGCGTTATACAGATCGATCTTGCAAAGCGCGAAGCGGTCCTGCGCCGTGCGAAGCATATCCGCCTGCGCCGCGGAACCCGCGCTTGTAATGATCGCGATGCTTTGGGCAAATTTCGGAAGCTGCTTTTTGTGTGTGGCATCAAAAAGACCCTCTTTGCTAAGTTTATCTTTTAGCGCAGCAAATGCTGCTTCCAGCTCGCCCTCGCCGCTTTTGCGGATGTTTGAGACTTGGATCTGATACGCGCCCGTGGGGGCGTATAGCGAGACTTTGCCGCTTACGATAAGCTTATCGCCGACGGCGGGGATAAAATTTATCCGCGCGGCGTTAAATTTAAACATCGCGCAATCGATCGCCGCGCTCGCGTCTTTGATCGTGAAATACCAGTGCCCGCTCGTGCTTTGAATTCTAAACTTAGATATTTCGCCCTCGACCTCGACGAAGCTAAAGCTCGTTTCCAAAAGCGTCTTGGCTTGGGCGTTTAGCTCGCTTACGCTAAGCATCGTCGCTCTTCCGCGCGATTTTCTCCGCTATGAAAAGCGTGCTGACGTCGAAGCTGAAGCCCTTTTGCACGTGCAGCTCAAAGCCCGCATTTTTGAGCTTTTCGCTAAAGCTCGCGGCGTCTAGGAAGCTGCCAATGGAGCTTGGCAGATACTCGTAGGCTTCTTTGTTTTTCGAGATAAAGGCGCCGATTTTGGGTAAAATTTTACTCACGTAAAAATCTCTGATTTTAAACGCGAGCCCGCCGCTTGCAGCTTTGGTAAATTCCAAAACCACGAGCGAGCCGCCCGGTTTGACGATCCGGTTAAACTCTGCAAGCGCCGCATCTAGCTCCACGACGTTTCTTATGCCGTAGCTGATGCTTAAAATATCCACGCTCGCGTCATCCAGCGTCGTGGCGCCCGCAGTCGCTTTGATAAACTCGCAGCTAGGAAATTTTTGCTTCGCTACCTCGAGCATTCCTTCGCTCGGATCGATTCCCACGATCCGCTCGATCTGCACGCCGTGCTGAGCTGCGCCGTCGCGCCACGAGCTTATCATATCGCCCGTACCGCACGCGACGTCGGCGATACTCACGAGCCTTCCTTTAAGCTTTTCAAGCGTCAGTTCGACCGCTTTTTTGCGCCACGAAACGTCCACGCCGAAGCTGATGGCGCGGTTTGCCAGATCGTAGGTAGGCGCGATCTCATCGAACATCTTTATGATTTTTTCCTGTTTTTGCACGGGCTTTCCTTATTCGTATGCTTTGATTTTGCGCAGCGATCTTTTCAGAGCGCGCAAAAGAGCCTCTTTTTCATTTAAAATTTTTTCCTCCAGCTCGGCGCGGCGGTCGTTTAGACGGGCGTCCAGAGCCAGCAGATACGCAAACGCGACGCCGCTTTTATCGCTTGCTTTTTGATAGATCGCGATGAAATTTTGCCACACGCTGATATCTTGCAGCGCGCCGAAATCCTCGCAGGCGGCCTTGGTGCGTTTAAACAGCTCCCTGACGCAGCCTTCATCAAAGCTTCTTGCAAAAATTTCAAGCGCGTATTGCAGCCTCTTTAGCCCTATGCGCACGTCGTGAAATACCTGCAGAGATGAGCCTTGCTGCAAATTTTTTAGCTCCACGCGCAAGCTTTTAATCAGCTTGCAAAGGCGGGCGGAGGCGAACTTTTTTGAAATTTTTTCATATTCGCTACGCGCGTAGATGCCGTCCGCGCCGCTTAAAAAGCCGCTAATAGCGCCGTTTAAATCTGCAAATTCCGCGCTAGAGAGAAATTCTAAAATTTTATCCTCCGAGCGCTTTGCGATAAGATTTAGCTGCTGCAAAAAGCTCGCAGGCGCGTCGTCGGCCTTCAAAAACTCCGCAAAAACGTGAAGGTCTCGCAGCTGATTGGTGCGGCTCATAAATCCTGCGAGCAGTTTTACAATTTCGCCCCTTTTTTCCGCCTCGAAAAGCGGCGCGGACAGCTTCAAAACCGCTCTAAATTTGCGGATCTGCACGCGCAGCTCGTGAAGAGCTTCGGGGGCAAGGTTTTTTTGATACTCGCTTTTTGCGGCACACGCCCTCGTCCATGCCAGCTCAAGCACCAAGCGCGCGAGCTTAACGCTGTCCGCATAGGGCTGAGCGAAAAATTTAACTCGGCTAAATTTTTTAAAAACGCTGCGGGCGTGCGCGAAATCAAGCGAGCGCGGCGGCATACCGTAGCGCGCCAAATAGCGACTTTTGTAGCGGTAATCGTCGGTGATCTCGCAAAAATCGCTGTTGCCGAAGGTTTTTGCAAAATCAAAATTTGCACTTGTCGCCTCGCTTTGGAATTTCGCTCGTAAAATCACGAGCGTGCTTAGCTCGCCGCCGTAAAGCTCTAACCAAAACTCCGCCTCGTCGTTAGCAAAGCCGTAGCGGTTCTTTTGCACGACGCGGGCTATCCTGCTTTTTAAAGCCTCTTTGAAATCATCTTTTGAAATTTTAAAATTTAGAGTTTGTCTGTCGAGATCCTCTTTTTTGTGGTGCAAAGAGCACTCGTCGTTTTGGCGGATATAGTAAATTTCGGGGTAGAACGAAGTATAAAACCAAGCGATCTTTACCTTGCGACATTTTAGCCCCACACGCTCTAGCGTCCGCAGAATCGAATCGTCGCTCAATAAAAATTTACGCTTAGTTTGCATACCCGCTCCAAAAATAAAGTGGGTAATAATAGCAGAAAATTCTTTAAACTATCTACACTTTTCGCATTCTTCGACCGTAGCCGTGATATTTAGCTTGCGGATGAAATTGCCCGCTTTGCGCTCGATGTTTTTCAAAACGTCCTTATTAAAGGCATCGTCCATGAAAAGATCCGTGACGTTGCCGCATTTTTCGCATACGACGTGGATGTGCGGCATCTGATAGATGTCGTAGCGGCTCTTTTTATTCGGCGCATTGACCTCGACTACGACCCCTTCGTCGAGTAGGGTATTTAAATTTTTATAAACCGTCGCTAGCGAAATAGATGGATAGTCCTCCTTGATCCCCTCGTATAGGTCATCTATGCTTGGATGTTCGTGGCGATCGAGCACCTTTAGGATGCACAATCTTTGCGGAGTTGCTTTCAAACCGCAGGTTTTGAGTAGTTCTACGTGGCTCATTTTTGTCCTTCAAAAATTTTAAAGTGATATTATCAAATTTTACTTTAAACAAAGTTGATATTAACTAATACTTTTTATCACTTAATATTCGCTCGGTTAGAGTTTGGATATCCAAGCCCAAGCTACGCTCCACGTCGGCGGTCTTGCCGTGCGGTAAAAAGATATCAGCAAACTCGAAGCTCACGATCTTTACGTCCGAAATTTCATTTTCCTGCAAAAATGCGCTTAAAATTTCACCGACGCCGCCCTTTTTGGCATTGTCGCTAAAGACGTACCAAATTTTATCTTTGCGAGCCAAATTTTGCAAAAACTCGGCGTCCAAAGGCTTTGCAAAGACTAGATCTACGACATCCACCTCTATCTGCCCCTCCAGCGCCGCAGCCGTTTTGTATGCTCTACCAGCGCCGTTTCCGTAGCCGATCAGCGCTACGCGCGAGCTATCGCTGCGCTTTAAAAAGACCGATTTTGCAAGCTCTACTGCAGGCGTATCGATTTCGCAGTCTAAAATAAAGCTTCCGCGCGGATAGCGGATCGCCAAAACCCCCTCGTGCGCGTAGGAGTACTCGATGATCCGTTTAAAGCTCGCCTCGTCCCGCGGCGCACACATGCTGATGTTCGGGATCGCATTTAAAAAACTCACGTCAAAGACCCCCTCGTGCGTCTCGCCGTCCTCGCCCACGATGCCCGCGCGATCCATCGCAAGGACTAAGCTTAGATTCATAATTGCTGCGTCGTGGACGATCTGATCGAACGCGCGCTGCATAAAGGTCGAATATATCGTAACGTACGGCTTAAAGCCTTCGCGCGCCATCGCAGCCATCGAGCTTAGCGCGTGAGGTTCGGCGATCGCCACATCCCAGAAGCGGTGGGGAAATTTCTCGATCAGCTTATCCATGCCGGTGCCGCTTGGCATCGCGGCGGTTACGCCCACGACGTTTTCATGCTTGGCGGCTAAATTTAAAAGCGCCTCGGCGTAAATTTGCGTGGCGCTTTTGGCGGCGGATTTTTTCTTAAATTCTCCGCTTTGAATATCGAAAGGCCCTACGCCGTGCCAGCTCTCCAAATAGCCCTCCGCCTTGTCGTAGCCCTTGCCTTTGATCGTTTGAGCGTGCACGACGACGGGTTTGCGCGCGCTTTTTGCCGTCTTTAGCGCCGATATGAGATCGGCTAGGTTGTGACCGTCGACCGGGCCTATGTATTCGAGCCCGAGCTCCTCAAAATACATCCCCGGGATGATGAGCTTTAAGGAATTTTCAAAGCGTTTCGCCATATAGGTGGCGCTTTGCGGAGCGTGGGAGAGCAGCTCTCTTACGTGGGATTTAAATTTTTGATAGGTCTCGCCCGCCATCGCTTGGCTTAGGTATTTGCTAAAGGCGCCGATGGGCTTGCTGATACTCATTTTGTTGTCGTTTAGGATGATGATGCAGGGTAGGCGCAAATCTCCTAACTCGTTCATCGCCTCATAAGTCATACCGCCGCTCATCGAGCCGTCGCCGATGAGTACGACCGGCACGCGATCTTCGTGCTTTAGGCTTATCGCTTTTGCCGCGCCCACGGCTAAAGAGATCGATGTTGAGGCGTGTCCTGCGACGAAGTAATCAAATTTACTCTCGCTAGGCTTCGTGTAGCCGCTGATACCGCCAAACTGCCTAAGCGAGCCGAACTCCTCCCAGCGATCCGTCAAAAGCTTGTGCGCGTAGCTTTGATGGCTCACGTCGAAGATAAACGGATCGCTCGCGGCGTCGAATACGTAGTGCATCGCCACGATGAGCTCGACCGCGCCCATATTTGAGCTTAGATGACCGCCGTTTTTGCTTACGACTTCGATGATGCGCGCCCTGATCTGCGTGCAAAGCTCCCGTAGCTCCTCTAAGTTTTTGTTTTTAATATCCACTCAAAATTTCTCCCAGCGCGCCAAAGACGCGATCGTTTTGCCCCTGCGTGCCGATCGTGATACGCACGGCGTTTAGTCCGTAGCTTTTTAAATTTCGAATGATGATGCCGCGGCGCAGAAGCCTATCGCAAAGCTCGCTACTATCTAGCGGCGGGCTAAGTTTGAACGTGATGAAATTTGCGTAGCTAGGGATAAATTCTAAATTTCGCTCGCGCGCAAAATCCTCGAAGCGGCTCATCTGCGCGGCGTTGTTTTGCAGGCTTTTTTGCACGAAAGCCTCGTCTTTTAGCGCCGCAATCGCCGCTGCGAGGCTAAGTGTCGTGATATTAAAAGGCGGGCGCAGCTTATAAAGCGCGCTTATGATTTGCCGCGGCGCGATACCGTAGCCTACGCGCATACCGCCCAGGCCGTAGACCTTTGAAAAGGTGCCTAGATAGAGCACGTTTTTAAAATTTTGAATTAAAAATTTCGGATCGAGCTTTTTGCGTTTATCTTTAAACGCCGCAAATTCGTTATATGCGGCATCTATCACCAAAAGCGTGTCCTCATCTACGCTGCCGGCGAACTCATACACCGCCTCCGCATCCAAGCACTCGCCTAGCGGGTTGTTTGGCACGCACAAAAAGATGACCGAAATTTCATCCCTGTGCGTGTTATAAATTTTTAAAAGCTCGGCTAGATCGTGCTCCTGAGCGCTCGTTTTGTAAACTTTAGCCTCGCAGTGGCTTGCGTAGATGCCGTACATCGCGAAAGTGACGCCCGCTTGCAGTATCGCGCGGCGCGAATTGAGCTTGGCGTGCAGCGCAAATTCAATGATCTGATCGCTGCCCGCGCCGATGATGATATTTTGCGGCTCTACGCCGAATTTTAAGGCGAGCGCGCCCTTTAGCTCATACATCGAATCATCGGGGTATAGATGCGCGCGTGCCGCGTTTTGCGCGATCGCCTCCTGCACCGCCTCGCTCGTGCCGAAGGGATTTTCGTTGCTGGCAAGCTTTAGCACGTCCTGCTTTGGGATGCCCAGCTCGCGCACCACAAGCTCGATCGGCTTCCCCGCTTCATAATTGCTTAGATTTTCTACAAATTCGTTAAATTTCATTACTCCCCTCCGTTTATATAGCTTCCCAGCCAGGTGATTTCGTGGCCGTTTTTCTGCGCGTTTTGCAGCACGCGCGCCACGCGTTCATCATCCACATGCCCCTCAAAATCGACATAAAAGACGCATTTAAAATCCCTAAGTTTTACCGGGCGGCTTTCAAGCTTGGTTAAATTTATCCCCTCGTTGCGAAACATCTGCAAAAAGTCCACGAGCCCGCCTGGGCGGTCGTCGGTTTTGGCTAGGATGCTCGTTTTGTTGCGGTCACTCTTTTGATTTTTAAAGTCGCTCAGCACGAAAAAGCGCGTGCGGTTAGCGGAGTTGTCCTCGATCTTTTGAAACATCATCGGCACGCCGTAAAGATCGGCGGCGATCTTGGAGCAGATCGCGGCGGAGTGCGGCGTGGCGGCTGCCATCTGCGCCGCAAGCGCGGTCGATTTGGTCGCGGTAAATTTAACGCCGCTAAGGCCGTGATCGTCTAAAAATTTAAGGCACTGATTGTATCCTTGTGGATGCGAGAATATCTGATCCACCGTGCTTACGTCGTCGCAGTGGCTCGCAAAGCAGTGGTGGATATCCATATAAATTTCGGCGACAATCTTGACGCCCTCGTATTTTCGCAAGCAATCAAGCGTCGCTCCCACCGCGCCTTCGGTGTTATTTTCGATCGGCACGACGCCGTATTTGGCCTCGCCGCTATCAAGCTCCTTAAAGACCGCCTCGATGTTTGAGAGCGGCAAATAGGAGCTTACCGCGCCGAAGCGGCTCTTGGCGGCTTGGTGCGAATAGGTGCCGAAAGGCCCTAAAAACGCGACGATCTGCGGCTTTTCTAAATTTCGCGAAACCGAAAAAATTTCAAAAAATATCGCCTCGATCGCCTCTTTGCTTAAATTTCGTGCCTTTCCGCCGTCCAGCCTGCTGATGATCGAGTGCTCGCGCTCCGGGCGGTAGATCGCGCTGCCCGCGGTCTGCTTTAGCTCGCCGATCTTTTTGACAAACCCCATGCGCTCGTCGATAAGGCGCAAAATTTCATCATCCAGCCTATCGATACAAACGCGCAGATCATCGATATTTTGCATCACAATCCTCCTTTTGCTCGCCCCTAAATTTCGGTTTTAGAAATTTCATGCCGCCGCTCTTGCTGCTTTGTGCTTTGAAATTCTTACCGCGCGAACTTAAAATTTCATCGCTTGCAATTACTGCGCCGTAGCTTCCGCGCGCTAAGAAGGCGCGATAAAATTCGTCGCAGCGGGATCTAAAATTTAAAGAGCCGCGATTAAAATTTAAAACGGGGCTTCGTTCTGGCGTTAAATTTAGAGGCGCATTTCGTTCGGATTTGAAATTTAAAGCGGCGGCGCGTTCAGGCTCGGAATTTAAAGCGACGGTGCGTTTAAAATTTAGGGTCGCTCTCACTGCGGCATTAAAATTTAAAGCTGCAGCGCACTCGGATTTGAAATTTAAGATCGCACCCTGTTTTGGACGGCTCGCCGCGCGGATCATACGAGATCCTTTTCGAGCGCGATTAGATCATCAAAGCTCTCGCGCTTTCTAATCAGGCGGTCCTGTCCGTCGTAAACCGCGACCTCGGCGGCGCGGCAGCGGGTGTTGTAGTTGCTCGACATCGAAAATCCGTAGGCGCCGGCGCTTTTGATCGCGAGCAGATCGCCGCTTTGCAAGCAGGGCAAGCTCACCCCTTTGGCCAAAAAATCGCCGCTTTCGCAGATCGGTCCCACGACGTCGCAGAGGCTTAAGCTCTCTGCAGAGCTTTGCGGCGCAGAATTATCCACGGCGGAGCTTAGATTAGAGGAATTCTGTGGCGCGAAATTTCCTTGCAAGCTTTGTGAAACGCCGTTTTGCGGCGTAGAATTTTGCGGTGCGAAATCCTCTGAAGCGGACTTAGCCTCGATGCCGAAAGCTTTGCTATGCGTGGAATTCTGCGCCGTAGAATTCTCGGTGTCGCTTTGGCTCGCGAAGCTTTCGCAGGCGGAATTCTGCTCGCTTACAAGCTCGATTTTATGGTGCGCGCCGTAGAGGCTCGGGCGTATGAGATCGTTCATCGCGCCGTCAACGATGACGAAGCGCTTGCCGCAGTTTTGTTTTTCGTAAAGCACGCGGGTAAGAAATACCCCCGCAGCCCCTGCGATGAAGCGCCCCGGCTCGCACACGATCGTGACGTCTAGACCGCTTAGGCTGCGCAAAATCCCCTGCGCGTAGTCGTAGAGCACGATCTGTTTTTCATCCTCGTAGCGGATGCCGATGCCGCCGCCCACGTCGAAAAATTTTATATCGATCTCAAGAGCTCGCAGCTCTCGCAGCAGATCGCTTACGATCTTTGCGGCGTCACAGATCGGCGCGATCTCCGTGAGCTGGCTGCCGATGTGAAAGTGGATGCCGACGGGATTTAAAAATTTGCTCTTTTTGGCGTAGATATACATCTTGCGCGCAGTCTCGATACTGACGCCGAATTTGTTCTCATTTAGCCCCGTGGAGATGTAGGGATGGGTTTTGGCGTCAACGTTTGGATTTACGCGGATGCTGATACGAGCGGGCTTATTTAGCTTTTGTGCGATTTGCTCGAGGCGCAGCATCTCGGCTTCGCTTTCTAAATTTATCAGCAAGATGTCTGACTTTAGCGCAAACTCGAGCTCGCTATCCTGCTTGCCGACGCCAGAGAATATGATCTTATAGTTCTTTGCGCCGATATACAGAGCGCGGCGCAGCTCGCCAATGCTGACGCAGTCAAAGCCGCTACCCAGATCTGACAAAAACTTTAAAACGCTAAGGTTGGAATTGGCTTTAATAGCGAAGCAAACGAGCGATTTGCGCGCTGCGAAGGCCTCTTTGAGCGCTATGAAATTCTTTTGTATCTCGTTAAAATCGTAAACGTATAAAGGGGTGCCGTATTTGCGGGCTAAGCTTGAATAATCCATAGAATTTCCATCGATAAATTTTGCGCCATTCTAACAAATCAAGGCTTAACGATGCTTAAAAACCAAAAATGCTGCAAAGCCTAATAGCGCTGTTATGGGCATGATAATGCCAAGTTCTGGGATGATGACGCCGTTGAGAGAAAACCTAATTAACACGAAAAGCACTCCCCAAGCGCATAGCGTAGCGATAAAAAATCCGAAGCTTAGCAGCGCAAGATTAAAAAACCGTCCCGTAACGGGCAGGTAATAATACAGCACTAACACCGCCAAGGGCGCGAACAACGGAAAAAATATCATATTATAAAGGCTTGCTTTTATAGTGGAGATATTCACGCCTTGATGCGAAAAGGTGCGGATCGAACGCAAAGCATCCCTGATCGAATATACATTACTCGTATCATAAACACTCGCAATTGAGCTTGGATCAAAGCCTTTAAGCGCCTCACTCTGCGCGCTAAGCTTACTTCTTAATCCACTTCCTCCAAGCTTAAGCTGCGCTGGTAAAGTAGTGGTATTTATATCGCGCAGATGCCAAATTTTGCCTGCGTATTCGCCAGAGCTTGCATGCGAGCGTGAAGCAACGGAGTTATCCCCTATATTAAAGATCGTTATATCATTTGCGTTTTTGCCGTTTAGAGCTTTGATATAGATATATTTACCCTCAAATTTCAAAAACATATCTCCTCCCGTAGGCGATAAATCGGTTAAATTCTTTTGAAATTTTAGCGCGTATGCAAACGGAGTAGAATTTAAAGCTATAAAGCCTGCAGTAATCGCAAGTGCGATCAAAAATGGAGGGATTATCAGAGCGTTTTTGCTAACCCCAAGCGCATAAAAGCTCACCAGCTCGTTGCTTCTAATCATATTAAACATCATTAAAATCAGCGCGAAAATGAGGCTTAGCGGCAGCGTGTAGCTAAGCGCGACTGCAGCCGTTAGGGCGATATACAAAAGAGCGGTATTCGCGCTTGAAGGAAAATCTTTGAGATTGGTAAGCACATCGATGCCTACATAAAAGCACTCAAGGGCTATTAGCAGGATAAAAAAATACTTCAGATAGGAAAGAGCCGCATATTTTACGTATAACTTCACACCCTAGCCTTTTTAATCGTAAATTTTTGCGCGATCTGCTCTATATCCGAGCAAATGAGCTCCTCTACCGCGCGCGCGACGTAGGGTAAAATTTCGCCTAGCTTTTCGCGCTCGCTTTCGTTAAAATTTCCGAGCACGAAATTTGCCGCATCCTGGTCCTGCCGTTTTTTGCCCACGCCGATACGCACGCGCTCGTAATCTGCACCGATTAGCGCATCGATCGATTTGATGCCGTTGTGCCCGCCGCTACTGCCGCCTTTTTTAAATTTAACGGCGCCCAGATCCAAATCTATATCGTCGTGCACCACAATGATGCGCTCGGGCTTGTAAAAATCATTCACGGCCTTTACGGAGTTGCCGCTTAAGTTCATAAAAGTTTGGGGTTTTAAAAGAAGCAGCGAGCCCTTTTTAAAGAGCTCGCCTTGGAATTTAGACGAGCCGAGCTCGCTAAAGCCGCCCGTCTTTAAAATTTCGTCGATTAGCATAAAACCGACATTGTGTCTGGTGTCTGCGTATTTCTGAGCAGGATTCCCAAGTCCTGCGATCAGTATCATAGGCGCCCCTATTTAGCCGAAGTGACTCCGACTACCGCTACTGAGCCGTCTAGGATGATGCTGACGCCCTCTTTTACCGGAATGTCTCGGATCAAAAGCGAATCGCCTACGTCAAGATCGCTCACATCGAGCGTAAAATCGTTTGGTAGATCTTTGCCGGCGCATTTTACGGCGATACGGCGCTTGGATTGCACCAAAATACCTTTGTTTTTTAGTCCTTTAGCGACGCCAGTTACCTTAACCGGCACTAAATATTTGCTTACGACGTCATCCTGAACTACTCGCAAATCTACGTGAGTTAGGGTATTTGTGACGGGGTGCTTTTGGTATTCTTGCACTATAACGCGATATGTCTTACCGCCCACGCTAACCTCGAAAGGAAGATCTTTTTTTGCGCGCATAGCTTTGATAAAGTCGTTTACTTTAAACGCTGCGTTAATATTTTCAAATCCTTTCGCATAAATATTAGCGATTAGATAACCATCTCGTTTTAGGGATTTTGAAGCCCTTTTACCGATACTATCTCTAACGATACCTTCTAACATTAGGTTTCCTTTGTGAAAAAATGAAGCGTGATAATAGCCAAATATTGCTTTAAATCTATTTAAGAAATATGGGACTTTATGCAGATCGATCAATAGTGGAATTTATTTATGCATGTTAGGATGTCTTTTGTGCATCGCAATATAAATTACGACGATAAGCCCTTATGCCGCAAAATTATCATAATTAGCCGCTCTCCCATGATTTCATAAAAATCTTTTTTGTATTCGCTCGCATGCTTTCGCAGCGCGTCTTTGAATTCGTCGTAGAATTTCAAGCTGCATTCGTGAGTTTCAAAAAATTTTAAAAGCGCGCTGTATCTTATGACCGAATAGCGCCCATACTCATCAAATTTTGCCAACTCTCTATCCGCATAGCTATAATCAGGTAGAAGCAAAAAACACTTTGCTCTGCCGCCTGAATCCTGCTTATCGGCAATCTTTGAGTATTTATCTAGCTGAGAGCGTATTACGCCGCTTTGCAAATCGTGTCTTATCCCGTTGATACCGGATTTGATCTTATTTTCGATGACGATTGCGTGGTTTTGATCTTTTATGAAAATATCTATATTTTTGTATTCTCTTAAAATTTGCGCGTCCTCACTTATGTTTAGCCGTAAAATTTCGCTCGCAAATTTTAAAAATAGTTCCGCATCGTTTCGCAGATAATAGACTATCCAATTTGAAAAGCTTAACTCATCGTCCATCTTGCCGATTATCTCTAAGATATTTTGCTCTTTAGCTTTAAAATTTAAAATTTCATCTCGTTTGATCCGCTTCGCAGTGTCGCCGCTCTGCCAAAGCTCGGGCGCGAAAATTTTATCCAGCACGCTTTCGTGGCGGACATATTGCTTCAAAGATTGCGAGGAAAATTTAAATGGCACTAAAAAATGCGTTTCGTCTATCAGTTTCTCATCATCAACGATGTAAAATTTAAATTTCGGTTTTTTAAAATTCGACGTCTCAAATGTTATATACGCCGCATTGGGGCTATCGTTTTCGCTTTCAAATAGCTCGTTTAGAGGCACGCCGCCGTAAGCGATATTTTGTGCTTCAATCATTTCGGATTGTCTTTTAAGCTCCTCTTTAGCGCCGCGCTTTCTGCCGCAGGCAAAAAGCTCATCGCTCAAAAGCAGCTTTAACTCGCTAGCGCAAGCTAAAATTTCAAAACAATGTTTCGAGATAGCACGCACTAAAAGAACTTTGTGCGCATTCTTCGCATCCTCGTTTATCGTGCCGTAAGGATTTACGTAGATGTAGTGCCTGCCGTTGTCTGCCTTAAAAAGATTGATGATTTCGTGCCCCAAGCTCTCGTTCAAATAGCCGCCCGAAAACATTCGATTTATAATTATCATCTCAGAATAAATTCCTATCTATATTTTTAGCGCTAAATTTACGCACGCATTCTCGTATGGCGTTACGTACCTCGTCGCGCTTTTGTTTGTCATAAAAATATAATCCCGTCGAGCCGAAGCTTCCAAAGACGTAGAGATAATATCTTGTTTGGATATCATTAATGCGCCGCCCCAATCTAGCGGTTTTGGCATTTTTGGAGCTCATCCTAAAAAATTTAATCACCGCTAGAAAAATTTTAGAAATATTTGCGCTTTTTACCTCTTTTTTTCTCTAAGCGCATATCCTCGATTTGATCTGCCGTGACGGTTCTGCTGCGCATTAAATTCCAATACGGCGCGCAGAGCAAAACGGCTACAATGCTATTTTCAACATCGCTTCTAGGGAAAGTGATTTTACCTGTTTGCATATCGATCAGGTATTTTTTGTTTTTATTGTAGATCAAAATGCTTTGAAACGGCAAAAGCACTAAAATCACGGCACCCACGCCTAACGGCAACAGCAAAATTCCAATGAGCAGCGCCCATTTAAAATTTTTAAAAACGATTTCTAGTGCAGTATGGACGTCGATTATCTCATATTTCATAAAATTCTCTTGCGATGAAATTTTAAAATTTTATTCATTTGATCGCTTGCGCGATTTAAATTCTAAAAAGCGCCGAAGCATTAAGACCTCAGCGCTTTTTAGATAAATTTCGCGACTAATTTCGACGCGAGATTATTTCTTTTTGCGACGTTTTTTGTCGCCCGCTTTTTGGGCATGAGTCCTATTGCATCCTGCTCTTTTTGTTTTGTTAGAGCTCATTCGGTTCTTAACCGGCATTTCCTACTCCTTATAGAAAAAATATG
>NZ_CALIMS010000021.1 GCF_938045345.1 uncultured Campylobacter sp.
TAAATAACGCCGAAGCGATCGCGGTGCACGGCGATAAATTTGAAATTTTAGGGCGGTAAATTTAGGCGCGCGGCGTTCTAAAAGCGCGTTAAATTTAGAAAAACGGCGTATGAAATTTTACGCGCTAAAGCCTGCGTAAAATTTTAAAATTTAAAAACGGCGGCGGCTGAAAGGCGAGCCGAAAATGCGGCGACAGCAGGCTAAATTTAACCGCCGTGAACGCTAAATTTAAAAGCAAAAGCGAGCAAATTTTAAGCTTAAGGAGCGCTTATGGATTACTTTAAACCATTTTTCATAAAAATCGCAGGGGGCGCCAGAGATGACGATCACACGAGCGCGCACGACGAGGTGGTGACGCCCCTGCTTGCTGGTGCGCTGGAAGCATACGTTTACCGCGGACTTAGCCATGAGACGCAAAGCATAAACAGGGCGGGCGAGCTCATCAGCGTCGTGCACGAGCCGTTTGTTTTGGCGAGCTTCAACTTTCTCGTGCGCGAGCGGGGCAAATTTCGCCTCGATCTCTCGCGCGAATGCGTAAACGGCGCCGAGATCTTTTGGAACGCTTGCAGTTTTAGGCGCGGCTCGGTCGTTGTTTTGCTTGATGGCGAGTTTGATCTGGCGCCTATTTTGCGCCGCTGCGCCGAGATAAGCATAGACGAGACGCCAAATATGGGCAACAGCCCCGCGGCGACCAAGCTTGCCAAGCGTGCCATGAGCGAAGGGCGGATCGCAGTGCTTTTTAGCGCATCAAATGGGATAGGGTGGATGGATATCTACGCTCCTGAGGCGGTACAGGCTAAAATTTTAAAACTTGCGGATGAGATAAACGGGGATGAAATTTAAAATTTAAAAGCAGGTCTTTGCATTAAATTTTACGCCAGATAGGCATTATGTACCCATGTGTGCGCAGACAAAAACAGAGGTCGCGAAAATAAGTTTCGCACCTATCGCCCTCTTCTTCTTGCCAAAAGATAAAACAAAATGATCGCCGCCAAAACCACCGCGATTGCGGCGTAAATTTTACCCATGCCGCCGTAGCTTTTGGAGTCGTCGCTTAAATACAGGTTTATTATCGCGCCGTTATCAGTCGAAATTTCAAGCTTTGCGCCCTTTGCGCCGTTTAGCTTTACGCGCAGCATATTCGCCGCAGGGCTTGAAATTTCGGGCTTATCCATAAAAGAGTAGCTGGTTTTGTAGCTTTTCATCAAATCGTTGCAGTCTTTCGGGGTTACGAATATGTCGTAAAACGCGCCGTTTTTCACGCTCAAATTTTCTCCGCCTTGCACGACGAAGTATCTAAATTTAGGCGCCTGCGTGATAAACTCCCACCGCAGCGTCTTTTGCTTCCCGCCCTGCTCGTAATTAAACTCCGCGCCGTATTTGGTGTCAAATTTAAAAACCTCTCTGCTGAAAAGTACGAACTGCCTATCGCTTAAAATGGCGTTAGGATCGGAGTTTTTGTCTAAAATTTTAACGTTTTGAAGCTCTCTGCCGCCTTCGTAAATTTTAAAACTTTTCATCGCTACGGGCGGCTGGGCGGAATTAAATTCCACGCTTACGGGATTTGCGGTGATTTTACACTCTGGCATGGGGTCTGGAATTTCGTTGCTGAAAAATGCGAGCGCGGGCTCGTCGTTCGGGTAATAGACATAGGGGCGCGAGTTTAGCGCGGTGGCGCCTTTGAACTTATCCTCCCTCATCCGTAGCGTTTCATTTTTACACATCCCCAGTAGAAATTTACCGCTTCCTTCGTCGTTTAAATTCCGCAAACAAAAGGCATTGAGGCGCGAATTTCCCATCTCAAAAACGTAGCTACTTTTTTTGCCGTGCTCAAAATAGCCGATGCCGATCTCATCCGAGGCGAAATCCAAAAATGCAAATCTATGGTAAATCGCGCTTAAAAGCCCGTCGATCGCGCTTTTTAGATCGCTTGAGTTATAGGATAAATTTTCACTCACGACGGCATTATAGCCTGCGTAAAAAGCGCGCTTTGACGGATTTTCGCCCGTAAAATTCGGTCTGCCCTGGGTCTCGTCGTGCGACATCGCCTCGTTTGCGACGACATATTTTGCGTGATTAAGCGCGGAGATATTTAAAATTTCATTCTGCGCAAAGTAGTTTAACCCCGATTTTGCGCGCACATTGTTGATGTAGCTTAGCGGATCGTCGTAAAAGGAAAAGCCGCTCATCGCAACGAGCGGCTGTTTTAAATTTGAAGGGGTGTTTTCGCATGCGGCAAAAAGCGCGCAAATCGCCCCGAGGCCCAGGAGCCTAAGCCGTAGGGCCCGCTTTAGCAAACTCGACCCCTTCTTTTACGTCCTCGTAGCGTTTAAAATTCTCTTCAAACATCTTTGCTAGCTTATCTCGCGTGATCTTATATTCCGCCGGGTGCGTCCACGTATTGATAGGATTTAACAGCTTCGTCTCGACGCCTGCTAGCTCTTTTGGGATCGCAAGGTTAAATTTTTCAAAATTTTCAAATTCGCACTTTTTGATGCTGCCGTCAAGGATCGCGTTTATGCATGCGCGAGTGGCTTTTATACTCATTCGCTTGCCTACGCCGTACGCGCCGCCGCTCCAGCCTGTGTTTACGAGATAGACGCTAACATTATGCTTATCGATCTTTTCGCCTAGCAGCTTAGCGTAAACGGTCGGATGCAGCGGCATAAACGGCTCGCCAAAGCACGCGCTAAATGTCGCCACGGGCTCGGTGATACCGCGCTCGGTGCCTGCGACTTTGGCCGTATAGCCGCTTAGGAAATAATACATCGCCTGCTCTTTGGTTAGCTTTGCGACCGGAGGCAAAACGCCGAATGCGTCGGCTGTTAGGAAGATGATATTTTTCGGATGGCCGCCCGCAGAGCTTGGCTCATAGTTATCGATATGATAGATCGGGTAGCTGACGCGGGTGTTTTCGGTCTTGCTGCCGTCTTTGTAGTCCACGACGCCAGCCTCATTGGCGACCACGTTTTCAAGTAGCGCGTCGCGTTTGATCGCCGCGTAAATTTCAGGCTCGCTGCTCGGATCTAAATTTATGCACTTCGCGTAGCAGCCGCCCTCGAAGTTAAATATCCCCTCATCGTCCCAGCCGTGCTCGTCGTCGCCGATTAGCTTGCGGTTTGGATCGGTCGAGAGCGTCGTTTTGCCCGTGCCGCTTAGACCGAAAAATAGCGCCGTGTCGCCATCCTTGCCCACGTTTGCCGAGCAGTGCATCGACATCTTGCCCGCAAGCGGCAACCAGTAGTTCATCATCGAAAAAATGCCCTTTTTCATCTCGCCGCCGTACCACGTACCGCCGATAACCGCGACGTTTTCCTCGACGTTAAAGATAACGAAAACGTCGGAATGCAGCCCGTCGCTGGCGTAGTCCTCGTTTTTGCATTTACAAGCGTTGTAAACGACGAAATCCGGATGAAATTCCGCTAGCTCGCTCTTGCTTGGGCGGATGAACATATTTTTAACAAAATGCGCCTGCCACGCGACTTCGGTTACGAAGCGAACCGATTTTTTGCTCTTTTCGCTCGCGCCGCAAAATGCATCTTGGATAAAGATTTCCTTACCGCTTAGTTGGGCTTTGGCTTTAGCTAAAAGCTTATCGAAAAGCTCTTTTGAGATAGGCTGATTTATCTTGCCCCAGGCGATGTATTTTTGGCTCGGATCTTGTTTTACGAAGTACTTATCCTTGGGGCTGCGACCCGTAAAGATGCCAGTATCGACCATAAAGGTACCGTTGCTTGACACGCGCCCTTCATTCATCGCCTTTTCAAGCTCGAAAAGCTCGTCGTAGCTTAGGTTGTAGTTGATTTTTTTGATATTTTTAAGACCTAGTTTATCCAGATCGTTCGGAGTTGTCATTTTGCGTCCTTTTTAAATTAAATTTTGATAAAAGATTGCGCTATTATAGCTTAAAATTTAGGTGAGCTCGCTTAAGCACCGAGGATGGTCGCCATGAAATTTAGGCGGGAGTGCCGCCTAAATTTTAGAGCTTATCTTAAAATCGCGAGCACTTGATCAGCATCGACCGTATCGCCCTGGGCAACTAAAATTTTATCGATTATGCCATCACGCGGGCTTTCGATATTTATCTCCATCTTCATCGCTTCAAGAACGATGACATTCTGCCCCGCCTTAACAGCGTCGCCTTCCTTTATTAAAATTTTAAATACGTTGCTAGGAAGCGTCGCTTTTATATCGTTGTCGTCCGTACCGCTTGCCTTGCTTTCAGGAGCGGTTTGCACTTGCGGCTTTGCGGGCGCTGAGGTATCGAAGCTGACGTCGTATCGATCGCCGTTTACGAGCACGTTTTGCCCAGCGAATTCTACGCTGTAAATTTTGCCGTTAATCTTAACGTCAAATTTACCGTTTTTAGAAATACCGCTTTGATGACTTGCGGCGGGTGCTACGTCCTCTTTTTTGCGGCTCATGAGCTTGCCCTCGCCTTTTAAAAACGCGATACCCTTTTCTTTGCACGCAAGCGCGATAAATATGTTCTCCTCGCTAGGCTCAATGCCCTGCTCGCGTAGAATCTTCTGCGCATACGCGACGCTCTTGCTATCGTCGGCATCGGCTATATCTACGGCGTGTTTAGTCGTAGGCTGTAGTCCCAGCTGCTCGGCGGTGAGCTTAATCACGCCGTCATCCGGCTTAACGGGCGTTTTGCCGAAATAACCTAACACCATCTTGCCGTAGCCCTCGGCGATCTTTTTCCACGGGCCGAACATTACGTTGTTAAACGCCTGCTGGAAATAAAACTGGCTAACCGGCGTTACGCTCGTGCCGAAGCCGCCCTTTTCGACGACTTCGCGCATAGCCTTGATGACGGCTGGGAATTTGTCTAAAATTTTATTATCGCGCATCATCTGAGTGTTTGCCGTAAGCGCGCCTCCGGGCATCGGCGAAAACGGAATGAGTGGGCTTACCTGCGTAGCTTCTGGCGGCATGAAGTAATCCTTCAAGCACTCGCCCAAAACCTCTTCGTATTTTAAAATTTTCTCTGCATCCAGTCCCAGGTCGAAATTTTGCCCCTTCGTCGCGTGCAACAACGTAAGAATGTCCGGCTGGCTAGTGCCGCCGCTTACGGGATGCGCGGCAAGGTCGATGCCGTCTACGCCCGCAACGAGCGCAGCCTGATAGCACGCGACGCTAACGCCCGCCGTCTCGTGAGTGTGCAGGCGGATATGCACGCCGTCGCTTAAAATTTTACGCGCGCGCTTGATCGTCTCATAGACCTTCTGCGGGCTACTGGTGCCGCTTGCGTCTTTGAAGCAGACGCTGTCAAACGGGATCTGCGCGTCTAAAATTTGACGCAGAATCCTCTCGTAAAACGCCGCATCGTGCGCACCGCTACATCCAGGCGGTAGATCCATCATCGTAACCACGACTTCGTGTTTAAGGCCGTGACGATGTATGCACTCGCCGCTAAATTTTAAATTTTCCACGTCGTTTAGCGCGTCGAAATTTCGAATCGTCGTCGTGCCATGCTTGGCAAAAAGCTTAGCGTGCAGATCGATGATCTCGCGGCTGCCGGTATCGAGCGTGACGGTATTTACGCCGCGGCTAAGGGTTTGCAGGTTCGCCTCAGGCCCCACGATGCTTCTAAATTTATCCATCATCTCAAAGGCGTCTTCGTTTAGGTAAAAATACAGGCTCTGAAACCGCGCGCCGCCGCCGAACTCAAAGTGCGTGATGCCCGCGTCTTTGGCCGCGCTAACGGCAGGCAAAAAGTCCGCCATCGCCACGCGCGCGCCAAAAACCGACTGAAATCCGTCGCGAAAGGTCGTATCCATAACGTCGATAAGCTTTTTAGCCATTTTTAGCTCCTAGGTTAAATTTAGCGTGAATTTTAATATTTCTAGCCTAAAAAAGCTTTTAAACCAAAAACCCCCGGAAAGATTGCGAGCGTTAATAGCACTAGAATTTGCAATAAAATAAAAGGTAGCACGCCCTTGTAAATATCCGTGGTATGGATTTGCGGCGGCGTCACGCCCTTTAAGAAAAATATCGAAAATCCAAATGGCGGCGTCATAAACGACGTTTGTAAATTTACAGCGATTAAGATCGCAAACCACACGGGATTGATATGCAAAGACTCTACTATCGGCAAAAGTATCGGTAAAATGATATATGAAATTTCGACATAATCGAGAAAAAACCCAAGCACTATGATAACTACCATCGTAAGCGCGATAAATCCCCATGCTTGACCAGGCAGATTTTCCATAAAATTTTTTACGACCTCATCTCCGCCCGTGTAAGAAAAAATCATCGAAAATGCCGTGGCGCCCATCAAAATCATAAAAACCATGCCCGAAATTTTAGCGGTATTTTTTAGCGCGTCATAGATCAGCCTAAACGAAAACGTGCGGTACAAAACAGCTAGCGCTATCGCACCCAAGCAGCCTACCGACGAGCTCTCCGTAGGCGTAGCGATGCCCGCAAAAATAGATCCTAAGACGAGCAAAATCAGCACGAGCACTGGCACGACGTTTTTAAGCGCGATAAAAATTTGCTTTGATTTGCTAAGCCCCTCTAGCGGCGGAACAGGCGGTGCATAATCTTTGCAAATATATGAAATAATCGCAATATAAATCACGTAAAAACCCACTAGCACGAGCCCAGGAATAACTGCTGCAGAAAAAAGATCACCCACAGAAACCGAAAGTATATCGCCTAAAATAATCAGCACGATAGAAGGCGGGATAATCTGCCCAAGCGTGCCCGCAGCAGCGATAGTGCCGGTAGCCAGTGGCTTATCATAGCCGTATTTCATCATCACGGGCAGACTGATAACGCCCATAGCGATGACAGTCGCGCCCACTATGCCCGTCGTAGCCGCAAGTAGCGCGCCCACCAAAACGGTGCTGATCGCCACGCCGCCTCGTACACCGCCGAATAAAAATGCCATCGACTCTAATAAGCGCTCCGCAAGGCGAGTCTTTTGCAAAATCATACCCATCAAAATAAAAAGCGGCACCGAGATTAACAGCTGATTTTCCATAATCGAGTAAATTCTATTAGGCATCAGTGAAAAAAACTGCCTGCTCATATCCTCGAAAGCTTCAGTTAAAATTTCAAAGCCCTGCGCGTAATCCCACGCCTCACTAAGTCCGTAGATAAAGCCGAAAATAACCGCTACAGCACCAAATGTAAACGCAACGGGAAAACCCAGTAAAAGCATAAAAAGCGCTACCGCAAACATCACTATGCCTATCATAGCTCGCCACCTTTTATCTCGCCGTGGCAAAATTCCGCCCAAGCGCGAAAAGTGTGAAATTTATAGAATTTTAAATTTAAGCTCATTCTGCCCTCACACACTCTGTGCGCCCGAAGAATTCCCACTAAGAAATTCCGAGCCTTTGTTTTCCCTAACATCAAGCAGGGCGTTAATATTTTTAATCAAAAATCCAAATGCGTAGATAAATAAAAACGCATAGCTAAGCGTGATTGCGGACTTGATGATCCAAAGATGCTGCATACCGCCGGGATTAGCACTGGCCTCATGGCTCGTATAAGCCTCGCTCACGTAATCGATCGAAAAAAACGCCACGAGCGCTACGAAAGGCAAAATGAAAAATATCGTGCCTAAGATATTTATGAGCGCTTTTGCAGTGGGATTAAATTTTTCGTAAAAAATATCCACGCGAACGTGTGCGTTTTCTTTAAGCGCATAGGTCACACCGAATAAAAACATCGCCGAATATAGCCACCATGTAAGTTCTTGCATAGCGACGGAATTTGCGGTGGGAAAAAGATAGCGCGCCACAACATTGTAAAAAACGACTATAACTAAAAGCGCCAAAAATACGATACTTAATACGCCTAAGATATTTGCGAACGCATCAAAAGCTCTTTCTAATCTGCGTAAAAAACTCTTCAAAATTTTACCCTTTGCTTGAAATTTTTGCTATAAAAGCTGGGATTTTAGCAAAAATATCTGCAATTTATTATAAAATTATGCGCAGAAAGGATTTTTATGATTTTAAAATTTCAAAACAAATACTCTAAAAAATTTCTCGCCTTTTGCGCTATTTGGGCGCTTTTTTGGCTAGCATTTTCATATTTTTTCTTGCAAAAATTCCTTTTTATCTATCCGGAAAGCTTTAGTATTCACGTTAGATTCGCACTTTGCGCCATAGCGCTAGGAACGGTGATTTTAGCGGTTTGCGGCAAGAGCGTTTACGGCGCGATCTACGGATATGCGGTGTGGTTTTACGGCGCGGCGCTGGGATTCGCCTCGTCGTTAAATTTAGTCAAAATCCGCGTCGTATTGCGCGAAGACGGCGAAATGGGAGGGATAAGCGGCTGCGGCGGAGCGGTGAAATTTTTAAATTTCGATCTAAGCGCGGTGCCGATTTTTAAGCCATTTAACAGCTGCGCATTCGATGTACCGGCGGTGCCGACCAATATAACGCTAGACGGACTGCAAGCCAAACTAACGGCGCTTTATAGCGGAGGTTGGTATCTATTCCCGGCAAGTAAAAGCGTGGATCTGGCGCAATTTTGGAGTTTTATCTTTATATTTTTCGCAATTATTTGGACGATTGGAATTTTTCTTGGGTTTTTGAATAAGAAGGCGCAGAGGTAGCCTCTGCGCCAAAGAAGTTACTGTGTAATAATTAGCAAAGCATCAGACGAATATACAGTATTTATATTCTTTAGTCCCGGCATCTCCCATACGTGAGCACATAGGCCATCTGTACTCTTTTTAAGAGTAACCTTATTTTTGCTATCGACAGTGTATGTAGCACAAACCTTATTCTTTGCGGTAATAGGATTTTTAACATTCGTCATGTTATTAAAACCTGTCGTGCTATTATCATACTCGCCTTGCGAAGTATAATAAGCCATTAGATCAGTCAGTGATGTAGATACGTTCTGCGCTGCTCTAACGACTTCCGCATCGTCGCGCGTAGCTGCTAGTTTTGGAATGGCAATTGCCGCCAAAACACCTAAAATCACGATCACGAAAATTAATTCGATCATAGTAAAGCCCTTCATGTTTTTATCCTTTGATAAAAAATTTTTGGACTTATATTATAGAGTGTTTACTATAAATTTAACTTAAAAGTTCTTTGCGAATTCTAACATTTCAGATAAATTTTTTATCGCATTCGCGCCGACCGCCACATAATGGTTATTTATCAGGCTTTTTCCGTTATAAAGCGGCGCCTTCATCGTCTTTAGATCCACTACCGCTCCGCCGCTTTGATGCAGCAAAAAATCTCCCGCGGCGATGTCCCAAAGCGAGCAGTCGCTAAATCTCGCATACGCGCTGGCACCCCCCTCAGCTAAGATGCAAAATTTTATCGCAGAGCCTTTGCGCACGAGCTGCATTTTAAATTTTTGCGCAAATTGCGGATATTTTTCGGATTTGCTATGTCGGCCGTGCATGAAGATTTGCGGCGCGCTAGTGGGACGAGCGAGCAGCACGCCATTTTTATAAACTCCGCCGCCGTTTGAGCTGTATACGTCGCCGCTTACAGGCACGCTGATCGTCGCTAAAATCGGGCGCCCATGCTCGATCAGCGCGATGCAGACGCAAAACTCGCCGTTGCGCGCGATAAACTCCTTCGTGCCGTCCAGCGGATCTATCAGCCAAAATCTCTCCTCGTTCATGCGCCGCTTGCTATCCAGCACGCACTCTTCCGAGCAGATTGCGATGCCGCTAGGCTCTAGGGTGCGCATTATCGCATCGTTTGCCGCAAGATCGGCATTCGTAAGCGGCGATCTGTCCGCTTTAACAAAGACATCGAATTTGTCGTAATTTTGCATTATTGCGGCGTTTGCCTTTTTTGCGGCGTCCGTCGCGAGCATTAAAAGCTCGTTTAAATCCATCTGCACCCCTTTAAATTTAAGGTAATTTTACTAAATTTAAAATTTTAATAGTCTAAATTTACGCAAATAAAAAAACAGGCAAAATTTCAAAACCCTTTAGAATTTTAATATTCTTTTTTATATAATTGCTAAAATTTTTTAAAGGATCAACATGACCCCAGTCGTATTAGATAGCGTTAAACACGCGGATTTGAAATATCACGCAGACGCATTTCCCACCGCGCCTTTCGTACCGGTGATCGCGCCGGAGATCCCGTTTTGCGCGGACAACCTCGTTATCGTATTTACCATTGAAAAAGAACCCAAAATGGTGGCGCTGCTAGGGCGCACCAAAAACGTTCTAATCGATAAGGATTATAAAGGAACGGTGCCTTCTTCGGTGCAGAATTATCCGTTTTTCCTAGCCCAGATCGGCGAGCAGACGGCGATCTGCTTCGACAAAGACGCACAGCAGATCAAAGGCGACGGTGAGGCGCTTTTTAAAGACGGCAAGCCGACGCCGTTTTTGGAAAATTTAAAAGAGGTGATGAAAAATTACGCCGATTTAGATATGCGCACGCGCGTTGCGGCGGCGGAATTCCAAAAGGCGGGGATTTTAGAGGCCAAGGAGCTCGGCATCAACTCTAGCGGCAAGGAATCGTCTCTGCTAAACGGCTTTTCGGTCGTAAATCGCGAAAAGCTTTTGAAGCTAAGCGATAAAAAGCTTGCGGATTTTGCGCGCCGCGGATATCTGGAGCTAGCGTATTTCCATCTAAAAAGCCTTGCAAATTTTCAGCGCCTAGGCGATAAGATCATGCAGCTCGATCCGCCGATTACGCCGAAAGAAGCGAAAAAATAGGCGTTTTGCTTCTTGAATAGCTCGAAATCCTTAAAATTTTTATGATTTGACGTCGCGGAATTTAATTCCTAAAAGCAATATTGTGCAAAATTGTCGCAAGTATTTTACGGCGCAAGTTGTTTTTATAAATACCCAATTAAGCTTATCTAGTAGAATAAGCCTTAGAGCCTAAATGATTTTATTTGTAGCTAAGATTAAACGTACTGCGAGTCTGATCGTATAATTTTGCCATAAAAATTTTATGGCAAAATTTATCACCCTGCGCACGCAGGATTTTACACATAAAATTTCAAGCCCAAATTTTTGCATAAAATTCTATTAAATTCTTAATTTCTTTCAAGTAGATAAATTTATAAAATTTAAAATATGCATAACAAAAAATATTTTATGCATCAAAAAAATGAAATTTTGCAAGTTTACCTAAAAATTCTATGAATAGTAAAATTTAAATAACCCCCCCCATAAAAATTACATGCCTCAAAACACAGGCAAGTAAAATCAAGACCGAATTCTAAAAGCAAATTAAGCCCGCAACGTATTTTTTAACTCCGTCATTACAATGAATCGAATTTTACGCGGGAATCAAACGCACGAATTAAATTCTGCACGAAATTTTATTCAACCAAGAATTCCTTCTTATCGATCGTGCCATGATAAAAAATCCCGAGCGTATCATCAAAGGTCTTATCCAAAAATCCATCTTTTTTTAGTCCTGCTAAAGATGTATTGATTAGCTCTAGCAGTGCATTATTGCCCTTCTGCACGGCGATTGCGTTGTAAGTTTGCTTACCTAGACCATCCAAAGCAACCTGCGTTTTATTATCGATGATCGCGTATGCATGCAGGATTAGATTATCATCGACGTGCACGGCATTTTTCGCCCTTTTGAAAGCGCGGTAACATTTAGCCGAACTGGCGCAAAAGTTTAAATTCTTTCTGAAGCCCGCTTTGCGTAAGAAATTGTGAATAGGAGAGTGTTTGATGACGAAAATCCTCTTTTTGCGGAGTTGATCGAAGCTCGTGATATTTTCGTCTTTTTTGGCTAGCACACCTACCTGCACCTTAAAATAAGGCTCCGAAAAATCTACTTTTTTCGCTCGCGTGGGCGTAGGAGTAAAGGTCGCAATCACCATATCCGCTTCATTGCGCTGTAAAGCGCTAATGCGTCTTGAAGCCGTGATCGGGATAAATTTTACCTTGCCAGGATTATCGCCGAAAATCTCCTTACCGAGCTTTTCGCCAAGAGCAATCTCAAATCCCCTATATTTGCCGTCTACGAGCGCACTAAACGGCGGCTGATCGTTATATACACCGATGCGAACGAGCCTATCTTTTTTGATCTGGTCCAAAGAATTTGCAGATAGAAAACCAAGTAGCAGAGCCGCCAAAACAAATACTTTCATTTGCTCCCCTTTTAGTTGAAATAAGGCGCAATTATAATAAAAAGAAATTATAGCCAGCTAAAATTCTGCGATTTATGGCGCATTTTCATCTAAATTTATGAAAAGATGAAATTTGCGGAGAAATTCTATGTCCAATTTACAAACGAAATCTCATAAAAAACTTACACGAGCGAAATAAGGCGTTTTTAACTAAATTTATAGACAAAATTTTACGGATGGACTTCACGTTAAAAAACCTTAGCGAAATTTGCGATATTCTTAAAAGTAAACGGCGAAATTCTACGCAGATTTAGCGTCTAATTGCGAATTTAGCTAAGGGGCGAAATTTAGCACTGCATCAATTATACAGAAGCCAAGCTCTTAAAATTTCGTAAAGACCAAGCCAAGATGAAACGTAGCGACCGATAAGCCTAGATCGGCATTACGCGGATGTTTGGGCTAAGGTTTTCTTGCAAGACGTTTTCTATCGCATACAGCGTACCGCTCGCACCGCTGGCGCAGCCGCTACAAGCGCCTAAGTAGCGGATGTAGATATCGGTTTTGCCGTCGTCTGCAGGCCTGATGTCGATGACGTCGAGATTACCGCCATCCATCTGGAGCATCGGGCGGATATCCTCGTCAAGCACCCCTTCGACCGCTTTAAATTTACCGATCAAATTTAACTGCTCAAAGCTCATCTCGGCTCCCACTTTCACGTTATTAGCGGCACTCGCCTCGGCTTGAGCTTGAAGCCTCTCTCGCTCCATCTCCTCTCTGGTTTGCTTTAAAATATCGACCAAATAGTAATCCTTCTCCTCGTGTCCGCCCGGGCGCACGCAGGATTTACAAAACGCACCTGCTTTGGTGTATTGCGTGATCTCTTCAACCGTATGAAGATCGTTTAATCGGATCACCTCTTTGATCGTGCCGAGGCTCACGCGCGCGCAGTCGCACACGATGATCTCGTCCTCGAAATGCGCGGGATCGACGCCCTTATAATTCGCAGCGGCCTGCTTGATGACGTCGTATGCCATTACAGAGCAGTGCATCTTTTGCGGCGGCACGGCGGGCTCATCGGGATTGTCGCGCATCGCGTGCTCTACGTCTAAATTTGTAATCTTTACCGCTTGATCGACGGTCTTTCCGATACAAAGCTCAGCCATCGTATCCGAACTCGCAATCGCCGTGCCGCAGCCGAAGCTTTTAAATTTAGCGTCTAAAATTCTATCGGTCTTAGGATCGATCAACCAATACAGCCGCACCGCATCGCCGCAACTCTCGGCGCCGAAGTCCGCGACCACGAGCTTGCCGCCTCTAGCCTTTGCCTCCTCCTCGGTGATCTCGCCCATATAGCGAGGATTATTCATGCGATCCTGCACTTTTTGCGAGTATTGCTCCCAGATCGAGCCGTTTATCAAACTGTTTTTTGCCATTTTTTATCCTTTATTTTTCTCATAACCTTGCGGCGCGTAAGCAAATGTGCTTGAAATCCCGCGCAGACGGGCGATAGCTTTACCTATATGCTCGATCGCGTAATCGATCTCCGCCTCCGTCGTAAAGCGCGACAGTGAAAGCCTTAGCGCCGTATGCGCCAGCTCCTTATCCGCGCCGATCGCTTCCATTATCGGGTTATTCTCAAGCGCCTCGCTCGCACATGCAGAGCCAGTAGAAGCGGCTATGCCCGCTTTATTTAGATCCCACAGCATCGCCTCTCCTTCGACGCCTTGGATAGAGGCGAGGATGGTGTTTGGCACGCGAATGCTGCGATCACCCACGACGCTGACGTTTGAAATTTGCAAAAGCGCATCCTCCAGCTTATCGCGAAGTCTACTTACCTGAGTGCGCTCAAAATCCATAAATTTATTTGCTAGCTCCAAAGCCTTACCGAGCCCCACGATGCCTGCGACGTTTAGCGTGCCGCTGCGGCGTCCGCCCATGTGTTCTCCGCCGTGAAGCAGGCTCGTAAGCGGCTTGCTATCTTTAATGTAGAGCGCGCCGACACCCTTTGGAGCGTGAAATTTATGCCCGGAAAGGCTTAAAAAATCCACGTCGGCATCGCGCACGTTTACCTTTATCTTACCTATCGCTTGCACCGCGTCGGCATGATATAGCGCGCCATGCTCGTGTGCGATTTGTGCGATTTTTTTTACGGGGAAGATCGTGCCGGTTTCGTTATTTGCCCACATCACGCTAACGAGCGCAGTTTTGTCGTCGATCTTTTCGCTAAGCTCGTCAAGATCGATTAGTCCGTCTTTATCGACGCCGAGGCGAGTGATCTTTACGCCGCAAATTTTTTCTAAAAAAGCACAGGTCGCGCTGATTGCAGGGTGCTCAACGGAGCTTATGATGATATTATCCTTCTCGCCGGTTAGAATTTTATCGTAGTAAATTCCTTTTAAAACCCAGTTATTGCTCTCGGTCGCACAGCTTGTGATGACGATATCGTCCGCATCCGCAGCGCCGAGTCCCGCATAGAGCCTATCCATCGCGGCTCTTAGCGCGGGGTGAGTCTCGCTGCCGAAGCTGTGAAGGGAGTTTGGATTGCCGTATTTATCGCAAAAAAACGGCTTCATCTCCTCGAAAACCTCGGGATCGACCATCGTAGTGGCGTTATTATCCAAATAAACGCGCTGCATAAAATTCCTTTCTAAAATTTGTCTGAAATTTAATCAGACAATTTCGCTCTTTTATCAATTTCGCACGATAATATAACATAATTGCTAAATTTTTCTTTAACGCTTGCCGTTTTAAAAACCGAAAGTTTTCGGAGAATTTATTAGATCGAAAAATTCCTTACGCGTGTCGTTTCGGCTGATAAAAAGCCCTCGCAGTGCCGACGTAGTCGTGGTCGAGTTGATCTTTTGCACGCCGCGCATCTCCATGCACATATGCCGCGCCTGCAGCACCACGCCCACGCCGAGCGGATGGATCACCTCTTGGATAGCGCTTGCGATCTGTTCGGTAAGCTGCTCTTGGATCTGCAGCCTGCGCGCGAAAATATTTACCATACGCGGAATTTTACTGAGCCCCACGACCTTTTTATTCGGAATATACGCGACGTGCGCGCGCCCTATAATCGGCAGCAGATGGTGCTCGCAGAGACTATAAAATTCTATATCTTTTATCAAAACCATCTCATTGTTGCTACTCTCAAACAGCGCGTCGTTTAAAATTTCTTTTGGATCCAGCTCGTAGCCGCTAGTTAGAAACTCATAGGCTTTAGCTACGCGCTCGGGCGTCTTTGCAAGCCCGTCGCGTTTCGGATCCTCGCCTAAAATTTCAAGCATCTGCGACACGCAGTTTTCAAATTTAGCTCGGCTTTTTTCGTCCATTTTTAGCAATTCCTTAAAGATCGATGCGCGATATTACTCAAAAACCCCTTTTATAACGCTGATAAATTTTAAAATTTCGCGCGAAATTTTATCAATCTCATTATGTTAATGATAATATATTTAAATTTAAGAAATTTTTGTTTAAAATCCGCCGTTTCGATAAGCTTTATCTACAAGGAGTTCGGTAATGAAATTTAAGATGAGTTTTGGTGCGGCTTTGGCGCTTTTTTCCTTTGCTTGCGCCGAACAAAACGCCGCGGCAAGCTCCGCCTCGGGCGAAAACCTAGGCGATATCGAGGTCGTAGAATGGGCGAATAACGACGACGGCTACCGTGCCGTACGCAGCGAGATCGGCAAGACGACTAAGAGAATTTTAGAAATTCCGCAGACCGTAAATGTCGTAACGCAGCAGCATCTAAAGGACAAAAAGCCAGAGACCCTAGCCGAATCGCTGCAAAACGTAAGCGGCATAAGCTATGCAAATACGACGGGAAATATTTTCGATGCGATCATCAAGCGTGGCTTCGGCGAGGGTCGCGACGGCTCGATTATGCGCAACGGCGTGCCGGGCGCCGTGATGCACAACTATAATAAAACTATTCAATCCGTCGAGGTTCTAAAAGGGCCCGCGAGCATGCTCTACGGCGCGCAGCAACCGGGCGGCGTCATAAACATGGTAACCAAAAAGCCGCAGTATGAGTTTATAAATGAAATTTGGGGCGGGCTGGGCAATCGCAACTATTGGGACGCGGGATTTGATACTACAGGACCGATCGCAGACAGCGGCTTTGCGTATAGATTTATATTCGATTACTACGCGAAGGATTATTGGCGAAATTTCGGCGGTATAAAAAACACGCTCTTTGCGCCGTCGCTTGCGTATCAAGGAGACGATTATTCGATAAGCTTAGGCTACACCCATAGCCGCTCTACCGATCCGGTGGATCGCGGCGCATTTTTGGTGCCGAGTACGGGTAAAATTTACGGCAGTGGTAAAGTCCGCTTCGACGAGCCGGTAAATAAACTACAAAGCAAACTCGATACGGTTGATTTCGGCTTTGAGAAGGAATTTAACGAGGATTGGATATTAAAAGGCGCCTACGCTTTCTCGCGCAGCAAGCACGAATACGGCTACGTCCGTCCGAACAATCCATTCACGCCCCAAGGCCTTATCGGCACGACGCGATCGTATAACTACTACGATAATTTCATACACCGCACGCACGCAGCAAGCGTCACGCTAAACGGCAAATTTGAAACGGGCCCGCTTAAGTACGACATTCTTTTCGGCACGGATTACAAAAACTACTACAGATACCGCCCAGGCGCGCTAAAAGGCACCGCAGGACGCATCAATATGCTTACCGGGCAGACCGCTTCGGGTGCCGTCTTAACGAACGATAGAGAGCCAAAAATACAATATCAAAAGCTAAGAACGATCGGGCTTTACACCCAAGATAATATAAATTTAACCGACGAGTTGATACTTTCTTTGGGCGTGCGTAGGGAATTTTACGATCAAGTAGCCAAGCAAAGCTGGCAAGGACCGAACAACACCGATCAGAAAAAGGCCGCTACGACCTATCAGGGCGGGCTTTTGTACCTGTTAAGCCCGCAGTGGTCGGTATATACTAACTACGCGCAAAGCTTCACGCCGCAGATGTCCATAGGCGAGGCGATAGGCGGCGATCTAAAGCCGGAGGAAGGCAAATCCGTGGAGCTCGGCACTAAATTTCAAAACGATCGCGTCACTGCAGGCGCGGCGGTGTTTAATATCGATAAAAAAAACATCCTGCGGACGGTAAATAATATAAGCGAGACGATCGGCAAGGCTCGCTCGCGAGGATTTGAGCTCGATATAAACGGGCGCGTGACGCAGGGGCTTAGCATGTCGGCAAGCTACGCATACACCAAAACGAGGGTGCGCGAGGACGACGGCGCTTTTGCGGTGCTAATCGGCAAACCGCTGGAAGCGACGCCGAAGCACCAAGCAAGCCTATTTGCCAACTACGATTTCGCACATCTAGGCGCAAAGGGGCTTAGGCTCGGCGGCGGCGCGCGATACTTCGGTTCGTGGTACACCTACTATATGCGCACGAACCTACCGAGCGTGCCCGCAGGAACGGCATTTAAGCTGCCTCACGCCGTAGTTTATGACGCCTTCGTGAGCTACGATACTAAAATTTCGGGCTATGATACGAATTTTTCGTTCAACGTCAAAAATTTGACCGACAAAAAATACTATACCTCATCCTCGACTGGCACAACCACAAGCGTGATACCTATTCAAATGGGCTACGCGCGGCAGTTTATGTTTAACGTATCGGTAAAATTTTAGCCTCAAGCCCGCTTTAAATTTCAAGGCGGGCTTTTAAAAATTTTAAAATTTAAAAGCCGCGAGCCGCTTAGGCTCGGCAAATTTTAGGAATTTATACTTTAAATAAGAAATTTTTTGATATATTACAAGCTATTTTTAAATTTTCTAAAGGAATTTTATGGAAGTAAAAGCAAAAATGAAAGACGCCGCGAATGCGGTAGCTGCGAGCAAGATCGAAGCAAAGCAGATCGCGGCAAAAGTAGAAGAGCTAGCCAAAAAGGCCTCCAAGCAGCTAAGAATCGATGGATTCAGACAGGGTAAAGTGCCTACCGCGGTGGTTTTGAAGCGATACGGCAAGCAGCTTGAGAGCGATGCAAAGCAGGAACTTCTTAAAGATATGATCGATCAGTCTCTTAAAATTTTAAAGAAAAAACAAGATGAAATTTTATCCGAGCCGGTCTTTTCTAAATTTGACGAAAAAGAAGGCGACATCGACGTTGAGATCGAAATTTCTTTCAGACCCGAAGTTAGCGTCGAGGGATACGAGGAGCTGATCCCGAAATTTAGCAGTCCGCGCGTTACTCAAAAAGAGATCGACGAGAAAGTGGCGGAATTTTTGCAGATGATCGCGCCGCTTTCAAAGACCAACAAAAAAATTCTAGCCAAAGACGATTTTGCAAAATTTGATTTCGAAGGCTTCGTGGACGGCAAGCCATTCGACGGCGGCAAGGCGCAGGATTACGTACTTCAAATCGGCTCAAATCAATTTATCCCTGGCTTTGAAGACGGTATGATCGGACTTAGAGTGGGCGAGGAGCGCGACGTAGCGGTTAAATTCCCCGAGAATTACGGCGCAAAAAATTTAGCCGGCAAGGACGCGATCTTTAAAGTTAAGCTTCATGAAATTCAGGCTAAAAAACCTGCCAAAGAGCTCGGCGAGGAGGAGCTAAAGCAAGCGCTTCCGGGCGAGAAAGAGCCGAGCAAGGAGAAATTTGAAGCGCGCATCAAAGAGCGCATCAAAAACGATAAGCTTCAAAAGCTGATAAATGAGGATCTAAAGCCTAAATTTGCCGACGCGCTCGCCGAAAAATTTAACTTCGCGCTTCCAAAAGCGATCGTCGAGCAGGAGATTAATTTGCAGTTTAACAATGCCTGGAGCGGCTTTTCAAAAGAGCAGATCGAGGAATTTAAAAACAACAAAGACGCCCTGGATAAAAAGCGCGAAGAGTTTAGAAAGGCTGCCGAAAACAGCGTAAAACTGACATTCCTAATCGACGAGCTAGCCAAAAAGCGCAAGATCGACGTGAGCGATCAGGAGCTCGTTCAGGCGGTCTATATGGAGGCCTACACCTACGGCGCAAACCCGAAAGAGTACCTAGATAGATACCGCAACAACGGCATGCTTCCCGCCGTCAAAATGGCGCTGATCGAGGAGAAACTATTTAACGATATTTTCTCCAAACAGGGCAAAAAAGAAGAGAAGGGCGAATAGATGGTGATTCCTTACGTTATCGAACAAACTAGTCGCGGAGAGCGCAGCTACGACATCTACTCGAGGCTGTTAAAAGACCGTATCGTAATGCTTAGCGGCGAGATCGACGACGCAGTGGCAAGCTCGATCGTCGCGCAGCTTCTGTTTTTGGAGGCGGAGGATCCGGATAAGGATATCTATCTATACATCAACTCCCCGGGCGGCGTGGTTACGAGCGGATTTAGCATTTATGATACTATGAATTACATTAAGCCCGACGTAAGCACGATCTGTATCGGTCAAGCGGCATCGATGGGGGCGTTTTTGCTAAGCTGCGGCGCCAAAGGCAAACGCTACGCGCTTCCAAACTCGCGCATAATGATCCACCAGCCCCTCGGCGGTGCACAGGGTCAGGCTACCGACATCGAGATCCAAGCCAAAGAAATTTTACGAATGAAAGAAATTCTAAACAACATCCTTTCGCAAAATTCCGGCAAAGATCTCGCGCAGGTCGAAAAGGACACCGATCGCGACTTTTTTATGAGCGCCGATGATGCCGTGCAATACGGACTGATCGACCAAGTACTTCAAAAGAGCTTTAAATAGATGATCCTGGACGTCCTTACCTATCCGAATAAAAAGCTTTATCAAAGATCGACCGAGGTCGTGAAATTCGACGCGGCACTGGGCGAGCTTTTGGACGATATGTATGAGACGATGATCGCAAAAAACGGCATAGGCCTTGCCGCCATCCAGGTAGGCAGGCCCGTGCGCGCTTTGATCATAAATTTAGCCAATGAGGAAAAAATCCAAGACAAAAAAGACCTCATCGAGATCATCAATCCGCAAATTTTAAAAAAGGAAGGCGAGGTCGTATTTCAGGAGGGCTGCCTGTCGGTGCCCGGCTTTTATGAGGACGTCACACGCGCCGAGTTTATCACGGTGCAGTTTCAAGACCGCGCCGGCAATACCCAGCAAATGGACGCTAGCGAACTGCTAGCCGTCTGTATCCAGCACGAGATGGACCACCTCGACGGACATCTTTTCATCGAGCGCATCGGATACAATAAACGCAAAAAATTTGATAAAGAATTCAAAAAAAGCCTAAAAGAAAAATCGAAATGAAGTCCCTAAAATGCGCTGCCTTCACGGATGCTCTGATCCCTGTAGAGGTTGAGTCGACATTCGTGCGGGGGCTGCCGGGATTTAATATCGTTGGCCTTGCGGGCGCTACGATAAAAGAGAGCGAAAGCCGCGTAAAAGCGGCGCTTGTGAGCCTAAATTTTAAATTTCCCGCGTCCAAAATCATCATAAATCTCTCCCCCTCCGACACGCCCAAAAACGGCTCGCACTTCGATCTTGCGATCGCGCTTCTCATCGCGCTGCAAAAAGAGCGCATCGACGGCGATTTCTTCGTCTTTGGCGAGCTCGGTTTAGACGGCAGCTTAAAGAGTACGGCGAGCCTCTTTTCGATCCTGCTTTTTTTAAGCACGAAGGCGAAGCGCGCTAAAATTTTAGTGCCGCAAAGCATTGCTCTAAAAGCCTGCACGATCCCAAACTACGACGTTTATGCCGTGGGTAGCCTAAGCGACGCGGTCAGATTTTTTTTAGACGAGGAATTCGCCGCAAGCAGGCTCATGCGAGAAACCCATCCGCTTTTTAAAAACGTCGTGGAGATTGACGGGCAAATTTACGTTCCCAACCGCGATTTTTCGCTTGATTTCAAAGACGTCAAAGGGCAAAAGCGCGCCAAACGCGCGAGCCTGATCGCCGCATGCGGCATGCACAACATCCTCTTTGAGGGCAGCCCAGGCTGCGGCAAAAGTATGTGCGCCAAGCGGATAGCTAGAATTCTGCCGCCGCAGAGCCTGGGCGAAGTGCTGCTCTCGTGCGCCTACGAGTCGTTAAATAACAAAGACGTCGATTTTAGCGCACTGCGCCCCTTCCGATCGCCGCATCACACCAGCACGCGCAGCTCGATTTTCGGCGGCGGCAGTAGCGGCGCAAAGATCGGCGAGGTCGCGCTCGCAAACGGCGGCGAGCTGTTTTTCGACGAGCTGCCGCACTTCGGCAAACAAATTTTAGAAAGCCTGCGCGAGCCGCTGGAGGATAATAGAATTTTAATTTCGCGCGTAAATTCCAAAGTCGAATACCAAACGAAATTTATCTTCGTCGCGGCGCAAAATCCCTGCCCGTGCGGAAATCTATTCTCTAAAAACCTCACCTGCACCTGCTCGCTAAACGACATCAGGCGCTACAAAAACACGATCTCCGCGCCGCTGCTCGATCGCATCGACATATATGTCGCGATGGACGAGACCGGCGCAGACGACAGAAGCGACGTTTGTAGCGAGGAGATGGCGGATGCGGTGCTGCGGGCGTTTCGCGTGCAAAAGGCTCGCGGACAGAGCGAGCTAAACGCAAAGCTGCGCGACGAGGAGACCGAAAAATTTTGCGTCTGCGAAAGCGCGGCGCGGGAGGTTTTGCAAACGGCGATTACCCGCTACGATCTTTCGCAGCGCGGCGTAAATAAGACGCTAAAGCTTGCCCGCACTATCGCCGATCTAGCAGGCGCCGAAATCATCGCCAAAGCGCATATTTTGGAGGCTCTTAGCTTTCGCATAAGGAGCGAAATTTGAAAAAAATTTTCTTTAGCACCGAGGAGCTCGACGCGCGAGCTAGCGCAAAATTTGGACTTGGCGAGCAAATTTTAATGGAAAATGCCGCTTGCAAGATCGAGCGCGAGATCAGAAAGCGGCTCAAAAAGGGCTCGCGCGTTTTGGCACTTTGCGGCGGCGGAAACAACGGCGCAGACGCGATGGTGGCACTACGAAGGCTAAGCGGCGATTTTAGCTGCACGGCGCTTTGCGTGCTGGAAAATAGAAGCGCGGCGGGCAAATTTCAAGCTGATGCGGCGCGGGCTGCGGGGGTTAAGCTTATCGATATCGCGAGCGCGAAAGACGATTGCGGGCACGTAGAGGGCGCGTCTAGCAAGGATGCCTGCGCGCATGAAAGCGTAGGCGGCTCCTATTTAAAAGACGCTGGCGCGAGCGAGCCGCGGCGCGAGCTCGAAAGCCTAAGCAACGCGGGCATTATGGGCGGCGGCGATAAATTAAGCACGAAATTTAAGGGCTCAAAATTTACAAGCGCTAAATTTGAAACCGTGGGGCATGGCAGCGATTTCGGCAAACTAGGCAACGATTGCGGCGAACCGCGCATCCTGCACTATGAGATTACGAGCGCAGACTGCATAATCGACGGGATTTTCGGCAGCGGTCTAAACAAAGCCTTAAGCTCTGAAATTTGTGAAATTTTATCTCTCGCAAATAGCTCAAAATCCCTAAAAATCGCAGTCGATATTCCAAGCGGTATCGATAAAAGCGGGCGCATTTTAGGCGGTGCATTTTGCGCGGATCTGACGATCGCGATGGGCGCGCTGAAGCTCGCGCTGTTTTCGGACGGCGCGAAGGATTATGTAGGGCGGATCAAGGTCGCAAATCTTGGAATTTCGCGCTCAAATTTTGAGGGGCGGAGCGAATATTTTCTGCTTCAAAAAAGCGATCTGAAGCTGCCGCTGCGCAGGAAACAAAACACCAACAAGGGCGACTTCGGGCACACCTACGTAGTAAGCGGGCAGATGAGCGGAGCGGCGCAGATGGCGGCTCTGGCGGCTCACGCGATCGGCAGCGGGCTCGTTAGCGTCGTTAGTGATGGGCCGTTAAATTTAAGCCCGATTTTGATGCAAAAAAGCTCATTCAATGCCGCGCGGGTCGTAGTCTGCGGCTGCGGCCTTGGAGAGCGGAAGATCGATCTTGCCGCGCTGCGGGGCAAAAGCTGCGTCATCGACGCCGATCTATGCTACGAGAGCGAAATTTTAAGCCTGCTAAACGCCAATTCAAATTTAATCCTAACGCCCCATCCGAAGGAATTCTGCTCGCTTTTAAAGATCGCGGGCATCGCAGATCTTAGCGTGAGCGAGCTGCAAGAGCGGCGCTTCGAGCTTGCGCGGGCGTGGAGCGAGAAATTTAGCGGCGTGCTCGTGCTAAAGGGCGCAAACACGCTCATCGCTCAAGCGGGCGTCATCTACGTCTGCGACAAAGGTAGCGTCGCGCTCGCAAAAGGCGGCAGCGGCGACGTGCTCGCAGGGCTCATCGGCGGGCTACTCGCGCAAGGCTACTCGCCTCTGCAAGCCTCAATCTGCGGCGTCCTAGCCCACGCACTCGCCGCGCGAGCCTTCGCCAAAAACTCCTACGCGCTAAATCCGCTCGATCTCATCGAGGAGGTAAAATGGTTGTGAAAAAGCTCGCCGTGCTTTTTAGCGGTAGCGGTTCAAATTTAGAGGCGATCTTGCAGAAGCTGCACGGCAAAATTTTTGGCGAAACCAAGATCGAAGTCGCGCTAACGCTAAGCAACAAAGCTAACGCAGGCGGCATAGCAAAGGCTGCAAAATTCGGGCTTAAAAGTGTGATCCTAAATCACAAAGACTTCGCTAGCCGCGAGGAATTTGACGCCGCACTCGTGCGCGAGATCGAAAAAAGCGGCGCGGATCTTACGGTGCTTGCGGGCTTTATGCGGATTCTCACGCCCGTTTTTACGAGCAGAGTTCGCGCGATAAATTTGCACCCGTCGCTACTGCCGCTTTTTAAGGGCGCGCACGCGATAAAAGAGAGCTTTGAGAGCGATATGAAGGTAGGCGGCGTGAGCGTGCACTGGGTCAGCGAGGAGCTAGACGGCGGCGCGATCATCGCTCAGCGAGCGTTTGAAAAGAGCGCGGGAATGAGCCTTGAGGCTTACGAAGCCAAAATCCACGAAATCGAGCATGAGCTATTGCCGCAGGTGATCGTAGAAATTTTGTGCCGAAGCTAAATTTTGCGCGGAATTTAAAGAGCGAAATTCCGCGGAATTTTGTAAATTTTAAAGCTTAGCCGTTTAAATTTAGAGGCGGGTTCGAAGCTAAGCTTTAAAATTTGCTAGCTAAATTTAGAAAGAGAAAGATGACCGCAAACGAATTGGAAAAACTAAGGCTCGGCATCCTGGATGAGGCGGAGCAGCGCAAAGGCACGGCGTTTTCGATAATAGCACTAGCGGTGCTGGCCTCGGCGCTGTGGCTATTTTTCAATTTTAGAGATCAAAATGCAGCAATGGGCCTCTGCTGGATCATAGTGGCATTTAGCTGCGGCAGCATCTCTTATAGAGTAGTGAATAAAGATGCAAATATAATGCGCGTATTTATCTTTTGCATCTTGCTGGGGATACTTGCCAAAGGCGTAGAAATGTGCGAGAATGATGCCTTACGCTTCATCATCGCACTCGTAACCATCTGCCTTTCTTTGTTTAATATCGCGGATGCCGCACTGGAGCGGATCAAACACAACAGATCCAAAAAATTCGTCCGCGCCTTTAAACAACAATATATCGCGCCCTATATCGCAAGCCTAGGCTACCGCTACGAAATTTCAGGCTCGTTTAGGCCGGCGTATCTGCGCGCGAGCGGTCTATTTGTGGATGGCATAAGCTATTTTGATTGCGAAGATAAAATTTCCGGCGTTTATGACGGAGTATTTTTCAGCTTTGCGGATGTATGCGTGACTCATACTGACGAACGACGTAGCAGCAGGGGGATCTTTTTCTACGCAGAATTTAAAAAGCGCGTAAACTCGGTGGCGGTGATCCTGCCTTCGCTCAGCGCGAGACCAACACTCGGCGGACTTAAGAAGATCGCGATGGACGATAGCGAGTTTAGCTCCGCGTTTAGCGTATATAGCGCCGATGCCGTGTCTGCAATGTACGCCCTCACGCCCGCCTTTATGCGGCGCTTGCTTCGCTTTAGAAGCGGTGCCGGCGGACCGATCAGATTAAGCTTTTCGGATAGAAACATCTGCATTTTCATCCACACGGGACACGATAGCTTCGAGCCTAGCGTAGATCGCAGCGTACTTAGCGCAGGTCCTGCCGCGTCTATCAAGCACGAGCTTTTATTCTTTCTATCCATAGTAAAAAGTCTAAAATTAAACGAAAATATCTGGCAGAATTAAATTTTGAATTTTACCTTAAATCCGCAAATACGGAGGCTTTGCGCCGCCGCGAAATTTTAAAATTTAAAAGTACTCTTCCCGGCTCGGCGCCGCTATGATTTAGAATTTTCGCGACAAGGTCTATTATATTTGCGGCGGAGAGCGAAGTTTGAAACCTATCGCGACGAAATTCCATGCGATTTATAAATTTTTGCGGTCCGCATAGAGGAATTGAGCAAAGATGGATACTGATATGGCGATGATTGCACCGTACGCTTTCCATAAGGAGATTACCACGCTGCCTATAATCGTGCCGCAAACACTACTTTTACCATCGCGAGCCCGCGTCAAAAAAATTAAGTGCCGATCGCGGCAATGATAGAAGAGGTAATTTACTCATATTTTCATCGTTCATTTCGCCATCCTAATGCTTTTAAAAATCGACGATTAAAAAGCTCACACAAAAGCCGACCACACATTTAATCTGCCTCCAAGCATTTTTAAGCGACAATACGAAAATCAAATTTTCGGAGTCCTTATGACGATTTACGAGCTAAAGCCCAAATTTCAAAATTTACTTCGTCCGTTAGTAAGACGTCTTTACGGCGCGGGCGTCAGCGCAAATCAAGTCACGATCACAGCCTGCGTCATTTCCGTTCTGCTGGGCGGACTTCTGATAAAATTCGCCGAAATTTCGACGCTATTCTTTCTGCTGCCCGTTTGGATGTTTTTGCGTATGGCGCTAAATGCCATCGACGGCATGCTGGCTCGCGAGCTTAATCAAAAAAGCCCGCTGGGCGGCTACCTAAACGAAGCCACGGACGTCATCTCGGACGCCGCGCTGTATCTGCCGTTTGCCTTCGTGGCGCCGTTTGACTGGGGCGTTATCGCGCTCGTTATCTTTCTATCTTTTATGAGTGAGTTTTTGGGCGTCCTAGGGCAGGTGCACGGTTGCGGCAGGCGATACGACGGGCCTATGGGCAAGAGCGACCGCGCGTTTATATTCGGGCTTATCGGTACGGTATATGCGCTATCTGGGCGACTACCGGAGTGGCTTAGCTGGGTACTTTACGCCGCGATATTTTTACTTGCGCTTACTTGTGCAAACCGCGTAAGGATGGGACTAAAAAGCGTGGAATAAGGCGCCTCGGACGAGGATAAATTTAATAGCTATCTCTAAAATCGACGCAAGATAAATTCGCCTAAATTTGATATAATTGCAAAAGTTTTAAGCTCGCCTCGACGCGGGCACGCAATAATTATAAATTTGATCTTGTTTAAATTTACGAGATTTTTTGAGGCGAGGATAAAATATCACGGCGAATTTGTCCGCTTAATTTAGACGCTTTAAAAGACGCTAGGCGCGCAAAACGCGTCGGTTGATTTCGAGCGTTTTATCAAAGTCGGTGAAATTAAAGGCAAGTAGCAAAAGCGGCAAATTGCAGGCGTTACTTAAAACCGTATCAGCTTTAATCGCCTCAAATTCATGTCTAAACGCTCGTTTTCGGCATGATGGGCGAGAAGCTTATTCGCTGCACGCAACCGTAAAATTGAGGGCACCGCAAAAAGTGAATTTGAAAAGTAAAAGAGTAAAAAGGATACAAGATGAAAGAGTTTTTAGCTGTAGCACTTGATTTTATCCTTTGCCGTATTACTATATTTATCACGGGCGTACGGCCGCCGCAGGAGCTTTTAAACATCGGCGAGGGTACTAAAATTTACTATGCAAACCACGCCAGTCACGGCGATTTTTTGCTGATTTTCGTCTCGCTGCCGTATCGCGTGAGAAAGCGCGTGCGCCCAGTCGCGGCGACGGAGTACTGGGAGAGCGGGCCCGTGCGCAGATTTCTTGCTAAAAACGTGTTTAATATGGTGCTAATAAGTCGCCGCAAAGATCCGTTAGAGGCGCTAACGCAAATGAACGAGGCGCTGCAGACCCACTCTCTCATCATCTTTCCCGAAGGCACGCGCAAGATGGACGACGATCTCGCGCTACAGCCGTTTAAAAGCGGGATATTTCGCCTGGCGCAGCAGTGTCCTGACGTCCCGCTAGTGCCCGTATGGATCAAAAATGCGCGCAACGTCCTACCTAAAGGCTTTATGATACCCATTCCGCTGCTTTGCGAGCTGATAGTGGGCGAGGAGATAACCTACGGCGGCGAGGGCAAGGGCGAGTTTTTACAAAAGGCGCAGGACGCGCTGCTAGCGATGAGCGATACGCAAAATGATAGAACGAAAGCCTAGCATGGTAGCTTTGACGAGAGCGGTAAATTTAAGCCCCGCAAATCCGTCAAGCGCGCGAGAAAATTCGGCCGATATTTTTTGCGACAGCTTGGAGCTTGGAGATAAAATTTGCAGCGCTCATCGCAAAGAATTTAAGCGCGAGATAAAGCGGTCAAACGAGCGAGGTAAATTTGCGACCGATTTTTACGACAAATTTGACGGCGAGTCTTTTAAAGCAGCAGCCGAAAACGTCAAATTTAAGCGCGAAATACGGGCTAAAACGCTCGCCACGCCGCAAATCAAATTTAACCCAAATGCAGGCTCAAAGCGCGAGCATTTCTGGCTAACAAATTTAACCAATCAAGCCGTCCGCGCGACAAACCAAACGCGCGCAAATTTGACTCGCTCGGATAGCTCCTGCGTAGGCGTCAAATTTAGCTTCAAATTTAACCAAAAGGCCCTAAAATGAACCCGCAAAATCATATCTTAAATCTATTTTTAGGACTCATCGCGGTGCTTGTCGTCTCTAGTGTCGTGGCTTTTATCCTAAAGGCCAAATTTGGCGCCGAGAACAAAACCATCTCAAATTTGACCTCGCGCATAAACGCCTGGTGGGCGATGATTTTGGTCATTTTTGCGTTTACGTATATGGGCAAAAACGCCGTAATATTTTTGTTTTTGCTCGTATCTTTTGCCGCTTTGCGCGAGTTTTTGTCGCTCATCTACATCCGCAGGGGCGATCACATCACGCTCGTGGCGTGTTTTTACGTGATTTTGCCCATGCAGTATATATTTATCTATGCTGATTGGTACGCGATGGCGATGATATTTATCCCGGTTTACGGATTTTTGTTTTTACCGATTTTAGCGGCCATTTGCGGCGATGCGGCATACTTTTTGGAGCGCTCGACGAAGATCCAGTGGGCGCTGATGATCTGCGTGTTTTGTATCTCGCATATCCCCGCGCTTCTTTTGCTGGATCTTAAGCGTGGCAGCGGCATGGAGCTGATGCTGTTTTTGATCCTGGTCGTGCAATCTAGCGACGTGCTGCAGTACGTCTGGGGCAAGCTTTTTGGTAAACGCAAGATCGCTCCTAGCATCAGCCCGTCTAAGACTGTGGTCGGCTTTGTGGGAGGGGTTCTTAGCGCTAGTACGCTGGCCGCGTGTCTGCATTATCTCACGCCCTTTGGCGCGGTGGGGGCGTTTTTTATCGGGCTTGCCGTTTGCATGATGGGCTTTTTAGGAGGGCTTGTTATGTCTGCGATCAAGCGCGATCTGGGCGTCAAAGACTGGGGCTACATGATCAGCGGGCACGGCGGGATGCTTGACCGTATGGACTCGCTATGCTTTGCGGCGCCGATATTTTTTCACATAGTTAGATATTTTTACGCGTGAGGTTTTGATGAAAATTTGGAGCAAAATTTTACTTTTAGCGCTCGCGGCAAATTTAGCCTTTGCATTTTCGGCCCAAAAGCTCGTGCAAGACGCTAGAGCGCAGGTCGGGCAGACGCTGTTTTACGATCCTTCGTACGAGAGGCTAGCCTATCCGATGGGCGATGTGGATATGATAAAAGGCGTTTGCACCGACGTCGTGGTTAGGGCGCTGCGCGGGCAGGACGTCGATTTGCAGCGGCTCATCCACGAGGATATGAGCGCAAATTTTAGCGCCTATCCTAAAAACTGGGGCGCGAAAAAGACCGACAAAAACATCGATCATCGCCGCGTACCAAACATCGCAACCTACCTAAAACGCAAGGGTTACGAGGCAAAGGGCGAGTTTAAAGCCGGCGATATCGTGACGTGGCGGCTGGATAACGGCAGGCCGCACATCGGCATAGTTTCGGATAAATTTGCCGCTAGCAAAACCCCGCTCGTGATCCACAATATCGGGCTTGGCGCGCAGGAAGAGGACGTGCTAAAGAGTTACGAGATAACGGGGCATTTTAGGATAAAATAAGCGTAAAAATCGATAAATTTAAGCAAGAAAGGCGAAAAATGGAGTTTAAAGAGAGCTATTTTATAACCAGCGACGGGGCGAGGATATTTTACAGATACCGCCTGGCTAGCGACGTAGCGTGCGAAAACCAGAGCGCATACGAAATAAATTTGAGCGAGGACGGTAAATTTGACGGATCAAATTTAAGCGCCGGGACCGCAAACGAAACATCAAATTTGACCGACGAGCAAATAGGCGGCGCGGATGAAAATACGGAGCTAAATTTAAACAGCGAAGGTAAATCGGACGAGCAAAATTTATCAAACGGCGACGAAAATTCGGACTCAAATTTAAACGAAGCTAGCAAATGCGGCACGTCAAATTTGAGCGAGACGCCGAGCGAAAACGCCGAACAAAATCTCAAATTTAAAGCCGCGCCGAATGCCAAAGCCGTAGCGATATTTCACCGCGGACACGAGCACTCGGGCAGGACGACGCACGTGGCGGACGGGCTAGCGGATGAGAGTTTTAGCTATTTTGCGTGGGATCAGCGCGGACACGGCAGGAGCGACGGAGAGCGGGGCGACGCGCCAAGTATCGGCCGCCTCATCGCCGACGTGGACGAGTTTGTGGCGCACATCGAGCAGAGATTTGGCTTTGAGACGCAAAATCTAGCCGTGATAGCCCAGAGCGTGGGCGCGGTGCTGGTCTCGGCGTGGTTGCACGACTACGCTGTGCGCGTTCGCTGCGCGGTGCTAGCTAGTCCGGCGTTTAGCGTGAAGCTTTACGTACCGTTTGCTAGGGCTGGGCTAAAGGCGCTCTACTCCTCGCGCGGAAATTTTTTCGTAAACAGCTACGTCAGGGCGCACTATCTCACGCACGACAAGGATCGCCAGGCCAGCTACGACGCCGACTCGCTCATCACTCGCGCGATCTCGGTGCGCATACTGCTGGAGCTTTACGAGGCGGCGCAGCGCGTGGTTTCGGATGCCGCCGCGATTACGACGCCTACGCTGCTGCTGATCTCGGGCGATGATTGGGTCGTGGAGCATGCCCCGCAGCACGAGTTTTACAACGCTCTTGGCGCGCGGGTAAAAAGGCGCGAGATTTTAGAGGGATTTTACCACGATACGCTGGGCGAGAGCGAGCGGGAGAGGGCGTTTGAGATCGTGCGCGAGTTCGTCGGTGAGAGGTTTAGCGCGCCTTTTAGCGAGGTGGACTGCACGCACGCGGACGAATACGGCTTTAGCCGCGAGGAGGCCGATAGGCTGGCTACGCCACTGCCGAGATTTAGCCCGAAAAATTTGCGATTTAAATTTCAGCGGATATTTATGCAGGCGGTTTCGCCGTGGGTCGGCGGACTAAAGATCGGCGAAAACACGGGCTACGATAGCGGCAGTACGCTTGACTACGTCTACCGAAACGAGCCGCAAGGGGCGAATAAATTTTTCAAATTTATCGACAAATTTTACCTAAACGCCATCGGCTGGCGTGGCATCAGAGAGCGCAAGCGAAATATCAAGCTAGCCATCGATCAAGCCGTCGCAAAGCTGCAGGAGCGCGGCGAGCCGCTACGACTGCTAGACATCGCCTCGGGGCACGGCAGATACATACTAGACGCCGCGCAGGGGCATAAATTTGAGCGCATAACGCTACGCGACTACAGCGACATAAACGTAAAAGCCGGCAGTGAAATGATAAAAGAGCGCGGGCTGCAGGACGTCGCGAGCTTTACGCAGGCAAATGCGTTTGAAGCCGCTAGCTACGATGGTCTGCAGGACGCATATACGCTAGGCGTCGTGTCGGGACTGTTTGAGCTTTTTCCTGATAACTCAGTCGTGCGCACCGCGCTACAAGGCTTTTCAAGCAGCGTAAAAAGCGGCGGCTACCTCATCTACACCAACCAGCCGTGGCACCCGCAGCTCGAGATGATCGCGCGCGCTCTATCTAGCCACAGGCAGGGTGCGGCGTGGATCATGCGCCGCCGTAGCCAAGCCGAGATGGATCAGCTCGTGGAAAATGCGGGATTTAAAAAAGTAAAAGAGTGGATAGATGGGGATGGGATATTTAGCGTTAGTTTAGCTGTTAAAATTTAGCGGCTCGTCTCGTGAGTGCTTTTCCGAGATTTCGCAAAATTTTCGCTCCGCAGGCTATAGCCTAGCGCACGCTCAATTTTGCTTCAAAACTCGAAAAATCATCTCGCGATACTTCGCCTTATCGTTTTACGTTTAAATTTGAACTCAAATTTTGTAAATTTGAGTTGCCGAGACCCGTACCGCAAAAATGCTAAATTTAAATTTGCGACGCTTTGCATCAGCAAAGCAGTGTCGCTACATCATCTCACGTCGTAGGGGTTGGGGGATCGTTAAGGGGGAAGGGAGCTCTTTTGCTTCGCTAGCGCTCGCAACTGCTAGCAGAGCGTAATTCAAGCCCCTTCCCCCTTAACAAAAAAGATTGACTTGCACAAAAAGTTTAATTCATAACGATAAATTTGACTAATTCAAATTTAGTACCTTAAAGATGCGGGTCTCGGTGCGTAAAGTTTACAAATTTGCGTCAAGCAAACGATCTCGGACCGATAAATCCGTAAAAACGCAAATCCGCTAAAATTTGATAGAATTAGCAAAAAAGGCAAAAATGAAAACAAAACCGTTTTTATCGCAGCTGGCCGCGCTAGTCGTCGTTGCGGCGATATTTTACGCTAGCTACAGCGCTACAAACGCCCTCGCGAGCGCTCGCGCGAACGTGCCCGAGATTTATTTCGCGTGGGAGCGCGCACTGCCGTTTTGGGCGTGGAGTATCGTGCCGTACTGGTCGCTAAATTTACTCTACGCTCTTGGATTTTTCCTCTGCCGTGACGCTAGGGAGCTCGCGCGCTACGTTACGCAGCTGCTAGCCGCGCAGATGATCGCGACGCTGTTTTTTATCGCTTTTCCTCTGCAAATGTCGTGGGAGAAGCCCGCGGTTTCGGGCCTTAGCGGCTTTTTGTTCTCAAGCCTCGCCGCCTTTGACCTCCCGTTTAATCAAGCTCCGTCGCTACACATCATACTTTGCGTCGTGGTGGGCGCATTTTACCTTCGCAAGGCGCGCGCGGTTTGGCTCAAGGCGGCGCTATATCTAGGGCTTGCGTTTTTGACGCTTTTTGGGGCGATTTTGGGAGCTAAAATTTGGGGCGCGTGGATGCTGTGGCTATCGTGGGCGAGCTTTAGTTTCGCGCTGGTTGCTTGCGGTTATGCGTTTTTAGGCGCGGGAGTTTTTGCTAAAAACGGGCAAGGCCGTCACGCCGCCACGGCTAAAGCTTTACTTTTCCCCTATCTTTGCGTAGCGCGGTTAAATGCGCTTTTTTGGCTGCGCGGACGCCGGCTTTCAGACGAGATTTTACCCGGGCTGTATCTAGGCTCGGTTAAGCAGGCGGGCAAATTTGACGCGGTGCTGGACTGTGCGGCCGAGTTTGAGCGGCCTGGTGGCGCGCAAATTTATGCGAGCCTACCTATGCTAGATATGATAACGCCGAGCGCGGACGAGCTAAAACGCGGCGCGGACGAACTCGATCAGCTCGTAAAAACGACTCTTTGCGGCGGCGAAAATTTGCAGCAAAGGGCGGCGGAGATAGGATCAAATTTTAGCGCCAAGGCAGGCTGCGCGCACGGGCGAGATTTTAAATTTCACGAGCAAGCGAGCCCGCGGGTAAATTTGCAAACGCGCGGCTCGGCAAACGAAAGCAAGATCGCCGAGACAGGGCAAATTCTCACGGACTCAAACGAACGAGCCGCCGAAGCAAACGATAAAAAGGTGCTAGTGTGCTGCGCGCTGGGCTACGGTAGGAGCGCGTCGGTGCTGCTTGCTTGGCTGGTGATTTACGCGAGACTAGGCTTTGACGAGGCGCTAAATTTGCTAAAATCTCGCCGCGAAAAGATCGCAGTCGCTAGCTCGCTGCGCGATCGGATAGCGCGGCTAGCCGCAGAAGCCCGCGTAAATTCGAAAGCGGAGTAAAGACCAGCTAAATTCGCAAAAGCAAGTGCGGCAAATTTAAGCGCGAAATAGGCGCAGGCTAAATTTGATCAAGTCCGGTTTGAGGGATCAAATTTAAAAATTTGCGGACAAAAAACAAGCGGCATTGCAAAATTCTCGGCGAAAATGAACGGGAATTTAACCAAAGGCAAACACCCAAAAAGAGGAGGGAAAATGACGAATGCGGAGCAAAACGAAAAATCGGCGCAAGGCGGGGAGCGGGAATGCCGCCAAAGTACGGACGATAGAGCCTTGGCGCTGGTTACGGCTAGATTTTTAGCGACGCACAGGCTGTTTTTTTTGTTAAATTTACTTCAGCTTGCCGTCTGTCTTACTATTTTTACGCATTTTGCCGTCATTACGGGCTTTTTAGCAGCTTTTACGGCTCTATTTTATCTGCACATTAGGCTGCATTTCGATACGCTGATTTTTAGAGATTTTGCAGAAGGAAGGCTTGATTACGGCAAATTTGACGCGGCGCTTGCGGAGCTAAATTTAGCTAGCAAGCCGCCTAAAATCCGCGATATGAAAAGTCGCTGCGCCGGAGCTTTGCGGCTATATAAATTAACGGCCGCGCTTACTCTCATCGTCGCAGTCGCGGCTTTAGCGGGCTACTATCTGGACTAAATTTGCTTACCCGCTTAGACGGTTACTGAACACCGATTTAGACGGTCGCGTCGGTTTGGCGCGTAAAATTCAACAACTGTTTTTCATGGCGAGATAAACGGGATAAAATTGATTGTTTTTGCGGACTATTTTTGTAGCGACTATTTTAAGCGATGAAACAGCAGTTAGTATCGCCGGCGCACCGTATTGAGCGCTTTTAAATTTGACGATTTCGTCGGTATTTTAAAATTTCAAAGCATAAAAAAATCCAGTGCAAAAAAGACGGAATGGACAACCGAGTAAGTTTAGTCGGGGCAAAATATACGAATTTCCTTTTATAGCACCACGACCTCGGTTTCCAGTTCGATACCGAATTCCTCAAAAACGCGGCTTTGCGCTAAATTTATGAGCGCAATCACATCCTCAAAGCTCGCACCGCCGAAATTTATGATGAAATTGGCGTGCTGCTCGCTAAATTTCGCGCCGCCGATCGCGTGGCCTTTAAGCCCCGCCGCTTCGATCAGCCTGCCCGCGGCGTCATTCGGCGGGTTTTTAAAGCAGCTTCCAAAGCTAGCTCCCTTTGGCTGGTTGGTGCGCTTGGCGGCGAAATCCGCGGCGAGTTCGGCATCAAAGCCGCGTGAAATTTTAAACTCGGCGCCCAAAATCGGCTCCTCGATCCCGCTTCTTCGGTAGCCGAAGCTTATCCGCTCGCGTTCCACCCAGCCGCGCCCCAGCCGCACGGCTAGCAGATCATCGCTAACGCTAACGCCGCAAAGCCCCGCGTTCATTTTTATTAGTCCGCCTAGCGTACCAGGGATATTTTGCAAAAACTCAAATCCGCCGATGTTTTGCTTTTTGGCGAAGTTGTAAATTTTGCCCGACTTCGTCGCAGCCCCGATGTTAAGGACATTGCCGCTTAAGCTTATGCGATCGAACTCCTCGCTTAGCATCGCAAGATGCGGCGGCGCGGGCGAGATGAGCAGATTGTTGCCACCGCCGATGATCGCGCCCCCCGCTATGCTCTCAAACTCCGCAAAATCGGCCTCGTCCTTTAAAATTTGCACCGCGAAGCTCCCGCCGATGCGCACGGAGGTGTATTTGCTAAAATCTATCTGCTTTGTTTCCAAATTTTTGCCTTTTAAATTTCATTTTTTGGTTTCATAAATTTAAAAATTTCACGCTCGCCGCGTATCATTTTAAAATTTAGCGATACCGTCGCACCACACAGTGCAAAACACGAACGCTATTTCAAAATTTAGCGACGCCACCGCGATTAAATTTAGCTCGCTTGCGATACGTTTTCAGCGGCGCGCTACGTCGCACGCACAGCTCACACCCTGCGGTATAAAATACAGCCGCGCAATGTAGCGCCGCGCTGCAAAATTTTATCGCTGCGTAGCCGTAAATTTAAGGCGTACAGATTGCACCGCGACAAATGGCGCTACAGCGTGGTCGATTGACGAAATTGGCGGCAAAATCACGGCAAGCTCGGCGTTAAATTTGCGCGCAAATTTTAAATCCACATTGCACTCCGCAGCTAAATCCAAAAGCGGCGATACATTACCGCTACGGCAAAAGCGATATAAAATTCTACCGCGCGTCTGCTTTTACGCCGAAGTAAAATTTTAGCCGAGGCGCAAACCTCTTAACGCCTAGAAATTTAGCCGAAACGAAGGGGTAGTGTTTCGAGCAAAATCAGCCGAAACAAGGCTCAAATTTCAGCTAAATTTTAACCTCGCCCGCCTTTACATAGGGTTTTGTCCGCCACAGTCTGCAAAACGGATCTCGTTATATTCGCGCGGAATAAAATTCTCCTGCGCGCTAATCGGCGCAGGGTAAAATCCGCGCTCGTAGCCAAGCGCAAAGAGCCTATTTACCGCCTTTAGCTGCGTTTCGTTCATCGAGACGGAGCTATCATTTGCGTAGAGATTTAGATAGGTTTTTAGCTTTTCTTTATCGACGCGGATCAAATTTCGCTCCATCAGCATGTGCGATAAAAATGGCTTATGCGCGGTGGCGATGCGCACGCCCCCCATTAGCACGCGCTCGCACTCGATGGCGTCCGTTATCGGTAGGCTACGGCGAACCGCCATGCCTCCTAGCGGTAGCGGCAGATTTTCGCCCGCTAGCTCGCTCCAGATGTCCCAGATCTCGCGTTCCACGCAAAGCTCGTCCGAAAAGTCCAAAATGCTCTCGTGTATCAGCACGCCCGCGTCCACCTCGCCGCTTAAAACCGCGCCCTCAATGTCGAGAAAGTTTTTATAAACTATGCGCGCCTGCGGGTATGCCATGCGAAAAAGCAGGGCGTTTGTCGTGTGCTTGCCGCTTAGCGCGACCTTAAAATTTCGCTTTAAAACCGCGCCCTTTTTCTTAACGAGCTTTGGTCCGTAGCCCTCGCCAAAGCTCACCGCCGTGCGCAAAAGCGCGTATTCGTCGCAGATAAGCGGATATAGCGCGAAGCTAATCGCCGTGGCTTCGTAAGTGCCCTTTAGCGCCTCGTCGTTTAGCGTCTGGATATCAAGCGCGGTGGCGCTAAGCTTTAGATTTTTCGAGCTTACCCAGCCAAAGTCAATCGCCTTATACATAAAAATATCGTCGGCGTCGGGCGAGTGAGCGACGTTTATATGCTTAAAAATCTTCAAATTTCATCCTTTTTGCTCCGCTTTTAATTTCGCGCGCGGCCTGATTTTTAAATGTTGCGAAATTATAGTGAAATTTTGCTACAGCCCTCATAAAAATGCGGAATTTCTAAAGAAAAACGTGAAAAACAGGGCCCGTTTAAGAGGCTAAATTTAACGCTTTAAGGCTTGCCGCGCAGAGCTTCTGCGCTCCTTAAAAATTTCAAATTCCGATGCCGCGCCGAATTTGGGCGAATAATCAAAAATTCATTTCAAATTTGGTAAAATCAGGTGAATTTATTTTTAAGGAAAAACATGGACGAGGGAAAGAAAAAGACGCTGGATGCGGCGCTAAAATCGATCGACAAGGCTTTCGGCAAGGGCACGCTCGTGCGACTAGGCGATAAGCAGGTCGAGCCGATAGACGCCATCTCTACGGGCTCGGTGGGGCTTGACATCGCGCTTGGCATCGGCGGCGTGCCGAAAGGGCGTATCATCGAGGTTTACGGGCCGGAAAGCTCGGGAAAGACGACGCTTACGCTTCACATCATCGCCGAGTGCCAAAAGGCGGGCGGAATTTGCGCATTCGTGGACGCCGAGCACGCGCTGGACGTCAAATACGCTTCAAATTTAGGCGTCGATACCGACAACCTCTACGTCAGCCAGCCCGACTTCGGCGAACAGGCGCTCGACATCGTAGAAACCTTAGCAAAGAGCGGCGCGATCGATCTTATCGTCGTAGATAGCGTCGCTGCGCTCACGCCGAAAAACGAGATCGAGGGCGACATGGGCGATCAGCACGTAGGGCTTCAGGCGCGACTTATGAGCCAGGCGCTGCGCAAACTCGCCGGCGTCGTGCACAAGATGAATACGACGGTGATCTTTATCAACCAAATCCGTATGAAGATCGGCGCGATGGGCTACGGCACACCAGAGACGACAACCGGCGGCAATGCGCTTAAATTTTACGCTTCGGTGCGCATCGATATACGCAAGATCGCTACTTTAAAACAAAACGAAGAGAGCATCGGCAACCGCGCCAAGGTCAAGGTCGTGAAAAACAAGGTGGCGCCGCCGTTTAAGATCGCGGAATTTGACATAATGTTCGGCAAAGGCATCAGCAAGGTGGGCGAGCTGATCGATTACGGCGTCAAGCTAGACATCGTCGATAAAAGCGGCGCATGGTTCAGCTACGGCGACACTAAGCTGGGTCAAGGTCGCGAAAATGCTAAAATTTATCTAGAGAATAACCCTGCCGTCGCTGAAGAGATCACGGCAAAAATCCGCGAGCAGATGGGTAGCGTAAATTTCAGCGCAGACGCGGACGATGAAGAAAATTTACAAAGTGGAGATGAATGATGATTTATATCGAAGATATTTATGCGATAGAGGTGCTAGATAGCCGTGGCAACCCGACCGTGAAAGCGACCGTGGCTCTAAGCGACGGCACCGTAGCAAGCGCGATAGTCCCAAGCGGCGCAAGCACGGGCAAACGCGAGGCGCTGGAGCTTCGCGACGGGGGCGATAGATACTGCGGCAAGGGCGTGCTAAAGGCGGTAGAAAACGTAAATTCTCAGATCGCGGAGGCTGTGATCGGGCTGGATGCGTTTGATCAAAAGGCGCTTGACGATGAGATGAGAGAGCTTGACGGCACCGATAACTACTCAAATTTAGGCGCGAACGCCGTGCTTGGCGTATCTATGGCGGTAGCGCGCGCGGCGGCAAAGAGCCTTGACGTGC
>NZ_CALIMS010000022.1 GCF_938045345.1 uncultured Campylobacter sp.
AGCCGCCCATTTTTTGAAATTTGATCGCCTCGTCAAAGAGCTCCTTCGTCCGCGCGCAGTGCGTCGGCGAGAAATAATTAATCGGGAACGAATAATCCTTGATCACGCTAAAAATCAGGTCAAATTTATCCGCGAGCCCGCCCATATGCATATGCAGCACGCCGCCTTTTTTCGAGATCATGCCGCCGATGCGGATCTGCGTTAGGGTCTTGATGAGCTCCTGCGCGGTCGGGTAGCTGCCGCGGTTGTCGCTCATCGCGATCTTACAGCCGATGACCTTGTCGATGAGCACCAGATCGCGCGTTACGGAGCCCGTAAATGTGACGCTAGGCAGCGCGTAAGAGCCCGTGTGGATGAAGGTCGAAATGCCCTCGTATTCGAGCGCTTTGGCCTTTGAGTAGAGATTTTCTAAGCTCCTCGTGCACCCGTCTGTACCTAGCGTGCCCACGACCGTCGTCGTGCCGTAGCGGATGATCCCAGATAGCGTTATTTCGGGCGTTCGAGAGTGATAGCCCGCCTCGCCGCCGCCGCCCGTGATGTGTACGTGCTGATCGATGAGCCCAGGCGCTAAAATTTTACCATCTAGATCGTAAATTTCAAGTCCCTCGACTCGAAAATCAAGCCCCTTGGAAACGGCTAAAATTTTACCTCCGCCGAGCAAAACGTCGCTCCTGCCGATGTGCTCTGGCGCGTATAGATAGGCATTTTTAAGTAGCAGCATATTTTCTCCTTTGCTTTGGATTTTTATAAATTTTACGTTTTTTTGGCTTTCTTGACTGCGATGTCGCACCGCAATCTCGCCTCTTTTTCGCCGTTTCGCTTTGCAGCGCCTCTACGTCAAATTTTATAGCGTTTCGAGAAATTTCAGCAGCCTTGCGGAGAAATTTTATATCCTATTTTTGCTTTTCATCGGCATGGCTTATTCATCACAAAGCCGCAGAAGCGCCCGGTAGTGCCATCTCTGCGGTATGAAAAATGCCGCTCGCTCTCGAAAGTGCAGCGCGGATCAAATTTAACGTTTCGCACCCCCGCAGCTGCGAGCTCGTCGCGCAGCGCAGCGTTCATATCGAAATGCCCCTGCGTTTTGTAGCGCTCAAACTCGCCCAGATCAAGCCCGCCAAGTTCGTAGTTTCGCGCCTTGATATTCGCGCCCACGAATACCTTCAGCTCCGCAGCGACGCAACCGAAGCGCTCGCTCATCAAATTTATCGCATTCGTGCAGATCCGCCCTATCACGCCCGCGCGCCCCGCATGCACCGCAGCGACCACGCCGCGCCGCTCGTCCGCGATCAGCACTGGCGAGCAGTCCGCTACCAGCACGCACAGCGCCACGCCGCGCAGATCGGTCACGAGCCCGTCGCAGGGCGGGATTTCAACGCTAGCTGCGCGTAAAATTTCAACGCGGTTTGAATGCATCTGGCGCATAAATTTTAAATTTTGCGGCGCGATGCCGAGCGCGGTGGCTAAAATTTCGCGGTTTTGCGCGACGTTTTGCGGATCGTCGCCCACGTGATCTCCTAAATTTAGGTTTACGTAGGCTCCGCCGCTTACGCCGCCAAGCCGCGTGCTAAAGCCCGCCAGCACGCGGCGTCCGTCCAATACAAACTCAAGATTTTCTCTGCAAATTTCGATTTTGTCCATCACACGCCGCTTAATACAGGCTCAAAATTTTATCTACCGCGTCCCACGAAAGCCCGTCTTGCTCGCCATCGGCGCTCGCATCGCGTGCCGCAACAGTGCCGCGACCGACGAGCTGTCCGCCGGCAAAACCCAGCTGTGCCGCGACGTATCGGGCAAGCAGATCGGTTTCGATATTTACGCGGCGCCCGATTTTGTATGATCCAAAGAGCGTATCTTTAAGCGTGAGTGGGATGATCGTAAGGCGAATGGCGCAGCTTTGCGCTTCACTCTTTAAATTTGCGCCCAAGGAGTTTGGATCGCGAACAGAATTTGAGCCGCTAGAATTTTGCCCGCGCGAACCTGTGCCGCTAAAATTTGAACCGAGCGGGCCTTTGCGGTCTTTGTGAATAAAATTTCCGCCGCCCGCAAGCACTTCGTTGATCGTTAGGCTCACGCCGTCGATCGCTACCGAGCCTTTCGGCGCTAGCAGCGGCGCTATGTGCAGCGGCGCACGGATAAAAAAATCGACGCCGCTTGCAAGCTTTGAAATTTTATAAATTTCGCCCACGGCATCGACATGTCCTTGGATCAAATGCCCGTCTATGCGCTCGCCTAGCCGCATCGCTGGCTCGATATGCACAGGACCGCGCAGGTTTTGTGCGGCGATGACGCGCGCCGTTTCGCTTGAAAGCTGCACCGCAAATCCGTCCGCAAAAAGCCGCGTCACGCTCAAGCACGCGCCGTTTACCGCGACGCTATCGCCAAGCGCGGGGCGATATCTCGCGCGCAGCCGTAGCGAATCGCCGCTAAAGCTCGCAACCTGCGCGATCTCTCTGATCAGTCCGTTAAACATTATGAGCCTTTGGAATTTTTACGTGATATTAGCGTAGAATTTTGAAATTTAAAGTTAAGTGAGCTCGGCGAGCACAAAGCCCGCCGAATGAAGTTTGAAATTATTTTTTAGAAACTATGAAATCGGCTAGCGCTTCGATCGATTCGTCGTTAAGTGAAGCTGCTTGACCTTTCATAACGCCCATCATGCCGAATTTGCCCTTGCCGTCGCCTAAGGTGCCGTCTTTGTAGCCTTTTAGGCTAGCGATGATATCTTCCTTGCTTAGGGTGTTTAGCGCAGGTACTTTGCCGCCAAGATAAGGCTTCTCGGCGTTAGCTCCATGACAGGCCACGCATTTTTTATACAATGTAGCGCCATCAGCGGCGAATAAACTCGAACTAAACGCCGCAACCGCAGCACATGCAATAAGAACTTTTTTCATTCCTATCCTTTCTTTTTAAATTGTGGGTGCAGTATAATCAAAATTTAGTAAATTTCGGCTAAATTTTTGCAATTTGCGCCAAAGAGGCGAAATTCTATCTACTGCGAACTTTAGCGTAGAGACTCAAAGCGGAATTTATGCTGTAAAATTTTAAGCGAATTACGCCTTGCCACTTAAATTTCAATCGTAAAATTTCGCGGCGAAATTCTACGGCGGAATTTCATCTAGACGCCAAATTCCATCGCGAAATTCTGCGTAGAATTTTAAAATTTCGCCGCTTTACTTTATGCGCGAAATTTCGCCGCCTTGCATCTTATAAATTTTATCTGCGGCGCCGAAGTATTTATCATCGTGTGAGATCGCAAAGACCGTGTATCCGCGCGATTTCAGCTCGGGTAAAATCCGCTCGTAAAACTCCGTGCGAAACTGCGGATCGAGATCGGCCGCAAACTCATCAAGCATCAAAAATTTTCGCCCGTCCATCAGCACGCTTACGAGCGCCAAACGCTTGCGCTGCCCGCTAGATAGGCTCGTAGTGCTAAATTTAGCCCCGTTAAGCCCTACCTTATCCTGCAGGTGCGTGAGCGCGAGCCACTCGCGCGCGATGTCCGCATCGCCAGTAGCGTAGTCGAAGAGATAAAAATCGCTAAAAACCGCGCTTATGTTGTTACTGTAGGCGCGCAGATCGGAGGGTTCAAGGGCCGCGCCGTCGGCTAAAATTTCGCCCGTTTGCGGCGTATAAAGACCCGCTAAAATCATAAAAAGCGTCGATTTGCCGCTACCGTTTTCGCCGATCAAAAACACCGTTTCGCCCGCATTTAGCTGCAAGTTTACCCCTTTAATGCCGAATTTCCCGCCCGGATACGAAAAGCCCACGCCTTTAAGCTCCAGGCTGCGCCACGGCTGCATTTGCGCAAGCTCAAAGCCCTGCACGAACGGGTCTAAGCCTAACTCATTGATCTTTGCGTAGGCGATCTTTGCGCGCAGAACGCTAGGAAGCGAGAATATGAGCATCATCAAAGGCGCGCGCAAAAAAAGCACCGTAAGCGCGATCGTTACGGCGTTCGCAAGCTCCGCCTTGCCGCCGCTAAGCCCGAAATAAAGCACAAAGCCCACCGCGCCTAGCATCATCACGTTCATAAAATTACTCGCAAACGCGCCGTAAACCTCGGCTCGCAGTGAGCTTTGGCGTAAATTTTGCGCGTTGGGCAAAAAGTCGTTTTCATATAGGCTTTTTGCTTTGGCTAGGCTTAGCGACAACTCCTTGTGCCCCTCGATCGCCGCGGCGTAGTTTTTATACAAAACGTCCTCGTTTTGGCGGTACAGATCGTAATTTTGCATGACTTTTTTCATCAAAAAGCGGTTGAAAATCATCAGCGCGCCGATCCAGATGAATAAAAACGCAAACATCATAGGCGCGATGTATAGCACGTATATGCCGCAAAACAGCACGATCATCGCGCCTTGGATAAGCTCTGAGATGCGCATAAAGCCCTCGGTCAGGCGCGAAATATCGCTAGAAAGGGACGCAAGCAGGTTCGCCTTCGACGCAGCCTCGATGCGCTCGAACTTCGTATCGATGATCTGCTTGATAATCTTGGTGCGCAGATCGAATACGAAGTCGTTTTCCATCTTGCAAAGCATGATGCGGCTTAGCACCGAAAGCAGCAAAAATAGCGCCAAGAGCGCAAAAAATAGCGCGATGATCCTGCCGCCTCTTTCGGCGCCGTCAAGTAGATATTTATTGATAAAGCTTAAAATCAAGATCCCCGAGCCGCTGTAGATCGCGTTTAGCGCGAGCATCGCGAGGATTTGTTTGGTATATTTTTTCATCATTTTGCCCCAACGAAATTTGAGCGCAATTGTGGCAAAATTCGCTTGAAAAAACGGTTAAATTTTAAATCCCGTTCTCATTTCGTCGGCTAAATTTCGCCTTAATTTACGCAAAATTTTATCGCGAATCACATCGTTTACGGGGCATGCTGCTATTTATATGTATCACGCGGTGCTAATTTCATCCGCATTCTTATTTTAATTCGCTTCGTTTATATGCAACACTTGCCAATCTCCACTACGTCGATATACCGCCAGATACCCATACATTATACCTCGACGACAGAACGCGCTGTCGTTAAATTTTTACCCACGCCAAAATCAAAATTTTAAAATTACTCATCGCCACAGTCTTAACAAGCCGTATAAAATTTAACGCCGCGCATCAACCAAAACGATCACATTTAAATTTAGACGCCCCCATACCGTACTCTACTAAAATTTTATCTTTTCTACACGACGAAAGAGCCGTTAAATTTTAGCGTGCGTGTGTGAATTCTTCTTCAGCTACCTTATTGTAGCTTCTGCGGAGTGACTAAATATCTAAAAAATCTCGGAATTATCGTAAACCAAAAAAATATGGCGGATATCACAGAGGCGCCATTGTACTATTAATAACAGATTTGTTAGGCTTTATAAATGAATTAATCAGCGCAAATAACGAGCTTAAAATAATTTATAAGTATTAATAAACAAGTTATTTTTAGATCAAGTGTTTATGAAACATATTAGAAAAATATTTTTACCGTCTTCGTACTTGTATTTTAAGGTGTGGCCGTGTTTTATAAAAATTTGGTTTGCGATATAAAGCCCAAGCCCCAACCCAGAATTTGACGACTCAAATTTCCTATTAAAAGCCCTTTGAAAATCAAGCCTTTGCGGATCAAGCTCATTGCCTACACTACTTATACACAGAGCATTTTTATCTATGCTTACAACAACCTTTTCGCTAGAGTATTTTAAGGCGTTATCGATCAAATTTTTAACTCCGGTCGCATAAAGCTCAAAATCAACCTCAACCGCACTTATTTCTCCATCCGCTCGCACTTCTATGCGGCTCGTGTCTTTTAATAAAAGCATATCTACCGAGTGATCGACGATGTCTATAACTCGGTGCTTGTTCTTTTTAAGCTCCCATTGGCTCGATACAAGCTTTTCTACCTTTACGACTTCGCCCAGTATCATCTCAAGCCGTATAAAAATTTGTTTTAATCTATCCTTGATTTTATCATCTTGTAATATTTCGGCTATAATGTCCGCCATGATCCGCCCCTTCATTATAGGGTTGCGAAATTCGTGCAAGATGTTACGTAAAAATAGCGCTCTAGCCTCTTTTATCGCATCTATTTTTTGCATAGTCGTGTTAAATTCGCTAGCGATTTGGCCTATTTCATCATTTGCTTCTACTTTTAGCAATCTAAATTTGTCTTCTTCTCCCGCTCTTCTTATCATATTTTTTAAATTTCTGAGTCTCAGCAATTTTTTTAAGACGACTATGAAAAATGCGGCCATTACGATATTTACTATAAGCCAAAGTATCCAAATACTATGTGAAGAAAGCTCTTGTAAATTTTCTAAAGGCAGATCGTTTTTTGCAATGTCATCTTTGATTGATATATTAAGCCCGGCTGCGTCCATAATACGTGAAAACATCTTAGGATCTATGGAAGAAAATCTAGGTACAAAGTAGAGCTTTTTGTTGTATCTTATCATATCGGCATACGAATCGCTAAAAATTTTCTCACCATTTTGCCTGATCTCATTTGGATCGAGATCACTATTTTTAAGTCCGATTTGCGCTAGCTGCTTGGTTATATTGCCGTCTTCTTGTCCGCGTATGCGCATGCCTAGCATAAAGCGCTGGTAGGTAAAATACTCCGCATCTCTTATTTGCCTTTTTGATTCGATGAAAAATGCTAAATTTACGACAACTAATGCGGCAAAAAAGAAAAAAGATATTAGTTTGATGATAGATATATTACGCATTAATAAATTTATACCCTATACCGCGCACGGGGTGAATGAATCGCGGATTTTTAGGATCGTCTCCTATTTTTTGACGCAAGCGCCCTATGGCGACATCGATGCTTTTTAGTCCGCTTTGAAATTTCGCTTGACCCAAATTTATCAAAATATCTTCCCTTGGCACGACCAACCCCTCTTTTTCATAAAGGTAGATAAAGATGTCAAATTCCGCTTTCGTTAGCGCTATCTCCTCTTTGTTTTTTATGACGATACGCCTTTGTTTATCGACGCAAAAGGTTTTGGAGTCGTTGCTGGTTTGTATCCCTCGACGGAGTATCGCTCTTAGCCTAAATGCAAGCTCTATGGGTTCGTACGGCTTTGCCATATAGTCATCCGCCCCAAGCTCAAAGCCCTTTATCTTATCTAGCGTTTCGCTGCGGGCCGACGATATGATGATAGGTAACGATGGATAGCTGTGTCTTACGTGCTTGCACACTTCAAGGCCGTCCATGTCGGGCAAGCCAAGATCAAGCACCAATGCGTCAAAAGCATTTTTTGCGTCTAGAATTTTAAGTCCTTCAACCGGATTTGTGACTATGGTTACGCCAATCTCGCTTTTTGCCAATGCAAATTTTAAAAGCTCGGCCAGTTCAAGATCGTCTTCTATAAGCAAAATTTCTATCATAGTAGCTATTATATCAAATTTAAAATTTAAAACTAAAAAATATTTTTTAGTTAATGTTACCAAAATCTTACCGTTTTTGATAGGCCTACATGTTATAATTTCGCTCATAAATCCAAAGATGATAGTGTAAAAATTTAAAGGAGGTTATAGTGAAAACATGTTTTTTGACGATCGGCAAGAGTAAATTTGCTCTTAGTTTGGCTGCGTTTATGGCTATGGCGTCCAGCGCTAGCGCTAGCGATAGCTTGGCGGAGGCTTTACAAACAAGCACTATGGGTGCGACAGTATTTTCATACTACGATATGGACTCGACCGAGTACTTCCCGCCAGCTAGCAGAAC
>NZ_CALIMS010000023.1 GCF_938045345.1 uncultured Campylobacter sp.
GCTCGAACTTTAAAAATTCCACGCACTTGCTAAATTTCTCGCCCAGATCGTAATCACGGTCGTAAATTTTGGCTAAAAAATTCTCGTAAATTTCATTTTGAGCGCCCGTTTTGACGGACGGGCTAGAATTTTTAGTCTGCGCCGCCGCGCTCGGTTTAATCTCGCTGCCTGCGTCAGGGCTCTGCTTTGCCGCACCGAAGTTTTGCGCAGGGCTCGCGGGGCGTTTTGCGCTCGTCGTAAGGCTAGGCACGCCACTTGTCGCGCTACCCTGGTCGCTTGACGCAAAAGTCGCGCCGCCCGGCTCGCTATTTGGCGCAAATCCCGCGCTTTGGTTGGAATTAGGTCTAAAATTCGGCGCGGAGCCTTGCGCGTTTAAATTAGGCGCCGAAGCAGAAGCATGGCCCTCGCCTTGATCAAGCGATCTGCCGACCTCTATGAGCTCGTCGATCTCGCGCAGATTGACCGCCTCCATCATCATAAAAATCATCATAGAAATCGCGTAGGTATTGTCCGGGCTGATGGCGAGCATGCTCTTGGCGCCCGCTAAAATGCGGAAAAACCGCTCATACATCAGCAGGCTGAATTTCGCGTCGCGGCGTAGGAATTTATCCTTTAAATTTGCGATCATCTCGTCGATTATCGTCTCAGCGTTGTAGTTTTCGACCTCTTTGATGATCTCGATCGCGCCCGCACGGTCTTGGCGCAGTACGACGTCTAAAATTTCGCCAATTTTAGCGGGATCGAGCAAGCCCAGCATATCGGCGATCGCGCGCTCGGTGATGCCTTCGCGGCTAAAGATAATCGCCTGATCAAGGAGCGTGAGCGTGTCTCGTAGCGAGCCCGAGCCGCTGCGCGCTAAAATTTCAAGCGCGCCCTCTTCGTAAGCGATGTTTTCAGTTTTTAAAATTTGCGCCAGATGCGCTACGACGGCGCTTTTGGCGATCGGCTTAAAGCGAAAGTGCTGAGTGCGCGATAGCACCGTGACGGGAAGCTTGAGCGGATCGGTAGTCGCAAGGATAAATTTTACGTAGCTAGGCGGCTCCTCAAGCGTCTTTAAAAGCGCGTTGGATGCCTCTTTGGTGAGCATATGCACCTCGTCGATAATGAAAATTTTAAAGCGCGCGCTTGCGGGATGATACTTCGTCTGCTCGATAAGCTCGCGGATATCGTCGATTTTGCGGTGGCTGGCGGCGTCCATCTCGATAATGTCGATGTGGCGCCCCTCGTTTGCCATTACGCAGTTATCGCAGACCTCGCACGGCTTGCCGGTGGGGCCTTTATCGCATAAAAGCGCTTTGGCAAAAATCCTAGCCGTCGAGGTTTTGCCGCTGCCGC